>CAZBUU010000145.1:0-10812 GCA_964495125.1 uncultured Rubrivivax sp.
GCCGAAGACCTGCTCGCCGGCCTTGGCGCGCTTTTTCATGATCGCGAACATCAGTTCCTGCTTGCGCAGGCGTTGCACGTTCTCGATCTCCAGCGCCTCGCCCATCGCGATGAGCTCGGAGACGTGCTGGGCCTTCAGTTCGGACAGATGCATGGGAAAGCACCCTCGGGGGTGGTGCGTGCGTGCAGGCGCACCGAAGGCGGTGCGGGCAACGAACGCTGGTGGTTTGGGCGCCGGAACTGCGGGTTGGCCGGTCGTCTCCGCGGGGGAGGGCCGGCGGGGTGCCGGCAGGCGCTGCGCAGTGGCGTTTCAGCCGCCCGGCCCGGGTAGGGCCAGACGCTGACGACGATTATAGATGACCGTCGAGGAAGGCGGTGAGTTGCGCCTTGGACAGCGCACCGACCTTGGTGGCCGCGATCTGGCCGCCCTTGAAGAGCATCAGCGTCGGGATGCCGCGGATGCCGAACTTGGCCGGCACCTCGGTGTTCTTGTCGACGTCCATCTTGGCGATCTGCACGCGGCCGCTGTAGTCCTTGGAGATGTCCTCCAGGATGGGCGCAATCATCTTGCAGGGGCCGCACCACTCGGCCCAGTAATCGACGAGCACGGGCTTGTCCGATTCCAGCACGTCGGTGCTGAACGAGTCGTCGGTGATGTGCTTGATCAGTTCGCTGCTCATGGGGGAGAAGTCTCCGGTGACCCGCCGCCCCGGCGGGGCGGGAAGGCGCGGGCCGGGTGGCCGCACCCGACCGGACGGGCACAATGAATTCTGGCACACCGGTCCTGGCCGGGCGCCGCGAGGGCCTTGCATTTCTCCCGATGGCGACGATAGCGACGATCGATCTCGAAGGCCCCTGGCAGCAGGCCGGCCTGTGGTCGCGCGTGGCCGCGGAGGTGCCGCGCTGGCTGGCGCAGCAGGGCCTGTCGCCGCGCGATGCCGTGCTGCTGCTGCCCTTTGCGGCACTGCTGGCGCCGGCGCGCGCCGCCCTGGCGCAGGCCGGGGGCTGGCAGCCGCGGGTCGAGACGCCGCTCACGCTGGCCGCCACGCTGGGCCCGCCCGCGCCGGTGCCGGCCGGCACCTGTTGCGGTGACGCCGTGGGCGACCGCCTGGCCGCCGCGGCCCTGCTGGCCCGCCAGCCCTGGGGCGCGGCCTGGGAGCGGCGGGATCCGGCCGGCCATGCCGCCCTGGTGGCGCTGCTCGTCGATGCCGCGCAGACCCTGCGCGAAGCCGCACTGGCCCGCGCGCCGGAGGATCGTGGGTCGTTCTGGCAGGCCGCCCGCGAGGCCCTGGGTGCCTCTGCGGGCCCGGCCGAAATCGAAGGGCTGCTGCTGCGCCTGGCGCTGGACTGGGCGGTCGAGAGCGCCACGGCGCCGACCGACCGGCTCTTCGAACTGCGGCCTGCCGCCTGGATGGCCCTGCAGATCGGTGGCCCCGACGCCCTGGCCGAAGGCTTGCTGGGCCATGCCGGCACGCCGTCACTGCGCCTGCTGGCCGACCCGCACCCGGACCAGCCTTTCGCGCGGCCGGCCGGCGGCGGTGGCGGCCTGGAGCGCATCGTGTGCGACGACTTCGAGTCGGAGGCCCACGCTGCGGCTTCCGCGGTCATCAGCGCCATCGATGCCGGCCGCACGCCCGTGGGCCTGGTGGCGCTGGACCGGGGCCTGCTGCGGCGGGTGCGTGCGCTGCTGGAACGCCAGGGCCTGCCGCTGCACGACGAGACCGGCTGGTTGCTGGCCACCACCAGCGCCGCCACCCGCGTGGTGGCGCTGCTCCGCGCGGCGCTGCCCGAGGCCGGTCCCGACGCCCGGCTGGACTGGCTGAAGACCTGGCCCCTGGCGCCCGCGGCGGCGCGCGACGCGCTGGAAGCGCTGTGGCGCAGGCGCCGCCATGTGCCGCAGGCCGAAGCCGCCGAGCATCTGTGGGCCGAGGCGCAGGGTCACCTGGCGCCGTTGCGCGCCACGGGGCCGCTGCCGCTGGCCGGCTGGCTCGAGACCTTGCAGGGCGTGCTGGCACGCGACGGCAGCTTCGACGCCCTCGCCGCCGACCCCGCAGGACAGCAGGTGATCACCGCGCTGGGCCTGGACGGGCGGGCCGTGTGGCGCGCCGCCGCGGCCGGATGGCGCCTGGACCTGCCGGGTTTCATCGCCTGGGTCGAAGCGACGCTGGAAGCCGCGCCTTACCTGCCGCCGGCCGAGCCCGGCGCACCGGTGGTGCTGACGCCGCTGGCACGCGCCTTCGGACGTGGATTCGCGCAGGTGGTGCTGCCGGCCGCCGACGCTCGCCACCTCGGGGGTGCCGAGGCCGGGCCATCGCTCATCGGGCCGGCGCTGGCCCTGCAACTGGGGCTGGCGCATGCCGCCGCGCGCCGCCTGCGCCAGCGCCTGGCCCTGGCCCAGGTGCTGCGCTGCGAACGCGTCACGCTGCTGAGGCGGCGCCAGGACGCCGACGAACCCGTGGCCGAGAGCCCCGACGTCGAGTGGCTGTTGATCGAACGCGCCCGCCTCGGCCTGCCTGGCCTGCCGGCGCGGCCGGCAGCGCCGGCCATGGCGGTGCGCCCGGTCGCCAGTCCGCGGCTGCCGTCCCCGGCCGCGGCGCAGGCCCTGCCCAGCACGCTGAGCGCCACGCAGCTGCAGGCGCTGCGTGACTGCCCCTACCGCTTCTTCGTCCGCGCGGTGCTGCGGCTGGCCGAAGACGACGAACTCGACGTGGCGCTGGCCAAGCGCGACTACGGCGAGTGGCTGCACGAGGTGCTGCACCGCTTTCACCGCGACCGCAACCCGGCGGTGCCTCTTCTGGCGCAGCTGCAGGCGGCCGCCGACGCCGTGACCCAGGCGCGCGGCATCGAGCCCGCCGAGCTGCTTCCCTTCCGCGCCAGCTTCGAGCGCTTCGCGCCGGCCTACGCGGCCTGGCTGGCGGCCCGCGATGCCGAGGGCTGGCGCTGGCACTCCGGCGAAACCGACCACCGCATCGCGCCCGACAACCTGGGCGGCCTGGCGCTGCGCGGGCGCCTGGACCGGCTGGACGAGGCCGACGGCGGCCGCCGGCAGCTGATCGACTACAAGACCAGCGCCGCGCAGGCGCTGAAGTCCAAGGTCAAGACGCCGCTGGACGACGTGCAGCTGGCCTTCTACGCCGCGCTGCTGGGGGCCGACGAGAAGCTCGAGGCGGCCTACCTGGCCATCGACGGCGCCGATGCGCCCGAGGTCATCGCACAGCCCGGCGTCGCCGCCGACGCGCAGGCGCTGCTGGAGGGCCTGGCCGGCGAATGGCAGCGGCTGAAGGCCGGCGCCGGCCTGCCGGCCCTGGGTGAAGGCACGGTGTGCGACACCTGCGAGGCTCGTGGCCTGTGCCGGCGTGACCACTGGGCATGAACACGACGCCTGCCTACCGCATCGACGGCCAGCCGGCCGCGGCCGAGGCCTTCTACGCCGCCGCCTGCGACCCGCGGCGCAGCGTGGTGGTGGAGGCCTGCGCCGGTGCCGGCAAGACCTGGATGCTGGTGTCGCGCATCCTGCGCGCCTTGCTGGACGGCGCCGAACCCCCTCAGATCCTGGCCATCACCTTCACGCGCAAGGCGGCCGGCGAGATGCGCGAACGCCTTGACGAGTGGCTGGCCACGCATGCCGCTCATGCCTGCGATGACGCCACGCGCATCGCGGCGCTGCGCCAGCGGGGCCTGACGGCCGCCGAGGCGATGCGCCTGGCGCCGGCGCTGGGCGGCTTGCACGAGCGGCTGCTGAAGTCCGGCCGCGCCGTCGAGGTTCGCACCTTCCACGCCTGGTTCACTCAGCTGCTGGCCCATGCGCCGCTGTCGCTGGTGGCAACGCTCGGCCTGCCGCTGCAGCACGAGCTGGTGGAAGACGACTCGGTGCTGCACGACGCGCTGCTGCGCCGCTTCCACCGCGCCGTGCAGCGTGACGCCGCGCTGCGCGACACCTACATGGCCCTGGTGCGCCGGCACGGCCGCAACGCGGTGGCGGAGTGGCTGGACCAGGCACGACGCCGCAGCGCCGAGATCCAGCGTGCCGATGCCGCCGGCCGCGCTGCCGACGCCGTGCCCTCGGCCGCAGCGATGTGGCCGATCTGCGAGGGCCTGGCCGACCCCGCCGAGCTGCTGCGCCGCCAGCCGCTGGCCGCCGACCTGGACCTGCTGGCGCGCGAGATGGGGCAGCAAACGAACGCCACTCCGCAGAAGGCGGCCGGGCAGCTGCGCGACGCGCTGTCGCGCGTCGACCCGGTGGCCGCTTTCGAGGGCGTGTGGGCCACGCTGTTCACCAGGCAAGACGAGCCGCGCAAGAAGCTGGGCGACACGGCGCTGCAGCAGTCGGTGGTCGAGACGCTGCAGGGCATCGCCCTCATGCGCCACCAGCAGCAGGCGCACGAGGACCACGTCGCGCTGCTGCGCCTGGCGCGCGTGCTGCTGCTGGAGTACGGCCGGCTCAAGCGCGGCCGCGGGCTGGTGGACATGCCTGACCTGGAACGCGCGGCCGAGGCCCTGCTGGGCGACAGCACCATCGCCGGCTGGGTGCAGGAACGGCTGGACCAGCGCGTGCGCCACGTGCTCATCGACGAGTTCCAGGACACCAGCCCGCTGCAATGGCAGGCGCTGCAGGGCTGGCTGTCGTCCTACGCCGGCGCGGGCGGTGGGGCCAGCGGGCAGCAGCCGCCCGCGGTGTTCATCGTCGGCGACCCCAAGCAGAGCATCTACCGCTTCCGCAATGCCGAGCCGCGCGTCTTCATGGCGGCGCGCGAGTTCGTCGTGCAGGGCCTGGACGGCCAGGCCCTGGCCTGCGACCACACGCGACGCAACGCGCCCGAGGTCATCGACGCCTTGAACGCCGTTTTTGCCGAAGCCCAGTTCACCGACGGCTGGGGCCCTTTCCGCGCGCACACCACCGGGGCCGATGGCGCGGGCGCCGTGTGCCGCCTGCCCGGCGTGCCCTACGTGAAGGCCCCGCCCGTCGAGGCCCTCGAAGGCTGGCGCGACTCGCTCACCCAGCCGCGGCGCGAGCCCGAGGCCCTGCGCCGCGCCGAGGAGGCCGCGCAGATGGCCGCCGCCGTGGCCGAACTGATTCACGCGCAGGGGTACCTGCCGGCCGAAGTGATGGTGCTGGCACGCAAGCGCGCCGTGCTGGCCGCCGTCGCCGACGCGCTGGCGGCCCTGGCGGTGCCGCACGTGGTGGCCGAACCGCTGCACCTGAACCAGTCGCCGGAGGCGCTGGACCTGGTGGCGCTGCTGGATGCGCTGGCCTCTCCCGTGCACGACCTGGCCTTCGCGCGCGCGCTCAAGAGCCCGCTGTTCGGTGCCTCGGACGAAGACCTGCTCTGGCTGGCTGGCATCGCCCGCGGCCGGCCCTGGCTGCGTGCCTTGCGTGCCGCCGAGGACATGCCCTCGGCCGCCCTGGCGCGTGCGCAGGCGCTGCTGGCGGGCTGGTACCCCGCGGCCGCCGTGCTGCCGCCGCACGACCTGCTGGACCGCATCGTCCACGAGGGCGACCTGCGTGGCCGCCTGGCCGCCGCCGTGCCGGCGGACCGCCGCGCCGCGGCGCTGGCCGCGCTCGACGCCTTGCTGGCGGCCGCGCTGGAACACCGCGGGGCGCGGCTGCTCAGCGTCTACGCGTTCGTTCGTGAACTGCGCGCCGGGCGCGTGGCGGCCGCGGCCGCCGCGCCGCCGGACGCCGTGCGCCTGCTCACCGTGCACGGTGCCAAGGGCCTGGAGGCGCGCGCCGTGCTCATCGCCGACTGCGACCCGGTGCCGCGCCATCCCGCACGCCACACGGTCCTGGTGGACTGGCCGGTGGACAGCGTGGCGCCGCGCCGCGTCGCCTTCGTGAAGAGCCTGGACGCCCCGCCGCCTTCGCTGCAGGACCTGGTGGACGAGGAGACGGCGGCCGCCGGACGCGAGGAGCTCAACAGCCTCTACGTGGCCATGACGCGGGCACGCGAACGCCTGGTCTTCAGCCGCACCGAGCCGCACCGGCGCAGCGGGCCGCCGAGCTGGTGGCTGCGCGTGGAGGGCCGGGCGGCCGCCTGGGCGCCGCGGCCCCCGCCCGTGGCGCCTTCCGGGGCGCAGACGGTCCAGGTACCGGTGCTGCCCGAGTTGCAGGCGCCCTGGCCTGGCGCGCTGCCGGACACCCCGCGTGACAGCGCCGCGGCGCGCCTGGGGCAGACCGTGCACCGGCTGCTGGAATGGGCCGGCCGCCCCGGCGCGCCGCTGCCGCTGGACGCGCTGCCGGCCGCCGCCGAGGCCGCCGCAAAGGCCTTCGGGCTGCCGGTGGCCGAAGCGCCGCGTGCTGCCGAGGTGGCGCGCACGGTGCTCACCAGCGCGGCGGTCGCGCCGTTTTTCCGCGGTGAGGCCCTGCGCTGGGCGGGCAACGAGGTGCCGGTGGCCGAAGGCGGCGAGGTGCTGCGCATCGACCGCCTGGTGCTGCTGGCCGGCAGCCGAGGCGGCCCCGACACCTGGTGGGTGCTGGACTACAAGCTGCACAGCGATGCCGTGTCGCTGCCCCTGCATGCCGCGCAGCTGGCGCGCTATGTCGCGGCGGTGCAGGCCCTGCAGCCGGGCGACCCCGTGCGGGCCGCCATCGTCACCGGCGGCGGGCAGCTGCTGCCGCTGTAGCGGAACGGTCCGCCAGGCGCGCCCGGGCCGGCGGCGGGCGAACTGCGGTCCGAAGCGGCCCCTGTTCGGGCCTTCGGGAAACCCGTAGAGGCCTTTCAATCGAGTCTCCATGCCCGCGCCGTCACCCGACACGTCCACCGCGCCCCGCGCCCAGGCGGTGCGCTGGTTCGGCCGTCTGCAGCTGCTGCGGCTGCTGGGCAAGAGTTCACGCACCATGGCCTGGCGCGTCGTCGACCCGCGCAGCGGCCAGGAGCTGATGCTGGTGATCCCGCGCACCCAGCCTGCCGACGCCGCGGCGCTGGAGCGCTGGCAGCAGGGCGTGCGTCAGGCCGCGCGGCTGAACCACCCCCAGCTGGCCGCCGTGGTGGACATCGGCGTGCAGGACGGCTGGCCCTACGTGGCCTACGACCCGCGCGACGACGCCACCGTCACCGAGCGGCTGCCGCGCCTTGGCCTGGCGCCGCTGGACGCCGCCGACTGGGCCACGCAGGCCCTGCAGGGGCTGGCCTATGCCCACGAGGCCGGCGTCGGCCACCATGATCTGCAGCCTTTCCTGATGCTGGTCAGCGACAGCGGGCAGCTGCGCGTGGCCGGGCTGGCCGTGGCCGCCGAGATGGCGCAGGCCCAGGCCGGCGCCGACGGCGCGCGCCAGGGCGCCACCACCGAGACCGGTGCGCTGCGCCGCCAGCGCGCCGACGCCGAACGTGACGTGCTCGCCTGCGGGATGCTGATGCACCTGCTGCTGACCGGGCAGCCCGCGCTGGAGGAGCCCGATCTCGGCCGCGCGCTGCTGCGGCTGCCGCCGGCCGGGCGGGACATCGTGCGGCTGCCCTTCACCACGGCGCAGCCGGTGCCCGAGCCGCTGCGCGCCATCGTCAACCGCGCCACCGACCGCCAGGAGCGCCAGCGCTACCGCAATGCGCGCACGCTGCTGCGCGCGCTGGAAGGCTGGCTGCGCACCGAAAGCGGTGCCGGCGGCGGTCCACTGGCGTTGCTGGCCGACAAGCTGCGCACGGCTGGCGTGCTGCCGTCGTCGCCCGGCGCGGCGGCGCGCGTGGCCAGGCTGGCCATGATGGAGCGCGAGCGCACCATCGAGCTGGCCGAGGTGGTGCTGGAAGACATGGCGCTGTCCTTCGAACTGCTGCGCCTGGTGAACTCGGCCCAGGTGCGTGGCACGCAGATCTCGGGCAACGGCCCGGTGCTGACGGTGCGACGCGCCATCGCCATGCTGGGCATGGAAGGCGTGCGCCGCGCCGCGCTGGCGCTGCGCCCCTGGCCCGGGCCGCTGTCCGAGACCGGAGCGGCCGAGCTCGAACGCCTTATCGAACGCTGCCAGCGCGCCGGGCGCACGGCGCTGGCGCTGCGCCCCGCCGGCTACGAGGCCGAAGTGGTGTACCTCATCACCCTCATGCAGAACATCGGGCGCCTGGTGGTGACCTACCACTTCCCCGAAGAGACGGCGCAGATCCGCCGCCTGATGCAGCCCGCGCCGGCCGTCAGGGAAGGCGACCCGGAGGAGCCGGGCATGGACGAGGCCAGCGCCGCCTTCGCCGTGCTGGGTGCCGACATCGAGGCCATCGGCGCCGCCGTGGCGCGGCACTGGGGGCTGGACGACGCCGTGCTGCACCTCGTGCGCCGCCTGCCCGTGGGCACACCCGTGCGGCACCCGGAGACCGACGACGAAGTGCTGCGCACGCTGGCCAGCTGCGCCAACGAGGCGGTGGACGCCATCCTGCAGCCTGCCGCTCGCGTGGTGCCGGCGCTGCAGCGCGTGGTGTCGCGCTACGGTCGCCAGTTCGACTTCAGCCTCAAGGACCTGCAGGCCGCGCTGCAGGGCCAGCTGGCCGGCCCCGTGGGCTCGGCGCCGACCATGCCGGCGCCGCTGGACGAGCTCCCGGCCGCGCCCTCGCGCGCGGCGCTCTGAGCGGCATCCACCCCGATGCACACCGCTGCCGCCGGCCGCCTGGCCCGATTCGAACTGCAACGCGTGCTCGGTCGCGGCGCCCAGGCCCAGGTGTGGCTGGCCCACGATCCGCGGCTGGACCGCGAGGTGGCCGTCAAGGTGATGAACCCCGGCGCCGACGCCATCTCCGTGAGCCAGTGGCTGCACGAGGCGCGCGCCTGCAGCCGGCTCACGCACCCCAACGTGGTGCCCGTGTTCGAGGCCGACGAGCACGAGGGCCAGCCCTACCTGGTGTTCGAGTTCGTCGACGGTCCCACGCTGGCGCAGGCGCGCAAGGGCGGCAAGCCGATGCCGGCGCGCGAGGCCGTGGCCGTGGTGATGGGCATCCTGGACGCGCTGGCCGCCGCGCACGAGATGGGCATCGTGCACCGCGACCTCAAGCCGTCCAACATCCTGATGGGCCGCGACGGCCGCCCGCGCGTGATGGACTTCGGCATCGCCGCGCGCGTGGCCCAGCGCGGCCAGCAGCACGACGGCCTGGTGGTCGGCACACCCGGCTACATCTCGCCCGAGGCGGCACGCGGCGAGGCGCCGCTGCCGGCCATGGACGTGTTCGCCGCCGGCGCCATGCTGGGTGAGTTGCTGGCCGGCGAGCCGCTGCTGCGCGAGAGCGACCCCTACCGCGCCGTGGAGCGCGTGCAGCGCGAGGACTTGGCGCTGCCGCCGCATGTGAAGGCCGATGCCACGCTGCGCGGCATCGTCAAGCGCGCCCTCTCGCGCGATCTTGGCACCCGCTACGACAGTGCGCGCGCCATGCACACCGCGCTGGACGCCTGGCTGAACCCGAGCGACGCCGCCGCGCCCGAGGCCGGCAGCAGCCACGCGACGCTGGAGTTCCTGCTGCGCCGCATGCGTCACCGCACCGATTTCCCGGCGCTGTCGGCCTCCATCGTGCGCATCCAGAAGGTGGCGGTGTCGGAGACGGAGAGCATCGCCTCGCTGTCGGAAGAGATCCTCAAGGACGTGGCGCTGACGAACAAGCTGCTGCGCATGGTGAACTCGGTGCACTTCACCTCGGTGGCCGGGGGCGGCATCAGCACGGTGTCGCGCGCGGTGGCGCTGGTGGGCTTCGCCGGCATCCGCAACATGGCCTTGTCGGTGGTGCTGCTGGAGCACATGGAGGACAAGCAGCATGCCGCGCTGCTGAAGCAGGAGTTCCTGCGCTCACTGATGGCCGGCACGCTGGCCGACAGCCTGACGCCCGTGGCGCGCGAGGCCGAGGAGGCCTACCTCGGCGCCATGTTCCAGAACCTGGGCCGGCTGCTGGTGGAGTGCTACCTGCCTGAGGAAGCGACGCAGATCCGCCAGGCCATCGAGGTGCAACCGCACATGCCTTCCGACGGGGTGCTGCACGTGATGGCCCGCGAGGCGGCCGCCAAGCGCGTGCTGGGCCTGTCGCTGGACGATCTGGGCGCCGGCGTGGCCAAGGCCTGGGGCCTGCCGGACACGCTGCAGCGCGCCATGCGCGCACCCATGGGCGACCTGCCCGAAAAGCCCGAGCGCGGTGGCGAGCGCCTGCGCTGGGTGGGCCGCAGCGCCAACGCCATGGCCGACGCCATGCTCAGTGCCGACGGCGATGCGCAGGCCCGCGCGCTGCGCGCCGCGGCCGAGCTCTACGCGCCGGCCATCGGCGTCTCGGCGCGCCATGTGGTGGAAGCCAGCTACTCGACCCGTGACCGCATGAAGACGCTGGCCGACGCCATGGGCGTGCGCGTGGCGCATGACGCGCCGGCGCGCCGGCTGCTGGAAGACACGCAGGTGATGGAAGAGGCGCGCACGGTGGCGCATCCGGCACCGGCGTCGGCCGGCGGGCCGGCCAGTACCGTGTCTGGCGCGACGACCACGGCGGCGCACTCGGTGCTCAGCCATGCCGTGGCCGATCTGAAGCAGCGCCGCCAGGCTGGCACGCTGCGCGCCGCCGAATCGCTGCCGCTGGCGCTGGACGCCATGCACCGCGGCGTGGCCTTCCGTTGCATCGTGCTCTGCCTGCGCGAGCCGAAGACCGGGCGGTTGATGGGCCGCGTGGGGCTCGGGCCCGAGGCGCAGGACATGGCCACGCTGTTCAAGGTGCAGCCCGATGCCCATGCCACCGGCGACCTGTTCGCCTTCCTGTGCGCCAAGGGGGCCGACCTGCTGGTGAGCGATTCCCGCACCGTGGTCAGCCGGCTGCCCGGCTGGTACCGCGAGAACATCAACGCGCCCACCTTCCTGCTGCTGCCGCTGATGGTG
>CAZBUU010000146.1:0-10775 GCA_964495125.1 uncultured Rubrivivax sp.
GACGTTGCCGTACTCGGTGGTGAACTGGCTCGCGTTCTCGCCCACGTACTGCAGCACGGCGCGCAGGTCCTTCATGTCCAGGATCGCCAGGCCGTTGTCGTCGGCGATCTTGAACACCAGGCTCAGCACGCCGGCCTGCGTCTCGTTGAGCGCCAGCATGCGCGTCAGCAGCAGCGGGCCCATGTCGCTGACGGTGGCGCGCACCGGATGGCCGGCCTCGCCGAACACATCCCACAGCGTGGCCGGGCAGGTGACGCTGGCCGGCTCCTCGATGCCGCGCTCCTTCAGGATGGCGGCCAGCTTGGGGCCGATCTTCCCGGGCTGGCTGATGCCGGTGAGGTCGCCCTTCACGTCGGCCATGAACACGGGCACGCCGATCTGGCTGAAATTCTCGGCCAGGGTCTGCAGCGTGATGGTCTTGCCGGTGCCGGTGGCGCCGGTGATGAGCCCGTGGCGGTTGGCCAGGGCGGGCAGCAGTTCGCAGGCGATGTCGCCATGCTGGGCGACGAGGATGGGGTCGGGCATGGTGATGAGGCTCCGGCTGGCAGGCTTGGCAGCAAGTCTAGTGGCAGCGAAGGCCCGGAGCCGGCCCACATGTTCCCGGGGTGCGCAGGGGCGGGCCCCTGCGGCACACTCGGCGGCAATCGATGGTGTTCTGACAGGGAGAGAGTGCATGCGTTCATGGGTCCAGGGTCTGGGTGTGTTGGCGGTGGCCGCGGTTTGCGGCTCGGCCCAGGCGGAAGTCATCTACACGAGCTTGGCGGTACCGCTGTCCACCCCCAGCAACCCCGGCGGCGGCAACAACGACGGCACCGGCGTCTGGTTCAACCCGCTCACCGGCTATGCCGAGGTGCGCGGCTTCTTCTTCCCGGACACCCTGTTCGAGGACGGCAAGTTCTTCCTGCTGCGCGACACCAGCTTCAACACGCCCGCGGCCCAGATCTACACGCAGGGCTTCTTCGCGCGCGGCAACGGCGTCATCTACGAAGCCGCTGACAACCTGAACCCGGCGCGCTTCGGCGTCGGCGCGGTCATCGGCGCCGGCACCGGCTTCCAGAGCCCCGGCGCGGGCTTCCCTGACCTGGGTCCGACCTTCGGCAACTGGGCCGCCGGCGGCCAGGGCTTCCTGGGCCTGACGCTGCGCGACCCTTCCGGCAACAGCAGCACGGACATCTTCTACGGCTTCGCCGACATCACGGTGAACCCCGACTTCAGCATCACGCTGAACGCCTTCGCCTACGAGAACGTGCGCGGCGCCTCCATCACCACCGCGGTGCCCGAGCCCGGCGCGGCGGCGCTGATGCTCGCCGGCCTGGCCGGGGTGGCAGGCCTGGCGCGCCGCCGCCGCGGCAGCTGAAGCTACTGCACGAAGCGCCCGTCGCGGCCCACCAGGGCCAGGTCGACGAAGCTGCTGCCGGTGTGATCACCGCTGCGCCAGCGCACGGGCAGGCCGCCGAGGTCGACCTCGAAGCGGGCCAACGCTGCCAGCAGCGATTCGCGGGTGGGCGTCGGGCCTGCGGCACGCAGCGCGGCCAGCAGGGTCTTGGCCGTCATGAAGCCCTCCAGGCTGCCGTAGGAGCGTTCGGCGCCTGCAGGCAGGCGGGCCTGGTACTCGCGCACCAGCGCCGTCTTGCCCGAGTTCGGGTGCGGCACGATCTGGGAGAACACCATGCCGTGCGCCAGCGGGCCCAGGGCCGCGGCGAGTGGCGAGGAGCCCGAGTTCACGCCCCACATCGCCATGCGTGAATCGGCCGCGCGTGCGACGCGGATCAGGCGGCCGAAAAGACCGGCCGAGCCGTGGTTGATGAGCAGGTCCACCTTGCGCTGCTGCAAGTCGGCCACGATGGCGCCCATGCGGTCGTCGGGGAGGTCCGGCTTGAAGGGCACGCCACCGCCGAAGCCCATCTGCGCGGCTGCGGCCAGCTTCTCCACGTTGGCCAGGTGCTCCCGGCCCACGGCCGAATCGGCATGGAAGAGGGCCACGCGCTGGAGACCGATGCGCTTGCCCTGGTCGATCAGCGCGCGGAACTCGTCGCGGTGCTCGGCCCGCACCGGGAACACCATCGGCTGGTGCGGCCGGCGCAAGCCCGGCGGGCCGGCCATCGGCCCGATGAAGGGCGTGCTGGTGTCTACCGCGGCCTTCATGACCGCCGTGCTGGGCCCGCCTTCGAGTGAACCGAAGAGCACGAAGACACCTTGCTCGACCAAGCGGCGCGCATGGGCCTCGGCCTTGGTGCTGTCGCTCTCGTCGTCCAGCGTGCGTAGCACGACCCGCCGTCCGTTCACGCCGCCGGCGCGGTTGGCCGCCTCCAGCGCGGCCCGGATGCCCAGCATGGCCTCGGCGCCATAGACATTCTTGCCGCCCTGCAGCGTGATGCTCTGGCCGACCAGGATCTCGCCCGAAGACACCCCTGGCGCCGCCGCCCGCGCAGGTCGGCCCAGGCCCAGCGCCGCGGCCGGCAAGGCCTGCAGCAGACCGCGGCGGGTGAATCTCCCACCTGCGAACGATTTCGTCATGGCCTTCCCCTGGTTCCTGCTGCCCGGCACGGTAGCCCACCGCGCCGCTGCTGTGAACCGCCGCCCGCCCAGGTCCGGCCGGTAAAATCTCCTTTTTCTGCGCAAGCGCAACAGGAGCCTTCACTCTCATGGCCGGTCACTCCAAATGGGCCAACATCCAGCACCGCAAAGGCCGGCAGGATGAAAAACGCGGCAAGGCCTGGACGCGCGTGATCCGAGAGATCATGGTCGCGGCGCGCCTGGGCGGCGGCGACATCGCCTCCAACCCGCGGCTGCGGCTGGCGGTGGAAAAGGCCAAGGCGGTGAACCTGCCGGTCGACACCGTCAAGCGCAACATCGACAAGGCCACGGGCAACCTCGAAGGCGTGAACTACGAGGAAATCCGCTATGAGGGCTACGGCATCGGCGGCGCGGCCATCATCGTGGACTGCATGACGGACAACCGCGTGCGCACCGTGGCCGAAGTGCGCCACGCCTTCAGCAAGTACGGCGGCAACCTGGGCACCGAAGGCAGCGTGGCCTTCCAGTTCAAGCACGTGGGCCAGCTCGTCTTCGCGCCCGGCACGAGCGAAGACAAGGTCATGGAAGTGGCGCTGGAAGCCGGCGCCGAAGACGTGATCACCGGCGACGACGGGGCGATCGAGGTGCTCTGCGGCCCCGCTGACTTCGAAGCCGTGAAGACCGCGCTGGAAGCCGCCGGCCTGAAGCCCGAGATCGCTGAAGTGACCTGGCGCGCCGAGAACCCGGTGGACGTGAGCGGCGAAGATGCCGCCAGGATGCAGAAGCTGCTGGACGTCATCGAAGACCTCGACGACGTGCAGGACGTGTTCCACAACGCGATCCTGTCCGAATGAAGGTCCTGGTGATCGGCGGCGGCGGCCGCGAGCATGCGCTGGCCTGGAAGCTGGCGCAGAGCGAACGCGTGCAGACCGTGTTCGTGGCGCCCGGCAACGGCGGCACGGCGGCCGATCCGGCGCTGAAGAACCTGCCGCTGAGTTCCCCTGATGAACTGGCGGATTTCGCGGCGGCCGAGAAGATCGCGCTCACGGTCGTCGGGCCCGAGGCGCCGCTGTCGCAGGGCGTGGTCGATCTCTTCCGCGCCCGCGGCCTGCGCATCTTCGGCCCCACCAAGGCGGCCGCGATGCTGGAAAGCTCCAAGGCCCACGCCAAGGCCTTCATGCAGCGTCACGGCATTCCCACCGCGCTGTACGCCAGCTTCACCGAAGCGGCGGCAGCGCACGCGCACGTGGACAAGCACGGCGCGCCCATCGTCATCAAGGCCGACGGCCTGGCCGCCGGCAAGGGCGTGGTGGTGGCGATGACGCTGGACGAAGCGCATGCCGCCATCGACGACATGCTGGGCGCCAACACCCTGGGCGTGGCGCACAACGAAGGCGGCGCGCGCGTCGTCATCGAAGAGTTCATGGCCGGCGAAGAGGCCAGCTTCATCGTCGTGTGCGACGGCAGGAACGTGCTCACGCTGGCCACCAGCCAGGACCACAAGCGCATCGGCGAAGGCGACACCGGCCCCAACACCGGCGGCATGGGCGCGTACTCCCCGGCGCCCGTGGTCACGCCCAACGTGCATGCCAAGGTGATGCAGGAGATCGTGAACCCCACGATCGCCGGCATGGCCAAGGACGGCACGCCCTACACCGGCTTCCTGTACGCCGGCCTGATGATCGACGCGCAGGGCCAGCCGCGCACGGTGGAGTTCAACTGCCGCCTGGGTGACCCCGAGGCCCAGGTCATCCTGATGCGCCTGAAGAGCGATCTCTTCGAACTGCTGATACACGCCGCCGAGGGCACGCTGGACAAGTTCGAGCCGCAGTGGGACCGCCGCACCGCCCTGGGCGTGGTGGTGGCCGCGCACGGCTACCCGGCGGCACCGCGCAAGGGCGACGCCATCACGGCGCTGCCGGGCAGTGCGCCCGACCTGCAGGTCTTCCACGCCGGCACGGCGCTGGCCGACGGCCGGCTCGTCACCAGCGGTGGCCGCGTGCTGTGCGTCACCGCTTTGGGCGACTCCGTTCGCCTGGCGCAGCAGCGTGCGCTGGCCGGCGTGCGCGAAGTGCAGTTCGCCGGTGCGCAGTGGCGCAACGACATCGGCCACCGTGCCATCAAGCAGCACTAGGCCGCTGCCCGAGCGGCCTGTCACGCTGCGCGGCAGCCGCGTGGCGGCGACCTTGCTGAAGCTCATCGGCTGGCGCGTGCTCTTCGAAGGGCTGCCCGCGCCGCAGGGCGTGCTGGTGGTGTACCCGCACACCTCGAACTGGGATTTCCCGGTGCTGGTGCTGGCCAAGTGGTCGGTGGGCATCCAGCTCACCTTCTGGGGCAAGGACACGCTGTTCCGCTGGCCCTTGTTCGGCCGCTGGCTGCGCTGGCTGGGCGGCCTGCCCGTCGCCCGCAACCGGCCGCAGGGCGCGGTGGGCCAGATGGTGGACGCGCTGCGCGAGGCCCGCGAGCAGGGCCGTTTCATGTGGCTGGGCCTGTCGCCCGAAGGCACGCGGCGGCGCACCGAGGGCTGGCGCACCGGCTTCTACCGCACGGCGCTGCAGGCCGGCGTGCCGCTGGGCGTGGTGGCGCTGGACTACGGCCGGCGCGAAGTGCGCTTCCGGCATTTCTGGCAGCTGGGCGGCCAGCCTGAGGAAGACATGGCCGCCATCGCTTCGGCGCTGGCGGACTGCCGCGGCAAGCGGCCCGAGCTGGCGGCACCGATCCGCCTGCTGTAGACGACGAACGACAAGGAGACACGGGACATGGTCGATACCCAGCGCGTGCGCGACTACCTGCTCGGCCTGCAGGGCCGCATCGTCGGCGCCTTCGAGGCCGAGGACGGCGCGCCCTTCCTGCGCGACGGCTGGCAGCGCCCCGCCGGCGGCAAGCTGGAAGGCGACGGCCTGTCGCAGCTGGTGGAGCAGGGGGACCTGCTGGAGCGCGGGGGCTGCAACTTCAGCCACGTCAAGGGGGCGTCGCTGCCGCCTTCGGCCACGCAGCACCGCAGCGAACTCGCCGGTGCGCCCTTCGAGGCCCTGGGCGTGAGCCTGGTGATGCACCCGCTGAACCCCTACGTGCCCACCGTGCACATGAACGTGCGCCTGCTCGCCGCGTTCCCCGAAGGCCGCGACCCCGTCACCTGGTTCGGTGGCGGCATGGACCTCACGCCCTACTACGGCTTCGAGGACGACGCGCGCCACTTCCACCGCGTGAACGCGGACGCCCTGGCGCCCTTCGGCGCCGACAAGTACCCGCGCTTCAAGGCCTGGTGCGACGAGTACTTCTTCCTGAAGCACCGCAATGAACCGCGCGGCGTGGGCGGCGTGTTCTTCGACGACTTCAACGAGGGCGCCTTCGAGGACGGCTTCGCCATGATGCGCGCCGTGGGCGATGCCTTCATCCCCGCCTACCTGCCCATCGCGCAGCGCCGCCGCGCCACGCCCTACGGCGAGCGCGAGCGCGACTTCCAGGCCTACCGGCGCGGGCGCTACGTCGAGTTCAACCTGGTGTGGGACCGCGGCACGCACTTCGGCCTGCACGGCGGCGGGCGGACCGAGAGCATCCTGATGAGCATGCCGCCCATCGTGAAGTGGCGCTACAGCTGGCAGCCCGAGGCGGGCTCGCCCGAGGCGCGCCTGTACAGCGACTTCCTGCGGCCGCGAGACTGGCTGAACGAATGACCGAACGGGTTGGCCTCTTCGGAGGCACCTTCGACCCCGTGCACAACGCGCACGTGGCGCTGGCGCATGCGGCGCTGGACGCGCTGTCGCTGCAGCAGGTGCGCTGGGTGCCCGCCGGCCAGCCCTGGCAGAAGGCCGGTGTCAGCGCGGCCGTGCACCGCGAGGCGATGGTGAAGATCGCCATCGCCGGCGAGCCGCGCTTCGTGCTGGACCGCATCGAGATCCAGCGCGCCGGGCCCAGCTTCACGCTGGACACCGTGCGCGCCCTGTCTGCGGCCCATCCGGCCACCGAGTGGGTGCTGCTCATCGGCGCCGACCAGTACGCCGGCCTGCACACCTGGAACGGCTGGCGCGACCTGCTGGCCCTGGTGACGCTGGCCGTGGCCAACCGCCCCGGCCCGGCGAAGGCGCCGCACGCCGACGTGCTGCGCCACCCGCACCGCGTGGTGCCGCTGCCGATGCTGGACATCTCGTCCACCGCGATCCGCGACCTCGCCCGCCAGGGGCAGGACGTTTCGCCCCTGGTGCCGCCCGGGGTGGCGCGCTATATTGATTCGAACCGCCTGTACGCAGGCGACCTTGGGAGCTGAATGGACATCCGCAAGCTGCAACGGGCCATCGTCGATGGCCTGGAAGACGTGAAGGCCCAGCACATCGCCGTCTTCAACACCGAGCACCTGAGCTCGATGTTCGAGCGCGTGATCGTCGCCTCGGGCACGAGCAACCGGCAGACCAAGGCCCTGGCCGCCAGCGTGCGCGACGCGGTGAAGAGCCAGGGCATGCAGGTCATGAGCACCGAGGGCGAGGACAACGGCGAGTGGATCATCGTCGACTGCGGTGCGGCCGTCGCGCACATCATGCAGCCGGCCATCCGCGAGTACTACCACCTGGAAGAGATCTGGGGTGGCAAGGCCGTGAAGATGAAGATCGCCGACGCGAAGACCAAGCTGGTGAAAGCCAGCGAACCGGAGCCCGCACCGAAGTCGGCGGCGAAGAAGGCCCCGGCGAAGAAAGCGGCCGTGCGCGCGCCGGTGAAGAAGGCCGCGCCCGCCAAGGCGCCGGCCCGCAAGGCGGCCCCTGCGAAGAAGGCGGCGGCCAAGAGGGCCCCCGCAAAGCGCAGCGCCTGACGATGAAACTGCTGGTGCTGGCCGTCGGCCAACGCCAGCCGGCCTGGGCCGACGATGCCTGGGCCGATTTCGCCAAGCGCTTCCCGCCCGAGATGCGGCTGGAGCTGAAGGCGCTGAAGGCGGAGCCGCGCAGCGGCGGCAAGACAGCCGCCCAATGCATGGCCGCCGAAGCTGCGCGCTTCGAGGCCACCTGCCCGAAAGGCGCACGGCGCGTGCTGCTGGACGAGCACGGCACGCGCCTGAGCACCGCCCAACTCGCGCAACGTGTGCAGGCCTGGCGCGGTGACGGCCGCGACGTGGCGTTCTTCGTTGGCGGCCCCGACGGCACGGCGCCCGACCTGAAGGCCACGGCCGACGAGACGCTGCGCCTGTCGGACCTGACGCTGCCGCACGCCTTCGCCCGCGTGCTGCTGGCCGAAGCGCTGTACCGCGCCTGGACGCTGCTCGAAGGCCATCCGTACCACCGCGAGTGACGCAGCACGGGGCGGCCGTGGAGAATGCGCCGATGGTCACCCCCGACTTCATCTACCTCGCTTCGCAGAGCCCGCGCCGCGCCCAGCTGCTGGCGCAGCTCGGCGTGGCCCACCAGCCGCTGCTGCCCGACCGCACGGAGAACGCCGAGGCGCTGGAGGAAGAGCGCAGTGGCGAACCACCGGGCGAGTACGTTCGCCGCGTGACACTGCGCAAGCTGGCTGCCGCGCAGCGGCGGCTCGCGCAGCGGCAGCTGCCCGTGGCGCCCATCCTGTGCGCCGACACCACGGTGGCCCTGGGCCGGCGCATCCTGGGCAAACCGCAGAGCGACGAGCACGCGGCGGAGATGCTGCGCGCGCTGTCCGGCCGCACGCACCGGGTGATGACGGCGGTGGCCATCACGGCGGGCAAGCAGGCGCACATGCTGGTGAGCACATCGCGGGTGCGATTCGCGGACCTCTCCGAACGCACGATCCAGCTCTACGTGGCCAGCGGCGAGCCGCAGGGCAAGGCCGGCGCCTATGGCATCCAGGGGCGCATCGCGGCCTGGATCGAACATATCGAAGGCAGCTACACCGGTATCATGGGTTTGCCTCTGCACGAGACCACCACGCTGCTGTCGCGTGCCCGCGTCCGGCTCGATCTGTAGTCCGCCCATGCCCACGCAGGACATCCTCATCAACTGGTCTCCGCAGGAAACGCGGGTGGCCGTGGTCGAAAACGGCGCCGTGCAGGAACTGCACGTCGAACGCACGCTGGAGCGGGGCCTCGTCGGCAACGTCTACCTGGGCAAGGTGGTGCGTGTGCTGCCCGGCATGCAGAGCGCCTTCGTCGACATCGGCCTGGAGCGCGCCGCCTTCCTGCACGTGGCCGACCTCCTGCCGGCCGTGCCGCTGCCGCGCAACGGCGGCCCCGCGCCGCGGCCGGACGCACGCCCTTCCGGGCTGCCGCCGCCCATCGAACGCCAGGTCTTCGAAGGCCAGACGCTCACCGTGCAGGTCATCAAGGACGCCATCGGCACCAAGGGTGCGCGGCTGTCCACGCAGGTCAGCATCGCCGGGCGCATGCTGGTCTTCCTGCCGCACGACAACCACATCGGCATCAGCCAGAAGATCGGCAGCCCCGAACTGCGCGAACAGCTGCGGCAGCGTGTCACCACGCTGGCGGGCGACGCGGGCGGCGGCTTCATCCTTCGCACCAACGCCGAAGAGGCCAGCGATGCCGAGCTGGCCGAGGACATCGCCTACCTGCGCCGCGCCTGGACGCTGATCCGCGAACGCGGCCAGCAGCGCCCGGCCGGCAGCCTGCTGCACCAGGACCTGAGCCTGGCCGAGCGCGTGCTGCGCGACCTGTCCAACGAATCCACGCACAGCATCCGCATCGACAGCCGCCTGCAGTGCGACGCGCTGAAGGCCTTCGGCGAGACCTACATGCCCGGCACCGTGGGCAAGCTGGAGCACTACAAGGGCGAGCGGCCCATCTTCGACCTCTTCGGCATCGAGGAAGAGATCGTGCGCGCGCTGGCGCGGCGCGTGGAACTGAAGAGCGGCGGCTACCTGATCATCGACCAGACCGAGGCGCTGACCACCATCGACGTGAACACCGGCGGCTTCGTCGGTGCGCGCAACTTCGAAGACACCATCTTCCGCACCAACCTGGAAGCGGCCGGGTCCATCGCGCGCCAGATGCGGCTGCGCAACCTGGGCGGCATCATCATCGCCGACTTCATCGACATGGGCCGCAGCGACCACCAGGAGGCGGTGCTGGCCGAACTGCGCAAGCAGCTGGCGCGCGACCGCACGCGCACCACCGTCAGCGGCTTCACGCAACTGGGCCTGGTGGAGATGACGCGCAAGCGCACGCGCGAAAGCCTGGCGCACATGCTGTGCGAACCCTGCCCCACCTGCCAGGGCCGCGGCCAGGTCAAGACGGCGCGCAGCGTCTGCTACGACATCCTGCGCGAGATCCTGCGCGAGGCGCGGCAGTTCAGCCCCAAGGAATTCCGCGTCGTCGCGTCGGCCTCGGTGGTGGAGATGCTGCTGGACGAAGAGAGCGTGCACCTGGCGGGCTTGAGCGAGTTCATCGGCAAGCCGATTTCGCTGAGTGCGGAGCCGGGGATGAATCCGGAGCAGTACGACATCGTGCTGCTGTAGCCCTTCCTGGCAGGTCCGGACCGCCTCCCAGGTGGCCTGCGACCCGCCCCGTTTTCCTGAACCCGAAAGCCCACCCCATGAAGCGCCTTTCCCGGCTTGCCGGCCTCGCCCTCGCCCTCACCCTGGCATTGCCCCTGGCCGCTTCGGCCCAGTCGGCCAACACGCTGCAAGGCGAGGTGCTGGAAGTGCTGAACGTCGACGGCTACACCTACCTGCGCCTGAAAACCCGCAACGGCGAAGCCTGGGCGGCCGTCACCACCGCAGCGGTCACCAAGGGTGCGCAGGTCAGCATCGCCAACGCGATGCCGATGGACAACTTCGAGAGCAAGGCGCTGAAGCGCCGCTTCGAACGCGTCTACTTTGGCGAGGTCGCGGGTGCAGGGGCCGGTGCGAAGCCGCCGGGCGGCGGCATGCCCAGCGCGATGCACACGCCCGGCGGCGGTGCTGCCGCCATGGCCCAGACGCCCGTGCCCAAGGCCAGCGGCGCCGAAGCCCGCACGGTGGCCGAGGTCGTGCAGGGCAAGAAGGGCCTGAAGGACAAGACGGTGCTGGTGCGCGCCCGTGTCGTGAAGATCAACACCGGCATCATGGGCAAGAACTGGCTGCACCTGCAGGACGGTTCCGGCAAGGCGCAGGACGGCAGCAACGACCTGCTGGTCACCAGCAAGGACAGCGCCGCCGTGGGTGACATCGTCACGGTGCGCGGCGTGGTGCGCACCGACGTCACGGTCGGCCCGGGCTACGCCTACGAGGTGATGGTGGAAGACGCCAGCGTCAGGAAGTAGCCACCGGCTCCGCACCGGCCTTCCGGCCGGCGCGGGCCTTTCAGC
>CAZBUU010000147.1:0-10683 GCA_964495125.1 uncultured Rubrivivax sp.
CGATGCCCTGGTGAGCGCGGCGCCACGGCGGGTGCGCAACACCGCCACCAGGCCGCAGGCGAGCATCAGCCAGGCCCCCGGTTCCGGCACGGCCACGGCGCTGAAGCTCAGCGTGAGGCCGTCGAAGGCGGGCGACACGCTGCCACCGTATTCGAGCGCGTAGCCCAGCATCGAAGAAGTGGATGGGTAGCTGCTCAGATCCAGGTACGGGAACACGTCCATGTAGAGCTTGTAAGTGGTGTTGGCCGCGAGGTAGGTGCCGGCCAGCGGTGTGCTCAGGTCCTCGATGTAGACGCCTTGCGCGTTGCGGGGTGCGAGGTAGGTGTCGTAGTACAGGTCATCGCCGAAGCCTGGCACGTAGAGCGCGGCCCGGTAGTAGTTGCGGGCCTCGTAGGTCGCGGTGGAGCCGCCGCTGGGGACCTCCTTGCCGTTGTAGCTGAGCGTGATGTCGCTCAGCTGCACGGGCGCCGCGCCCGTGACGAGCGTGGCGAAGACATAGCCCTGGTAGGCGAAGAAGTCCGCCGTGCCGGTGAACTGCGCCGTCACGTCGCCGCGCAGGTTGAAGCTGTACTGCCCCCCTGCGGTGGCGGTGTGGCCGAAGCTCGCGTTCGACTGGTAGGTGCCGGCCGTGCCGCCGCTGAAGTAGGCGCCGTCGTTGACGCTGCTGTCGGTGACCGCGATGGGCTGCGCCCGGGCGGGCGCGGGCCCGGCCAGGGCCAGGACGAGGGCCAGCAGGGTGGAAAGCAGGAAGAGTTTCATGATCGGCTCCCGGAAGTTGGACATGGGCGGGGGGCGCCTGAGGCCCCGGCCCATGGTCCCCGTGGGCCGGCACCGGGGCAATCCCGCCGGCTGGGGAACCGGTCGTGCGGGCCAACCAGCACAGCCCGCCTGGCGCGACCCCCTAAGATCGGCGCCCCCAAGCGTCAAGCAGCTTCACCCTGTTCGATGACCCCGCGCCCAGCCGAAGCCACCCCGCTGCGTGAAGCCCGCGCCTGGCTCGAGCTGCGGGCCGGCCTGGCCGGCATGCTCATCAGCCTGGCCCCGACGCTGACGATGGGCCTGCTGGCCTTCGCGGCGCTGGGCCCGCAGGCGGCAGCGACCGGCATCCCGGCGGCGCTGGTCGCCAGCGCGGTGGGCGGCGCCGTGATGGCGCTGCTGGCCCGCGGGCCCATGGCCGCCGGCGGGCCTTCGGCGGCACCGGTGCTGGTGGTGGGCACCCTGGTGGCCCGGGTGGTGGCCGACCCTGCCTTTGCGGCCACCGAACCCAATGCCGTGGCGCAGCTGCTGGCCCTGGTGGCCGCGGCCGTGGTGAGCATGGGCCTGTTCCAGATCGGCCTGGGGCTTTCCGGGCTGGTGCGCTTCGCCAAGTTCGTGCCGCAGCCGGTGCTGGCCGGCTACATCAACGGTGTGGCGTTGCTGGCCCTGCTGGCCATCGCGCCGCTGCTCTTCGGCTGGCCCGTGGGCAGTCTGTGGGCCGGCGGCTGGCAGGCGCTGGCGCAGGTGCAGCCCGCCACGCTGGCGGTGGGCGCGCTGACCGTGGCCATCACGGCAGGCCTGCCGCGCCTGCAGCCCAGGATGCCCGCCACCCTGCTCGGTCTGCTGGTCGGTTGCGGGGCCTACGCCCTGCTTCATGCCCTGGTGCCGCAGGCCACCCTGGGCCCGCTCACCGGGGCGCTGCCGCCGGCCTGGCCACAACCCGCAGCGCTGGCACCCTGGTTCAACGCCGCCTCGGACCCCCTGCTGCCCCGCCACGCCATGGCCGCGCTCGGCGCCGGCCTGGTGATGGCGCTGATCGGCACGCTGGAGCTGGTGCTCAACAGCCTGGCCATGGACCAGGCCTGCCACACCCGCACCGACCCGCGGCGCGAGGTGCTGGCGCTGGGCAGCGCCAACGTCGCCTCGGGCCTGCTGGGCGGGCTGCCGCTGCTGCTGCTGCGCCCGCGCGCGCTGCACATGCTGCAGGCCGGTGGCCGCTCGCGCGCCAGCCTGTTCATCGCCAGCGGCAGCTTCGCCGTGCTGGGCCTGGTGGCCGCGCACGGGCTGTCGCTGCTGCCGCAGACGGTGCTGGGCGGCATGATGGTCACGGTGTACCTGCTGTCGGCCGACCGCTGGTCGCTGCAGCTGGCGCTGCAGGCGTGGCGCGGCCGGCGCGAAGCGGACGTGCAGCTGGCGCTGGGCGTGGTGGGCGGCGTCTGCGCCGTGACCGTGGTGCTGGGCTTCCCGGCCGCGGTGGCCGTGGGCGCGGTGCTCTCGATGATGCTGTTCATCCGCAGCATGAACCGCTCGCTGGTGCGCCAGCGCTACACGGGCGACGCCCAGCCTTCGCGCCGCATCTACGCCGCGGCCGACGAGGCGCGGCTGCAGCCGCTGCGCTCGCGCGTCAGCGTGCTGGAGCTGGAAGGCGCGCTCTTCTTCGGCAGTGCCGACCGCATCGCCGAAGGGGCCGACACGCTGGACGCCCGCTGCCACACGCTGCTGCTGGACTTCCGCCGCGTGAGCCTGATCGACTCGTCGGGCGCGGTGGTGCTGCACCAGTTGAGCCGGCGCCTGGCCGAACGCGGCAAGGCGCTGCTGCTGGCCGGCGTGAGCGCCGACAACCGCCACGGCCGCGTGCTGGCGCAGTTCGTCGGCGAGGGCCTGGCGGCCGAGCATGGCGCGGCCGACATGGACCGGGCCATGGAAAGGGCCGAGCTGCGCCTCTTGGCCGAGGCCGGCTTCGAGCCGCTGCGCGAGACGGTGCCCATCGAGCAGGTGAGCCTGATGAACGGCCTGGACGCGGCCCAGCGTGCCCGTCTGGCGGCCTGCCTGCAGCCCCGGCGCCTGGCGGCGGGCGAGTGCCTGTTCCACCTGGGTGACCCCGGCGACCGGCTCTTCGTCATCACCTCGGGCTCGATCGACGTGCTCAGCGCCGCGGCGTCCGGCGACGCGGCGCCGCGCCAGCGCTACGTGAGCCTGTCGCCCGGGATGATGCTGGGCGAGACGGCGATGCTCGACGGCGGCGGCCGAAGCGGCGAAGCCGTGGCCGTGGGCGAGACCGTGGTGCATGCGCTGGACAGTGCCACGTTGCTGCGCCTGCGGGAAGAAGACCCGCTGCTGGTCGCCCAGGTCTTCCGCAACGTGGCGCTGCACCTGTCGCAGCGGCTGCGCGCGGCCGCGTGGGCCTGGCGCGCCAGCAACAGCTGAAGCTCAACCGAACTTCAGGAAGAGCCGGCTGTAGGCCGGCTTGAGTTTCGACATCGCGGCCTTGATGGCCGTCGCGTCCTGGTCGAGCGCAGCCTTCTTGAGGTTCTGCACCGAAACCTCGACCTCCTTGAGCAAGGCCTCGAATTCGGTGTTGCGCAGCAGCGCCGCCGGCGCTTGCGAACGCAGTTGCCGCGCCAGGTAGTCGAGCACGCCACTCTGGGCGGCCAGCATCTGCAGGCCCTGCGGCCCGGCCAGCAGCGGGTGGCCCCCGACGAGCAGGTGCTCCATCTCGGCGTGATACGCGTTCATGGCATCGCTGAAGACGACGACGCCGTTGCGCTGGCGCAGCGCGGCCATCAGGTCGCGCGCAGCCTCCAGCGTTTCGTGCGCCTCGGGCAGCTTTCCGGCGTCGATCTCGGCGGCGGCCTTGTCGTACACGGCACGCACCTGCCCCAGGGTGGCGGCGAAGTCCGCGTCACGGTCGTAGGGCGCCGGTGGCTTGGCCGCAAAACGCTCGACCACCCCGGCCCAGGCCTGCCGGGCCTGCGCCAGGGCTTGCTGGGCTTCGGCTTGCGACTTGCCGTTGGTGCGGAAGAGCGCCGCACGGTAGGGGGCATAGGCCAGTTGCATGGCATCGGTCACCGCGTCGGCAGCCTGGGCCGAGAGGCTCAGGGCGGCGGTGAGCGTCAGCACGGTGAGGCGGAGGCAGGACTTCATGGTCGCGGCGTGTTCGTCAGGGCGGAGCTTCAATATACCCTTTACGGTATACGGCAACCTGAAGTGCCGCGCCGGGCCGCCACGCCGACGACAAAGCGGCCGAACGCGTCCAGCAGCGGTGCGGCGTCGAAGGACGGGCCTTCCAGCTGCGCCAGCGCCTGCACGGTGGCTTCCAGCGTCGAGACCTGGTCGGCACGCCGCGCGGCGCGGATGGCGCGGTAACGCGTCGGGGCCGGCGCGTCCAGCGTGAGGCGCGGCAGCGCGGCCAGGGCCGGGTGCTCCAGCAGCATGCGCAGGCTCTTGCGCCAGGTCGCGTCGATGACCACCAGCCGCTGCGGCAGGCCTGCCGCCGGCGCGAGCGCCGGGGGCGCAGGCGCGGCGGGCACGTCCGGGTAGAGCAACCACGTGTGCCCGCCGGGGCGCTGCAGGAACGCCTGCAACGCCGCGGGGGCGAAGTGCTCACCCACCATCACTTCGCACCGTGCCAGCGACAGGCGCAGCAAGGCCACGCTGTTCTTCGCGTGGCGCTGCTCCTGCGGGTGCTGCAGGACAAGCACCTCGGTGCGGTGGGCGGTCGGCCGCACCAGGGCGCACAGGCATGTGGCCTGCGGGCGCAGGCAACGGACGCAGGCAGCGCGGCGATGGCTGGGGGGCGGCGTCACCTTGGCATCGTCGCATGCTCAGCCGACCCCGGACACCGCGCTCATTTGCAGTACTGCGCCTCCATCTGCTCGGCCGCGCGCCAGCTCTTGACCGTCATTTCGCCGGCCTGGCGGATCTGTTCGTAATCCTTGTCGCTGGTCTGACCCTTCTGAGCCTTGTAGATCCGGGCCACGGTCTCGGTGGCAAACCTGAGCTTCTGCTGGGCCTGGCGCACGAGCAGACAGCCGTCGCTCTTCTTGCCGGCCCGCAGCAGTTCCAGCGCGCGCAGGGCCTGCTTGTTGCCGGTTTCGGCGTTGAAGCCCGCGGTCTGCATGTCCTCACGCCAGCCCGCCAGGGCGGGCCCCGTGGCCATCAGGGCGACGGCCAGCCCCAAGGTTTTCCACCCACTGCGCATCGTGAACCTCCTGGCTCGTGTCTGTGCCGGTCTACGCAGCGAAGACCCCGCGATGAGGCTCATGGCGGGGGCACCGCGGAAACGCTTGGGGGCCGCCCGCCGACGATACGGTCGGCCCCGCCGGCACAGGCCGCGTCAAGGACGCTGCAGCACCGTGACCGTGGCGCTGCGCGTGTTGCTGCCCAGCGTGGCGGTGATGACGGCACTGAGCGAGCGCTGGTTGCGCACGAGCGCGAAGCCCGACAGCACGAAGTTCGCCGACGACGCGCCCTGCGGCACCACCACGGTGGCGGGCACCGAGGCGGTGACGTTCGAACTGCTCAGCGACACCACGGTGTCCACGGCCGCCGGTGCCGAGAGCGTCACCGTGCCGGTGGTCGTGCCGCCGGCATTCACCGTGGTCGAAGCGAAGCCGAGCACCGTCAGCGCCGTGGTGCCGGGCTGGGGCACCACCTGCACCACCTTGCCGCCGAAGTCGACGATGTACAGCTCGCCGCCCGCGCCTTCGCCGAAGGACGAGATGTTGCCCAGCGCGCCGCCGCCGCCGGTGTCGATGGCGGCCGTGAGTTCGGTGGTCGCGCCGAGGCCCTGCAGCTGCCCGTTGGCCAGCACCGCGACGTCGATGGCCCACACGCGGCCGTTGCCGTAGTCGGCGAAGACGTACATGCCGTACAGCGGCGAAGTGGGCTGGCGCACGACATAGCCGCCGGTGATGGCGATGCCGTCGCTGTGGCTGTAGACGAGCGCCGGCCCCGTGAGCCCGGCCACCGGCGGGTCGCTGATGCCGGGCGTGGCGATGTCGCCTTCACGAAGACGCCAGCCGAAGTTCTGCCCGCCGGGGCTGCTGGCCGCGATCAGGTCGACCTCCTCGCGCTGGTTCTGGCCCACGTCGCCGATCCACAGGTTGCCGGTGAGGCGGTCGAAGCCGTTGCGGAAGGGGTTGCGCAGGCCGTAGGCGAAGATCTCGGCGCGCACGCCGGGCTGGCCGACGAAGGGGTTGTTCGCCGGGATCGCGTAGTTGACGTTCGGATCGGCGAAGTCATCGCGGTTGATGTCGATGCGCAGCAACTTGCCCAGCAGGCTGTTCCTGTTCTGCGCCTGGTTCTGCGGGTCGTTGCCGCTGCCGCCGTCGCCGGTGGCGATGTACAGGTGGTTCACGTCACCCGGCTTGAAGCCGATCCAGCCGCCCTTGTGGTTGCTCAGGCCGGCCGGCTGGTTGATGCGCATGATCTCCACGCGCGTGGCCGGGTCGGCCGCCAGCGGGTTGCCGTTGGTGCGGTAGCTGGCGATGACGGTCTGCAGCGTGTTGGGGTCGATGTAGTCGACGAAGAGGCGGCCGTAGCCGGGCGAGCCTTCGACGGCGTAGTTCGGGTCGAAGGCCAGGCCCAGCAGCCCGCGCTCGCCCGCGGTGCCCACCGCGATCTGCAGGAAGTTGCTGGCCACACCGCCCTGCACCGCCTTGATCAGGCCGCCTTTCTCGACGACGTAGAGCGGGCCGCCGGGCACCGGCGCCGTGGCGTACAGCGGTTGCGACAACCCCGAGGCCACCAGCACCGTGTTGAGCGACTGCGCTTGGCCGACGCCCGCCACGCCGCACAGGCCCCAGGCCAGGAGCGCCGAGAACACCAACTTCTTCATCGAGGGTCTCCAGAGGCATGAGGTCCGGCAAGCTAACACCCGGGGGCAGGAGGTTCACCCCCTGATCCGGGGGCACGGGGTGGGGGTGCATCAGCATTGGTGCCAGCTTGTGGGCGTGCGTCCAGGTTGCCGAGGCTGAAGGGCGCTGCAAGCAAGTAGGCATGGCACCGGGACGCCGGTCCCGACCCCGGCGCCCACGCGCGCGCCAGGCCCCTCGGCGATGCCGGCGTCCGGGACAGGTGCAACACGACTTCGCCGTCGGGCGTCCACAACATCGCGGTTACCGCATCACCCTTGCCGGAGCCCGTCATCATGTCCCTGCCCCGCCCCATGAGTTCGCCGCTGGCGACCTGCTGTCTCTGGTTGGCCGCGCTGGCGGCGCCCTCGGCGCAGGCCGCCGGCAACTTCGACCCCCTGTTCGGCACCGACGGCCGCGTCGTCGTACCGTTGGACGGGCGCCCGGCGGCCACGGTCGCGGCGCTGCTGCAACCCGACGGCGGGCTGCGGGTGCTGGCCCAGAGCGACCGACGCACCGGCAGTCTGCTGCTGCGCCTCGGCCCGGGCGGTGCCTTGGAAAACCTGCGCTTCCTGCAGACCCAGGTGCGCAGCGAGGTGCAGGGGATGCAGGCCCTGGCGCTGCTGCCCGACGGCCGCCTGCTGGTGGCGGGCCAGTTCTTCGACGGCGACCTCGTCCGCCCACGCCTTTTCGCGCAGCGGCTGCTGAGCGACGGTACACCCGACCCAAGCTTCGGCCAGGCAGGCCGCGCCAACACGCAGTTCGCAGGAACGAGCGTCACGGCAGAGGTGCACAAGGTGCTTGTGCTGCCCTCGGGCGGCCTCTGGCTCCTGGGCCGCATCAACGTGGCGCTTGACGCCGGCGGCGTGCGCGCCATGCTGTGGGCCCTGAACGCCGACGGCACGCCCGACACCCGCGTCGGCCCGTACGGCCAGCGCGTGCTGGCGCCGCTGGCCACCGTCAACGACGCGCTGCTGCAACCCGAAGGCGTGATCGTGGTCGGCGCCGACGGCGTGGCGGGCACCGACACCGTGCCGCCGGCGCTCGTGATCGCGAGGCTGGACGCCAGGCACGGTGACTTCGACCCGCGCTTCGGCCAGGGCGGGCGCACCACGCTCGCGGCCGCACGCGGCGAGGCCTTCACCAGCGTCGTGGCCCAGCCCGACGGCCGCCTCGTCGCTGCCGGCAACGTGGCCGGCGTGCTGGCCGCGGGCGTGCCCAGCCCGCTGCGGCTGCGGCGGTTCGAGGCCGATGGACGCCTCGATCAGACCCTGACCGAGCCGCCGCTGACGCTGCGGGGCGGCGTGCGCCTGGCCCAGCACGCTGGCACGGTGTGGCTGGCGGGCACGGCGCAGGTCTCGACCACTGGCGACATGCGCCTGTGGCAACTGACCGACAGTGGCGCGATCGACACCGGTTTCGGCAACGGCGGGGTGCTGAGTGCCGACTTCGGCGCCCTCCAGCAACTCATCGAACTGCTGGTACAGCCCGACGGCAAGCTGGTCCTGGCGGGCTGGCGGCTGGCGCCCGATGGCACGAGCGACGTGGTGCTGGCGCGCGTGGCCCCGCAACTGCGGGGCGCGAAGCCACGAGGCGGCCAACCCTAGCAGGCGCGGCCCGCCGCCGAGGCAGACCCTTCGTCGCCGTGGCCTGCAGCCCTGAAGTCAAAATGGGGTCTTGTGCAACCTGCAGCCGTTCGCCAAGCGTTCGCGTCATCAGAGGCAGCCATGATCACCGACCTCGGGGCCGTCCAGGCCTTCGTCGCCGTGGCCGACTGCGGCAGCTTTGCCGAAGCAGCGCAGAGGCTTGCGCTGTCGCCCAGTGTCGTGAGCCGTCGCGTGTCCTCGCTGGAGGCCCAGCTTCACGCGCCACTGCTGGTTCGCACAACACGCGGCCTGTCACTCACCGAGCCGGGCGAGCGCTTCCACTCTCGCTGCCGGAATGTGCTGGCCGAACTGGCTCTGGCCGCGGAAGAGATCGAGGGCGACGAAGAAAGGGTCACCGGCCTGGTGCGCATCACCGCGCCGCAGTCGTTGCTGGGGACGGCACTCATCGCGCCCGTGCTGACCGACCTGCTGGCGCGCCAGCCGGGCCTGCGGTTCGATATCGTGCTGGACGATCGCAAGCTCGACCTCGTCTCCGGTGCCTACGACGTGGCGGTGCGCATCGGCCCGGTGCCAGACTCGCGCGCTTTCGCACGTCGGCTCGCCACGCTCGAAGGTGGGCTCTTCGCCAGCCCTGCCTATCTCGATCGCCAAGGCGTACCGCAGCACGCGTCCGAACTGGTCGAACACGTGTGCCTGGAGCATGCCGCGCTGGGCCCCCAGGGCCTCTGGCGCGTGGCCGACGGCGAGGTGCCACGGAGGCTGGTGCGTGCCAACAGCTTCGAGTTGCTGCTGCAACTGGCTCGCAGCGGCGCTGGCATCGCCGTGATGCCGTCCTTCGCCATCGCGGCTGATGCAGCCCGGGGTGTGCTGAAGCATGTGCTGCCCGAATGGCGCAGCCCTCCTTTCGAGCTGTTCGCCGTCGCACCACCCGCTTCGCGCCTGTCGGCCCGCGCGCGCCTGGTGATCGACGCGCTGGCCACCTATGCCGCCAAGCCTATCGATCGTTGGGGCGAGCCGGCCTGATCCACAGGCCGTGCCGGCCATGGCCCGCCCGGGCCAATCGCCGCCATGACAGGGCCGTCAACGAGACGAAGAAGCCAGCCCACGCAAGCCCTGCCGCTGGGTGATGAAACGTCCTTCGGTACCACCACGAGGCCAGGCTGACCAGGCCGCCCAGCACCACCAGCCCCCACAGGGTGAGCCGACGGGCGCCGCGTCGGCGCTCCCGGGCCAGCTTCAACAGCGCGACGGCCCAACCCGACAGGGCACCACCGTACAGCACGGCAGGCTCCAGGCCGAGTGGCCAAGGCCACATCCGGGACGCCAGCGCGGGGTCGGCCGCGATAGCGAGGGCACCGATGCCCACTAGGCTCCCCGCCAACAGCAGCGCCCGGTCGGGCCGCTCTGCAGGCGCCTGGATGTCCGACAGCCGATGCAGCCAAGCCGCCGCGCCCGCGGCCATGCCGAGATGCATCACCAGCCAGGCCCAGGCCGCGGGCGGCGGTGCGGCAAGTTCATCCAGGTGAATGGCCGTGAGCAGCAGCGTGGCTGCCGATCCCGCCAGCATCTGCGCCACGGGGATTCGCAATGCGGCGCTGTCGCGTTCGCGCCAAGCCAGGATCCAGGGCAGCGCGGCGGCGGCCTGCATCGCGGCCAGGCAAGCGGCGTGCAGCGGTGCGAGCGGCCACGGCTGCTTCGTCGACGAAACGAACAGGAGGCCAGCGAGGGCCGTGGAGGCCAGCCCGGCGATGAGCAGGAGCAGACGGGCGAAGGTGCCGACGTCGTCGTGTCCAGGAGCGAGGAGACTGGAGCGCATGGCCGCAGTGTGAAAGGCCGGCGACGGGAGGCGACAGTGACCGATGTCCCGGCGCGAGGCCATCCCCGCTTTGGCCCGACGCAAGACAGTCTTGCGCACAGCCGCAGTGCCGTCGGTCTTCGCACAATCCACGTCGTCGGCCAGCAGCGTCCGGCCGCGACCGAAGCCACCCCATGCAGAAGATCAGGTTCCTGAGAAGTCACGACGGCGTGCGACTTGCCCACGCGGTCAGCGGCCAGGGGCCGACGGTGATCAAGGCCGCCACCTGGCTGTCCCACCTCGAGCACGATGGCGACAGCTCGGTGTGGGGCCACCTTCTGCGACACCTTTCGGCGCGTCACCGTCTGGTGCGCTACGACGAACGCGGCTGCGGCCTGTCGGACTGGCAGGTACCCGAACTCAGCTTCCAGAGCTGGCTGCGCGACCTGGAGGCGGTGGCCGACGAGGCCGGCGGCGAGCGCTTCGCGCTGCTGGGCATCTCGCAAGGCGCGCCCATCGCCATCGCCTACGCCGTCCGGCATCCGGAACGGGTGACGCACCTGGTGCTGCAGGGCGGCTATGCGCGGGGCCGGTTGGTACGCAGTGCCACGCGACAGCAGGCCGAAGAGGCCGAGATGATGTGCCGCCTGGCCGAACTGGGCTGGGGCCG
>CAZBUU010000148.1:0-10637 GCA_964495125.1 uncultured Rubrivivax sp.
TCATCACGCGCGCGCTCTTCACCACCTGGGGCAGGAACATCTTGCCCTGGCCGAAGAGGTCGCCCACGATGTTCATGCCGGCCATCAGCGGGCCTTCGATCACGTGCAGCGGCCGGCCGCCCGTGGCTTCGATGGCGCGCCACGCCTCTTCGGTGTCGACGGTGATGAAGTCGGTGATGCCGTGCACCAGCGCGTGGGAGAGGCGCTCGTTCACGTTGCCGGCACGCCAGGCCAGGCGCGCGCTGTCGTCCTTGGCCGCGCCCTTGGCGCTCTCGGCCACTTCCACCAGTCGCTCGCCGGCATCCTTCCGGCGGTTCAGCACCACGTCTTCCACGCGCTCGCGCAGCGTCGGCTCCAGGTCGTCGTACACGCCCACCATGCCGGCGTTGACGATGCCCATGTCCAGCCCCGCCTGGATGGCGTGGTACAGGAAAACGGTGTGGATGGCCTCGCGCACGGGGTCGTTGCCGCGGAAGCTGAAGCTCACGTTCGACACGCCACCCGAGACCTTGGCGCCCGGCAGGTTCTGCTTGATCCAGCGCGTGGCCTCGATGAAGTCCACGGCGTAGTTGTCGTGCTCCTCGATGCCGGTGGCGATGGCAAAGATGTTGGGGTCGAAGATGATGTCCTCGGGCGGAAAGCCGATTTCATCGACCAGCAACCGGTAGGCGCGCGCGCAGATCTCGGTCTTGCGCTGGTAGGTGTCGGCCTGGCCCTTCTCGTCGAAGGCCATCACCACGGCGGCAGCGCCGTAGCGGCGCACCAGCTTGGCCTGGCGCCTGAACTCGGCCTCGCCTTCCTTCAGCGAGATGCTGTTGACGATGCCCTTGCCCTGGATGCACTTCAGGCCCGTCTCGATGACGCTCCACTTCGACGAGTCGATCATGATCGGCACGCGCGCGATCTCGGGCTCGCCGGCGATGAGCTTCAGGAAGCGCTCCATGGCCGCGGCGCTGTCCAGCATGGCCTCGTCCATGTTGATGTCGATGATCTGCGCGCCGTTCTCCACCTGCTGGCGGGCCACGCTCAGGGCATCCTCGAAGCGGCCCTCCAGCACCATGCGGGCGAAGGCCTTGGAGCCGGTGACGTTGGTGCGCTCGCCGATGTTGACGAAGAGGCTGCCGGCGCCGATGGCGACGGGCTCCAGGCCCGACAGGCGCATCGGGGCCACGGTGGAATGGACGGAAGGTTCGGCGCTCATGCTCGTCACTGGGTTGAGGCAGTGGGCGAGCGCCGTTGCAGCCGCGCGGGCCGGCATCGCCCCAGCGCGGATTCCCGAGCCTGGTGCGTGGCCTGGCGGCCAGCGCATCGCAACGCTCCTCGGGAGAACCCGAATTCTACGTGGAGGCGGCACGCCAGCCGCTAGAGTCCGCGGGCCATGATGCGACGACAAATTCTCCAATCCGCCGGCCTGACTGCGATGAGCCTGTTCTCCCCCAGTGCGATGCCGGCCGAAGCCGCAGGCGACGACGACCCCTTCATCGAAGCCCTCATCGCACGCATGACGCTGGAGGAGAAGGCCGGGCAGTTGAGCATCTTCTTCGACAACGCGCGCGAGGACGCACCGGACATCAACCCGGCCCAGGCCGCGAAGTCCCTGGCCGAGGTGCGCACCGAGATCGCCGCCGGCCGCGTGGGCGGCCTCTTCAACGGCATCGGCGTGGCCAGCGGCCGCGCGCTGCAGCAGGTGGCCGTGGAGCAGACACGGCTGAAGATTCCGCTGGTCTTCGCCGCCGACGTGATCCACGGGCTGCGCACCGTGTTCCCCGTGCCGCTGGGCGAGGCCGCGGCCTTCGACCCCGACCTCGCCGAGCGCACGGCCCGCGCCGCGGCGCTGGAAGCCACGGCCGTGGGCGTGCAGTGGACCTTCGCGCCCATGGTGGACGTGGCGCGCGACCAGCGCTGGGGCCGCGTCGTCGAAGGCGCCGGCGAAGACCCCTACCTGGGCCGCGTGCTCGCCGCCGCCCGCGTGCGCGGCTTCCAGGGCCAGGACCTGCGCGACCCCGACACCCTGCTGGCCACGATGAAGCACTTCGCCGCCTACGGCGCAGTGGGCGGCGGCATGGAATACAACAGCGTGGACGTTTCCGACGCCACGCTGCACGACGTGCACCTGCCGCCCTTCAAGGCCGGGCTGGACGCCGGCGCGCTGTCGCTGATGACGGCCTTCAACGACATCAACGGCATCCCCGCCACGGCGCACCGCGGCCTGCTCACCGACGTGCTGCGCAAGCAGTGGCGCTTCCGCGGCCTGGTGGTGTCGGATTTCGCGTCCGACGCCGAGCTGGTGTCGCACGGTCACGCCGCCGATGAGAAGGACGCCGCGCGCCTGTCCATCCTGGCCGGTTGCGACGTGTCGATGGCCAGCGGCATCTACAACCGCCACCTGCCCGAGCTGGTGCGCGAAGGCGCGGTGCCCGTGGCGGTGATCGACGAGTCCGTGCGCCGCGTGCTGCGCGTGAAGAAGGCGCTGGGCCTCTTCGACAACCCCTACCGCTCGCTGGACCCGGAGAAGGAACGCACGCGGCTGCGCCTGCCCGCCACCGTGGCGCTGGCGCGCGAGGCGGCACGCCGCTCGGTGGTGCTGCTGAAGAACGAAGGCGGTCTGCTGCCGCTGCCCAAGGCCGGCCGGCGCATCGCGCTGATCGGGCCCTTCGCCAGCGACCGCGTGCACCTGATGGGCCCGTGGGCGCTGTGGAACGAGCAGCGCGGTGTCAGCCTGGAGCAGGGCCTGCGCGAGGCCCTGGCCGACCCGAACGCGCTGGAGGTGGTGGCCGGCTGCGGCATCGAGAGCCCGGTGGAGGGTGGCCTCGCTGCCGCCGTGGCCGCCGCGGCGCGCGCCGACGTGGTCGTCCTGTCGCTGGGCGAAGGCGACGAGATGTCGGGCGAGTCGGCGGCACGCGCCGACATCGGCCTGCCCGCGCCCCAGCTGGCGCTGGCCGAGGCCGTGGCCGCCACCGGCAAACCGCTGGTCGTGGTGTTGCAGCATGGCCGCGCACTGGCACTGAATGGCGCCGTGCGCGCGGCACCGGCCCTCCTGGCCGGCTGGTACCTGGGCAACGAGTCGGGCCACGCGCTGGCCGACCTGATCTTCGGCGACCACGCGCCTTCAGGCCGGCTGCCGGTGAGCTTTCCGCAGCACACGGGGCAGCAGCCTTTCCACTACAACCACCGCAGCACCGGGCGGCCGCAGACGAAACCCGACGAAACGCGCTTCAAGTCGCGCTACCGCGAGGTGACGCATGCACCGCTGTACCCCTTCGGCCACGGCCTGGGCTACGGCGACATCGTCTACGGCGCCACCGAGCTGGACGCGGCCCAGCTGGCCTGGGACGGCACGGCCACGGCGCAGGTCACCGTCACCAACCGCGGTGCGCGCGCCATGCGCGAGGTCGCGCAGCTGTACATCCACCAGCGCGTGGCTTCGCTGGTGCGGCCGGTGCGCGAACTGCGCGGCTTCCAGGCCGTGGAACTGAAGCCGGGCGAAAGCGCCTCGCTGCGCTTCGTGCTGACGCGCCAGCACCTGGCCTACGTCGGTGCCGACGGTCGGCCGGTGGTGGAGCCGGGGCTCTTCGACCTGTGGATCGCGCCTTCGGCCGTCGGCGGTACGCCGGCCGAGCTTCGCCTGCTAGCGGCTGTGTGACGTCAGCCGCGCCAGCGCGCCGGCGGTGCTGACGCCCGGCGCCACGCGATGGGCGCGCGGTGCGGGGGCGATGGCGCCGGCGGCGGGCTGCGCTTCGTCCATGCCGGCAGCGGCATCGGCCGGCAGTTCCGCCACCTGGCCCTGGCCCAGCTTCATGGCCACACCCACGGCCAGGATGTCGATCACGAGCAGGTGCAGGATGCGGCTGACCATGGGCACGTGCGTGGCCACGTCCTCCACGTGGTCGACGATCAGCGCCACGTCGGCCTTGCGCGCCAGCGGGCTCTGGCCGGCGGTGATGGCCACCACCATGGCGCCGCGCTGGTGCGCCAGGTCGGCGACGGCCAGCAGGTCGTCCACGCGACCGCTGCTGCTGATGACCACGACCACGTCGCGCGGCGTCAGCACGTTGGCCGCCAGCAGCTGCAGCCGCGCGTCGGTGCAGCTGGACGAGGGCACGCCGAAGCGCAGGAACTTGTACTGCGCGTCGACGGCCACCACGCCGTAGTGGCCGACGGCGAAGAACTCGATGCGCTGCGCCGCGGCCAGCAGGTCGATGGCGCGCACGAGGTTGTCGCGGTTGAGCTGGTCGCGCACCTGCAAGATGGCGCTGGCGGTGTTGCCCAGCACCTTCACGCCCAGCTCCAGCACCGAGTCGCTGTCGGTCACCTGCGTGTGCGTCAGCGGCACCGTGCCCGACAGGCCCGAGGCCAGGCGCAGCTTGAAGTCCGACAGGCCCTCGCAGCCCAGCGTGCGGCAGAAGCGGATGACCGTCGGCTGGCTCACCTGCGCCGCGCGGGCGATCTCGGCGATGGGCTCGGACAGCGCCGCGCGCGGGTGGGCCAGCACGTGGTCGGCCACGCGGCGCTCGGCCGGGCTCAGCGTGTCGCGCGCGCGCTGCACCTGGGCCAGCAGCGCCGAGCCGTGGTCGGCCTCCAGCGTGCGCAGCTGCGCCGCCAGGATGGCCGACACGCCCACGAAGGTGGCCTGCGACGCCGTCACCACGTAGGTGGGGATGGCCTTCAGGTAGGCGCTGAAGCGGCCCTTGTCCTCGAAGCGCGCGCGGAAGGCCGAGCGGTCGAAGTACTCGCCCAGGCGCGGCACGATGCCGCCGCCGATGTAGATGCCGCCCAGGGCGCCCAGGGTCACCGCGAGGTTGGCCGCGGCGGTGCCCAGCATGGCGCAGAAGGCCTGCAGTGTTTCGGCGCAGACGGGGTCGGTGTCGTCCAGCGCGCGGCGCGTGATCTCGGGCGCGGCCAGCGGTTCGGCTTCGCGGCCGGCGCGGTGGCTCAGCGCACGGTAGATCAACTCGATGCCCGGCCCGGACAGCAGCCGCTCGAAGGAAACGTGCGGGAACTGCGTGAGCGCGTGCCGCAGGATGGCGATCTCGCGCTCGTCGCGCGGCGAAAAGCTCGTGTGGCCGCCTTCGGTGCCCAGCGCCACGTGCGTGAGCGCCCCGGTGCCGGTGCCGTCGGCCAGCGGGATCAGGCCGCTGACGCCGAGGCCCGAACCCGAACCGAGGATGCCCACCACGCTGTGTTCGCGCGGCGCACCGCCGCCCACCTGGCGCAGCTGCGTCGGCGCCAGGCGCGGCAGCGACATCGCCAGCGCGGTGAAATCGTTCACCACCACCAGCGTCTGCAGCGACAGCCGCTGCCGCATCTGCTCGATGCTGAACTGCCAGTGGTAGTTCGTCATCCGCACCTCGTCGCCTTCCACCGGGTTGGCGATGGCGATGGCGGCGTGCTCGATGGCGCCCGCGGCCCCTGCAGGCAGGCCCGCGAGGTAGGAAGAGACCGCGGCATGGAAGTCCGCATGCTCGGCGCAGCGCAGCGACACGGCATGCTCGAAACGGCCCGGCGCCGTCTCGAGGGCGAAACGGGCGTAGGTGCCGCCGATGTCGGCAAGCAGGCGCGGGCTGGCGAAGGGCGTCATGGCGGGTGTGCGTCGGGCACGGCATGCATTGTGCGTGACCCGGCCCGGTGAGCGGCAGCCGAGCCGTGCCACCCTCCCACTGTAGCTTCACTACAGCCTGTCACGACCCCGATCCACGCAACCCGCATCGCCCGCGACATGCTCTCGTTAGCGCCCTTGTCCGGAATCTGTAGTTTTGCTACCGTGCCGCGGATCCCCCGGCGAGCCGCCTGCACCAGGCGCCGGGCCTGACTGCGCCGCCATGTCCGAGAGTGAAACTGTTCAACGCCCTTCGCCCACGCCCACGACGGCGCGCACACCGATGAGCATCACCCAGCCCCGTCCCTGGCTGCTGGCCGACATCGGCGGCACCAACGCCCGTTTCGGCTGGTTGGGTGCCGGTGCCACGCAGGTATCGAACGTCGTCACGCTGCCCTGCACCGCCCACAGCGGCCCGGCCGCGGCGGCGCGCACCTACCTGGCGCAACTGGGCACCGCGCTGGGCAGCGCCTACCAGCCGCCGCAGGCCGCCGCCTTCGCCGTGGCCACGGCCGTGGGCGGCGACCGCATCGCCTTCACCAACAGCGGCTGGGCCTTCTCGCATGCCGCCACGCAGGCCGACCTGGGCCTGAAGACGCTGCTGTTCCTGAACGATTTCGAAGCCCTGGCCTTGTCGCTGCCCGGACTGTCGGCGCAGCAGGTGCAGCCCATCGGCCCGCTGGCGCCGGCACCGGTGCCGGGCGCTGCGCTGGCCGTCATCGGCCCGGGCACCGGCCTGGGTGTCGCGGGTCTCGTGCCCACGGCCCATGGCTGGGTGGCGGTGCCGGGTGAAGGCGGACACGCCAGCCTGGCGGCCGCCGACGACTTCGAAGCCGCGCTGTTGGCCGCCGTGCGCCGCGATCACCCGCATGTGTCGGCCGAGCGCTTGCTGTCGGGCATCGGCCTGCCGGTGCTGCACCGGGGCGTGGCGGCGGTGCTGGGGCAGCCCGCCGAAGTGCTGGCGCCGGAAGACATCGTCGAACGCGGCCTGGCCCGGCGTGACGAAGCCTGCAGCCAGGCCGTGGACAGCTTCTGCGCGCTGCTGGGCAGCTTCGCCGGCAGCGTGGCGCTGGTGCTGGGCGCGCGCGGTGGCGTCTACATCGGCGGCGGCATCGTGCCGAGGCTGGGTGCGCGCTTCTTCGAGTCGCGCTTCCGCGAACGCTTCGAGGCCAAGGGCCGGCTGCAGCCGTACCTGCAGGCCATTCCCACGGCGCTCATCACCGACACCCTGGCGGCGCTCGGCGGCGCCGCGCTGGCCATCGAGCAGCACGGCCGCTGAATCCAGCGGGGCCGTGGCCGCGTACCACGTGGCATGCGAAAGACCGCGCTCCTGCTCAGCTTCGTGGCCGCTTCGGCGGCCGCCCACGACACCTGGTTCGAGCCCGCCCATGACCACGACGGGGCATTGACGCTGGCGCTCGGCACCGGGGCCCACTTCCCGGCGCAGGAAACGGCGCTCGCGCGGCCGGCCCTGGTCGAGCTCGCCTGCCGTGCCGGCCGCGTGTCGACGACGCCCCGGCTGGAACGGGAGGCTCCCGAGGCGCTGCACCTGCGGCCGGCGCCGGGCATGTCGCGCTGCTGGGCGCAGTCCGAGGTGTTCGACATCACGCTGCCGCCCGAGACGGTGGCGCTCTACCTGCACGAGCTGCGCGCCGGCCCGGCGGTGCGCGAGCGCTGGGCGGCCCTGCAGCGGCGCGGCCTGCCCTGGCGCGAGCGCTACACCAAGCACGCGCGCATCGAACTCGGGGCGCCTTCGGCCGAGGCGCTGCCGCTGGGCCTGGACCTGGCGATCGAGTCGCCCGGCCCGCTGCGCGCCGGCGAGCCCTTCGCCGTGCAGGTGCGCCGCGACGGCCAGCCGCTGCCGGGCCTGGCCGTGGAACTGCGCAGCGAGCACAGCCCGCTGGGCGTCTGGCGCCTGAGCGACGCGCAGGGCCGCCTGACGATGCCCGCGCCGCTGCCCGGCCGCTGGCTGCTGCGCGCCATCGAGCTGCGCCCGGCGGCCGACGACACCTGGGACAGCCGCTTCGTGACCCTGGCCTTCGACATCGGCCCGGGGGGCACTCAGAACGGCATCAGCTCGAGTTCGAACAGCCTCTCGGCCAGCCAGACGGCGGCCAGCACGGCGATGGCCAGCGAGCCGCCCCGCAGCACCGCGACCCGGTAGAACGCGCTGCGCCGCAGCAGCCAGGCCGTGGGCAGGAACACCGCCACGATGGCCAGTTGCCCGAGTTCCACGCCCAGGTTGAAGCCCAGCAGCGCCAACGCCAGCGCGCGCTGCGGCAGGCCAAGATCGGCCAGCACGCTGGCGAAGCCGAAGCCGTGGATGAGCCCGAACAGGAAAGCGACGATCCAGCGCCGGCCGTGGAACAGCGGCCACACATTGTTCAGCGCCGCCAGCACCACGCTGGCGGCGATGCAGCTCTCCACCAGCCGCGACGGCAGCGACACCCAGCCCAGCGCCGCCAGTGACAGGGTGATGGAGTGCGCCACCGTGAACGCGGTGACGACGCGCAGCACGTCCCAGAAGGCGGCGGGAAAGCGCTCCACCGGCTGCCAGTGCCGGCCGGCCCAGAGCCCCACCGCCGGCAGCAGCAGCGAGAGCAGGAAGAGGATGTGGTCGAAGCCGATCCAGATGTGCCAGACGCCTTCGCGGCCGTACTGCAGCGCCTGCGCGGCCGCCCCGGCCTCGGCCGCCAGCTCGAAGCGCTGCACCGGCGCCTGCGGGCCCAGGATGGCGGTGCGCGTGGCGCCCGCCCGCGTCGAGTCCGTCAGGTTCAGCAGCCCGCGGTGCTGCGGGTCCAGGTCGGCGAAGAGCGTGTAGCCCAGGCTCAGCACCTGCGGCGGCCGCGGGCAGGCGATGGTCAGCGGCATCACCGTGTAGGCGCCGTCGGTGTGCTCGTCCACCTGCTGCGCGCCCACCGTCACCGTGCAGGCGGCGCCGTCGGCCTGCACCTGCAGCCGGGCCAGCGCGTAGGCGGCGACGGCGGCGTGCTGCGCGCGCAGTTCGCCCCAGGTGATGCGGCCGTCGCCGTCGGCGTCCAGACCCACGGCAACATCCAGGTCGCGCAGCGCGATGTCCCAGCGGCCGCTGACCGACTGCGGCCCGACGGTGATGCTGAGGTAGCTGTCCGACGGCTTGTGCGCCTGCGCGGCCAGCGCCCACAGCGCCAGCAGGAGGATGGCCAGGTGCTTCACCGCGGCGCCTGCAGCCGCGCCGCCAGACCGCGCAAGGCCTGGCTCTCGATGCCGGAGCGGGCCATCCAGTCCAGCACCGGCTGCGCCGCCGCGGCGTCACGCGCGGCCACCGCCGCTTCGAGCAGGATGCGCGCGTCGGCCGGCTCGCGCTGTTCGGCCCAGTTGGCGCGCGCCAGGGCCAGCGCCCGGGGTACGTCACCGCGCAGGGCCAGCAGGAAGCGCGACTGCTCCTTGCGGTGGCTGTTGTCGCCGCGGCGCTGCGCGGCGTCGAAACGGGCCGCAAGTTCATCGGCAAAGGCTGCAGCGCGGGCATCGCCGGCGGCCTTCGCGGCCAGCGCCAGGCGCAGCAGCAGCACGTCGGCGCGGCCACCTTCCTTCAGCAGCGCCAGCACCTCGGCAGCGCGGCCGCGGTCGAGCAGGAAGTCGGCGTAGGCGGCCTGCAGGTAGCCATCGGTCAGGCCGAGCGCCAGCGCCTCGCGGAAGGCCGCCTCGGCCGCGGCGAACTCACCGCGCCGCTCTTCGATCTCGGCCAGCCGCGTCAGCGCCCACAGGCGCTCGGCGGGCGACGCATCGGCGGCGTCCCGAAGCGCCTGGCGCAAGGCGCCCGCCGCCGGCGCGGCACGGCCGGTGAGCGAGTCCGCCGCCGCCGTGCAGGCGGTGACGATGAGCCGCGAAGCCTCTGCGGCCGTGGCGGCGCAGGCGGCCCGGGCGTCGTCGTAGCGCGCCTGCACCATCGCGATCGCCGCCAGCCAGGCCCAGGCTTCGCCGTGCGAGGGCGTGCGGGCGGTCACGGCGCGCAGGTCGGCGGTGGCGGCGTCGAATTCGTGGTTGAACTGGCGCAGCAGCGCACGCGCGACGCGCACGGCGTCGGGCGCATCGGCTGCGCTCCACCACGGTGCAAGTGCTGCCTGCGCGTAACCGATGTAGCGAGGGTCGCCCTCGGCGGCCACCAGATCGAAGTACGCGCGCGCCAGGCGGGCGGCGGCGTCGGCATCGTTCGGGTCCGCCGTCAGGCGGCTGCGCAGGGCACGCAGTTCGCGGGCACGCGGGTCCGCCGCACGCTCGGGCAGGCGCTCGAGGACGGTGCTGTCGGACGACGGAACGTAGGGTGCGGCCTGGGCCGCGGCCGCCGCGGCGGCGAGCAGCCACGGGGCGATGAGGCGGGTGATCACGGTCACCGGGGAGTGTACGCAAGCGGTTGCGATTCGGACGCGCGCCGGGCCGGCCATCTGCGGGTCAACCCCATATGCTGCAGCCCCCGGTGCGCGTCAACCGAAGTCTGCGTGCCGCGTTTCCGTCAAGCCGGCCGCCGTTTTCGACAGGCCGCGACAACCTTCCTTCCACCTGAAAGACCGACATCATGACCAAGACCCTCGCCTCCGTGATCCTCGCCATGTTCGCCGCCGTGGCGTTCAACGCCCAGGCCGCCTCGCACGCCGCCGGCGCCCCGATGAAGGCCAGCGAAGCCGCCAAGAAGGACGAAAAGAAGCCGGCCGCCAAGAAGGAAGAGAAGAAGGCCGAGAAGAAGGAAGAAGCGAAGAAGTAATTCTTCGTTTCTCCGACAGCGAAGAGGCCGGGCTTGCCCGGCCTTTTTCATGTGCGCCCGGCGGGCCGGCTCACACGACGTTCAGCTCGCGCAGCGGCCGGCCTTCGAGCACGCGCGACCAGCCGAACGCGCCCAGGTCCAGGCTCGTGTAGCGGCCCTGCGCCACCCACTCGGCCAGCGCCCGCCCCACCGCCGGGGCCTGCTGCACGCCATGGCCGCTGAAGCCGTTGGCGAACAGCAGGTTGGGCAGCGCCGGGTGCGGCCCCAGGATCACGTTGTGGTCGAGCAGGTTCACGTCGT
>CAZBUU010000149.1:0-10630 GCA_964495125.1 uncultured Rubrivivax sp.
TCCTCAAGCTCAGCGGCGAGCTCGCCGCCTGGTTCGAAGCGCGCGGCCTGCAAGGCCACGTCACCGTCACCGACGAGACCGACTACGCCGTGTCCTTCGTCGTCGTCGAAACGAAAGCACCCACCCCGTGAACGAACACGCCCCCGTCGTGCTGGACATCGCCGGCACCACGCTCACGAAAGCCGAGCGCAAGCGCCTGAAGCATCCGCGCACCGGCGGCGTGGCGCTCTTTGCCCGCAACTGGGAGAACCGCGCCCAGCTCACGGCGCTGACGGCCGAAGTGAAGGCCATCCGCCCGGACCTGCCCATCGTGGTGGACCACGAAGGCGGCCGCGTTCAACGCTTCCGCACCGATGGCTTCACCACGCTGGCGGCCATGCGCACGCTGGGCGAGCTGTGGATGCACGACCCGCTCACCGCCACCGACGCCGCCAGCGCCCTGGGTTTCGTGATGGCGGCCGAGTTGCGCGCCTGCGGCGTGGACATGAGCTTCGCGCCCGTGCTGGACCTGGAGCACGGCCGCAGCGGCGTCATCGGCGAACGCGCCTTCCACCGCGACCCGCGCGTGGTGACGATGCTCGCCAAGAGCGTGGCCCACGGCATGCTGCGCGCCGGCATGGCGCATTGCGGCAAGCACTTCCCCGGCCACGGCTGGGCGCAGGCCGACAGCCATGTGGCGATTCCTCGCGACACGCGCAGCCTGAATGCCATCCTGGCCGACGACGCGAAGCCCTACGAGTGGCTCAGCGCCACGCTCAGCGCCGTGATGCCGGCGCACGTGATCTACCCCAAGGTGGACCACCGTCCGGCCGGGTTCTCGGACCGCTGGCTGAAGGAGGTCCTGCGCGGCCGCCTCGGTTTCACCGGCGCCGTGTTCAGCGACGACCTGGGCATGGCCGGCGCGCGCCAGCTCGACGGCTCACCGCTGACCTTCTCCGAAGCCGCGATGCTGGCGTTGAACGCCGGCTGCGACCTGGTGTTGCTGTGCAACCAGACGTCCGATGGCGTTGCCGCCGTGGACGGCCTGCTGGCGGCGCTGGACGAAGGCGCCGGTGACCTGTGGCACCCTGACCCCGACAGCGAACAGCGCCGCCTGTCGCTGCTGCCGCAGACGGCACCGCTCGCCTGGGACGAGCTGATGCACGACCCCGCCTATCAGCGCGCCTTGGAACGCTTGCCCTGAACCTTGTGCGCCGGCAGGGCGGCGCCGGCGACGCTGCTTTCGCGCACCACCAGCTGGGTGGGCAGCTGCACGGAATCGGCCTTCTCGCCGCCGATGACACGCAGCAGCGCGCCGACCATCGCGACGCCGGCCTGGTCGATGGACTGCCGGATGGTGGACAGCGCCGGATGCAGTTGGCGCGCCAGTTCCACGTCGTCGTAGCCCACCAAGGACACGTCGTCGGGCACGCGGATGCCGCGTGCGCGAAGCAGGTTCACGGTGGTCATGGCCAGCAGGTCGGAGCAGGCGAAGATGGCATCGAAGGGCGGGGCGTCGGCCAGGAAGTCGTCGATCATGGGCCGTGCCAGGTCGGCCATGAAGGGCACGTTCAGGTGCAGCTCCGGCTGCGTGGCGATCCCGCGAGCCTGCAGCGCCGACAGGAAGCCTTCGTGCCGGCGCGCCACCTCGGGCAGTGCCTTGTCGCCCAGGAACAGGATGCGACGGCGGCCCTGCTCCAGAAGGTGTTCCGTGGCCAGGCGCCCGCCGGCCACGTTGTCGCTGCCCACCGTGCAGTAGGCCTGGCCCGCCAGCTGCGCACCCCACACCACCAGCGGCACGCCGCGCAGCGCCAGCGCGTTGAGCTGGTCGTGGTGGTGCCACTGGCCCACCAGCAGCACGCCGCCGGCACGGCCGGTGTCCACCAGCTGCGCGGCATGGTCCAGCTGCTCGGCGTCCACGCGCGACAGCAGTACGTCGTAGCCGCGCTCGGTGGCCGCGTCGGCGATGGAGCCGATCAGCGACAGGAAGAAGGGGTCGGACACATGCTGGCGCGTGGCCTTGTCCAGGGGGATGACCAGGCCCAGCGTGCGGTTCTGGCGCAGGCGCAGGTTCTGCGCGCCGACGTTGATGTTGTAGTTGAGCGAGCGCGCCAGCTCGGTGATGCGGGCGCGCGTCTCGGCGTTGATCAGCGGGCTGCCGGCCAGTGCGCGTGACACGGTGGAGGCCGACACCCCGGCGAGGCGGGCGACGTCGGCCATCTGGAGGCGGCGGGAACTGGCGGCAGTGCGCGAAGGCTCGGCCTGGGGAACAGGGTCCTTTGCCGCCTTGGGTGTGGCCATGAAGGGGTGCAGATCGGTCGTCGGGGAACAGGTGCGAATTCTCACATGCAGGGCGCGTCGGCCAGCCTGGCGACCCCTCGCGTGTCGCACGTATCCTCTGCGGCCACGAAGCTGTCCCGCCTTGCCGCCATGAACCCTCCCCGCACCTCGTCGCAGCCCTGGTGGCAAAGCAGCGTCGTCTACCAGATCTACCCGCGAAGTTTCAGTGACAGCGATGGCGATGGCGTCGGTGACCTGAAGGGCATCACGGCCCGGCTCGACCACCTGGTGGACCTGGGCATCGACGTGGTCTGGCTGTCGCCGGTCTACGCCTCACCCAACGACGACAACGGCTACGACATCAGCGACTACCGCGCCATCCAGCCCGAGTTCGGCACGATGGCCGACTTCGATGAGCTGCTGGCCGCGATGCACGCGCGCGGCCTGCGGCTGGTGATGGACCTGGTGGTCAACCACACCAGCGACGAGCACGCCTGGTTCCGTCGCGCCCGGCAATCGCGCGACGACCCCTTCCACGACTTCTACCTGTGGGGCGAGCCGCGCGAAGACGGCCGGCCGCCGACCAACTGGAGTTCGGTCTTCGGTGGCTCGGCCTGGGAGTGGAACGAAGCCACGGGTGAGTACTTCCTGCACATGTTCTCGCGGCGCCAGCCTGACCTGAACTGGGAGAACCCGGCCGTGCGCGCGGAAGTCTTCGCGCTGATGCGTTTCTGGCTCGACAAGGGCGTCGACGGCTTCCGCATGGACGTGATCAACCTCATCTCCAAGCGCCACGGGCCCGACGGTCGCCTGGCCGATGCGCCGGTGATGCAGCCGGGCTTCCTGCAGTCGGGCTGGGAGATGGCGGCCAACGGCCCGCGTCTGATGGAGTTCCTGCAGGAGATGAAGCGCGAGGTGCTGGCCGGGCGCGATGTGCTGACGGTGGGCGAGGCGCCCGGCGCCACGCCGGAACTCGCGCGCGCGCTCACCGGCACCGACAGCGGCGTGATGAGCATGCTGTTCCAGTTCGAGCACGTGGGCCTGGACCAGCAGCCCGGCGGCAGCAAGTGGGATCTGATGCCGCTGGACGTCGTGTCGCTGAAGCAGTGCCTGGCGCGCTGGCAGGACGCGCTGGCCGAGGTGGGCTGGAACAGCCTCTACCTCAACAACCACGACCAGCCGCGCGCCGTGTCGCGATGGGGCGATGGCTCGGTGCTGGCGGCGCAATGCCTGGCGGTGCTGACGCACGGCCAGCGCGGCACGCCCTTCGTCTACCAGGGCGAGGAACTGGGCATGGGCAACTTTCCCTTCACACACATCGGGCAGTGCCGCGACATCGAGACGCTGAACTGGTACGACGAAGCGGTGCACCGGCGGGGCTGGCCGATGGATGCGGCGATGCACGCCATCCGCGCCAAGGGCCGCGACAACGCGCGCACGCCGATGCAGTGGTCGGCCGACGAAGGCGCCGGCTTCACGCAGGGCACGCCCTGGCTCGCCCTCCATCCGAACCACCGCCACGTGAACCGCGAGGTGCAACTCGCCGACCCGCACTCGGTGCTGGCCTTCTACCGCCGCCTCATCCGCCTGCGCCGCGAAGTGCCGGCGCTGGTGGACGGCCGCTTCGAGATGCTGCTGGAGGCCGATCCGCAGGTCTTCGCCTTCACGCGCCGCACGGCGAGCGACACGCTGCTGGTGGCCTGCAACCTGAGCCCGCGCACGGCCTGGCTGACGTGGCCGGCGGGTCACGATCCTGTGGGCGCCGAAGTGCTCATCAGCAACCGCGAAGCGCCCATGGCGGGCGCCCTGCGGCCCTGGGAAGCCTTCATCGTGCGGCTGCGACGCTGAAGAAGATCGCTCGTTCGGGGTGCTGGTTTCCCCGGATTTGCAATCGATTGCATTACGCCTTCAATCACGCCCGGTCCACACCTCAACGACACTGGAGACAACATGGCACCGACCCCCCGCGCAAGAGTGCGCCCCACCGTCGCCCCGCTGGCTGCCGCCGTGGCGCTGGCCCTGCTTCACTTTGGCGCCCAGGCGCAGAACACCCCGACGACAGCGGCCCCGGCCGCTGCGGCGACCCCGGCTCCGGCCTCCACCGATGGCCTGCAACTCGACCGCATCGTCATCACGGGCTCCTCTGGCAAGACCACGAAGATGCGCTCCAGCGTCTCGCTGTCGACCTTGGAAGGCGAGAGCATCGTCACCAGCACCGCCACCAGTGCTGCGGAGATTCTGCGATCGATTCCAGGCCTGCGCTCAGAGAGCAGCGGCGGCGAGAGCAACGCCAACGTCGGCGTGCGCGGCATCCCCATCTCGGCGGGCGGCGCGCGCTACATCCAGTTCCAGGAAGACGGACTGCCGGTGCTGCAGTTCGGCGATATCGCCTTCGCCACGCCCGACAGCTGGATCCGCGTCGACAACGGCCTGGACCGCCTGGAAGTGCTGCGCGGCGGCTCGGCCAGCACGCTGGCCACGGGTGCCCCTGGCGGCATCATCAACTACGTCACCAAGACCGGCATGGAGCAGGGCGGCTCGCTGGCCCTGAGCAAGGGCCTGGGCTACGACCAGACGCGCGTGGAGATGGGCTATGGCGGCCGCCTGGCGCCGAAGACGCGCTTCTGGGTCGGCGGCTTCTACCGCGTGGGTGACGGCGGCCGCCCGGGCGCCAAGGACACCGAAGGCGGTGGTCAACTCCGCGGCAACATCACGCAGGAACTGAAGAACGGCTTCATCCGCTTCAGCTTCAAGCACCTGGACGACCGCACGCCCACCTTCATGCCCACGCCGGTGAGGTTCGAGGGCAGCAAGATCGTCGAGATCGCCGGCCTGGACCCGCGCAAGGCCGCCTTCTACAACGCCGGCTGGCCTCTGGACAGCACGCTCACCAGTGCCAACGGCCGCGCCACCAGCAACATCCGCGACGGCCTGTCGGCCAAGAGCGATGCGCTGGGCGCCGAGGTGGACCTGGACCTCGGCGGCGGTCTGCGCTTGGCCAACAACTTCCGCTGGGCCAAGAACAGCGGCCGCTTCATCGGTATCTTCCCGGGCGACGACGTCTCGGCCGCGCCCGCCGGCACCACCATCGCCAGCGGCCCGGGCACGGGCACGGCCTACACGGGGCAGCGCTTCACGGCCGTGGTCTTCAATACGAAGGTCGACGACGTCAGCCTGACCGCCAACGATCTGAAGCTCAGCAAGAGCTTCCCGATGGGCGACGGCGCCCGGCTCACGGCCACGGGCGGCCTCTACACCTCGGTCCAGAAGCTCAACCTGACCTGGAACTTCAACCAGTACTCGCTGTCGGCCTCGGGAGAGCACGCGCAACTGCTGAACGTGCCTGGCGTGGTGAACGGCAGCCCCGGCTTCGGCGGCTGCTGCAGCAACACGCAGGACTCCACCTACCGCACCAGCGCGCCCTACCTGAGCCTGGCCTGGGACCTGGGCGCGCTGACGCTGGACGGCAGCGTGCGCCACGACAGCAACAGCGCCACCGGCGCCTACTATCAGTCGAACGCCGGGGTCTCGTACGACCTCACCAAGCCCAACAGCATCGACTACGACTTCGGCCGCACCTCGTACTCGCTGGGCACCAACTACCAGCTGAACAAGGACATGGCGCTGTTCGGCCGCGTGAGCAATGGCGCGGCGTACAACGCCGACCGCATCACCTTCTTCAACAGCCCCAACCTCGTCAACGGCACCAGCACCAAGATCCCGGTGAACGAGGTCAAGCAGCTGGAAGGCGGCGTGAAATGGCGCAGCGGCGGCATCAGCGTGTTCGCCACGGTCTTCCTGGCCAAGACGGACGAGATCAACGTCGACCCGACAACCACGCCGGTGAAGGTGACGACCAACAAGTACGACAGCAAGGGCGTGGAGCTGGAGGCCGCCTTCCGCAGCGGCGCTTTCGCCATGACCGGCGGCCTGACCTACACGAACGCCGAGATCACGCAGAGCAGCAACGCCGCGCTGGTGGGCAAGACGCCCAAGCGCCAGGCCAAGATCGTCTACCAGCTGGCGCCGTCGTTCAGCCTGGGCGACGACGCGGTGGTGGGCGCCAGCATCGTCGGCACCACGGCGTCCAAGGACGACGGCCCCACCGGCGCGCTCACCATCGACCTGCCGGCCTACATGACGGTCAACGCCTTCGCCAGCTACAACCTCACGCCGCAGGCGACGGTGCAGTTCGCGGTGAACAACCTGCTGAACAAGATCGGCTACACCGAGAGCAACGACGGCCGCGGCGCGGCACGCTCGGTCAACGGTCGCACCGCCAAGGTGACACTGAAGTACGCCTTCTGAGCGCCAGGAACCTGGAAAGCCGATGAACCCGATCAAGCCGCATCTGTCGTTCTGGCAGATCGTCAACATGAATGTCGGGTTCTTCGGCATCCAGTTCAGCTTCGGCCTGCAGCAGGCCAACATGTCGCCCATCTACCAGTACCTGGGGGCCGACGAAAGCAAGCTGCCGCTGCTGTGGCTGGCCGGGCCGATGACCGGGCTGCTGGTGCAGCCCGTCATCGGCGCCATGAGCGACCGCACCGTCTCGCGCTGGGGGCGGCGCACGCCGTACTTCCTCATCGGCGCCATCCTGTGCAGCCTGGGCCTGCTGTTCATGCCCTTCAGCCCGACACTGTGGTTCGCGGCCGGGCTGCTGTGGATCCTGGACGCGGCCAACAACGTGACCATGGAGCCCTACCGGGCCTATGTCAGTGACCGCCTGAACGCCGACCAGCATTCGCTGGGCTTCCTCACGCAGAGCGCCTTCACCGGCCTGGCACAAACCCTGGCCTACCTGGCACCCAGCATCCTGGTGGCGCTGGGCATGAACAAGGACGCGGTGGGCGACAACCACATCCCGCAGGTGACGCTGAGCGCCTTCGTCATCGGCGCGCTGCTGTCCTTCACCACCGTGTGGTGGAGCGTGAAGAAGGTGCCGGAGCTGCCGCTGAGCGCGGAAGAGCAGGCCGCGCTGCGCGCGCGCCCCGGCGGCGTGGCGGCCACGCTGGCGGAGATCGTGGCCGCGCTGCGCGACATGCCGCCGACGATGCGCCGCCTCTGGTGGATGAAGCTGTTCCAGTGGTACGGGATGATGTGCTACTGGATCTACATCGTGCCGTCCCTGGCCAAGACGATGTTCCAGACGGCGGACGCCAGCTCGGCGGGTTTCCGAGACGCCAGCCTGCTGAACGGACAGATCGGCGGCTTCTACAACTTCGTCGCCTTCATCGCTGCCTTCGCCATGGTGCCGGTGGTGCGCCGCCTCGGCCCCAAGGCCGTGCACGCGGCCTGTTTGCTGGCCGCCGCCGCGGGCATGTGGGCCATCCCGTCCATCCAGGACAAGGCGCTGCTGTTCCTGCCGATGCTCGGCGTGGGTCTGGCCTGGGCCAGCATCATGGGCAACCCCTATGTGCTGCTGGCAGGCAGCATCCCGCCCGAACGCGCCGGTGTCTACATGGGCATCTTCAACATGTTCATCGTGATCCCGATGCTGATCCAGATGCTGACCCTGCCGCTGTACTACCAGAGCCTGCTCGGCGGCCAGCCCGACAACGTCATCCGCCTGGCCGGCACGCTGCTGGCCGCGGCCGCGGTGGCCGTGATGTTCGTCCCCGTCGCCGGGCGCCGCGCATGAAGAACCAGGTCCAGCTCATCACCTACGTCGACCGCTTCGGCGGCGGCGGCCTGCGCGAACTGGCGGCCTTGCTGCAGGGGCCGCTGCAGGGCGTGTTCGGGGGCGTGCACCTGTTGCCCTTCTTTTTCCCCGTCGACGGCGCCGACGCCGGCTTCGACCCCATCGACCACACGCGCGTCGACCCGCGCCTGGGCGGCTGGGGCGACGTGAAGGCACTCACCGGCGCGCTGGACCTGATGGCCGACGTCATCGTCAACCACATGTCCACCGACTCGCCGCAGTTCCGCGACTGGTCGGAGCGCGGCGACGCTTCACCGTACGCCGGCCTCTTCCTCACGCTGGCCAGCGTCTTCCCGCAGGGCGCCACCGAGTCCGACCTGCTGGCCCTGTACCGCCCGCGGCCCGGCCTGCCGTTCACCGTGGCCACGCTGCGCGACGGCCGCCGCCAGGTGCTGTGGACGACCTTCACGCCGCAGCAGGCCGACATCGACGTGCGCCACCCGCAGGGCCGCGCCTACCTCGAGAACATCCTCGACACGCTGGCCGCCGCCGGCGTGCGCATGGTGCGGCTGGACGCCGTGGGCTACGCCATCAAGAAGGCCGGCGGCAGCGGCTTCATGATGCCGGAGACCTTCGCGTTCATCGGCGAGTTCGCGCAGTCGGCGAGGACGCGCGGCATCGAGGTGCTGGTGGAGATCCACAGCTACCACCAGCGCCAGATCGAGATCGCGAAGCAGGTGGACTGGGTCTACGACTTCGCGCTGCCGCCTTTGGTGCTGCACGCCTTCTTCTTCGGCACCGCGGCGCCGCTGAAGGCCTGGGTGCGCATCCGCCCGGCCAATGCGCTGACGGTGCTGGACACGCACGATGGCATCGGCATCATCGACATCGGCGCCGACGCTTCCGACCGCGCCGCCCGCCCGGGCCTGGTGCCGCCGGAAGAACTGGACGCACTGGTGGAGCGCATCCACGCCAACAGCGGCGGCACCAGCCGCAAGGCCACCGGCGCCGCGGCCAGCAACCTGGATCTCTACCAGGTGAACTGCACGTACTTCGATGCACTCGGCGGCGACGAGCGCGCCTACCTGCTGGCGCGCGCGGTGCAGTTCTTCCTGCCCGGCGTGCCGCAGGTCTACTACGTGGGCTTGCTGGCCGGCGCAAACGACATGGAACTGCTGACGCGCACTGGCGTCGGCCGCGACATCAATCGGCGCCACTACGACGCCGCGGCGATCGATGTGGCACTGAAGCGGCCGGTGGTGGGGCGCCTGCTGGACCTGATCCGCCTTCGCAACACGCACCCGGCCTTTGGCGGCCGGTTCACGATGCCGGAGCGGGCCGATGCGGTGCTGGCGCTGCGCTGGGAAGCGGGCGCGAACAGCATCGAGTTGGAGGTCGACTTCGCGTCGCGGCAGTACCGCCTGCAAGCCACGGACGGCGCAGGCGGCCTGCGCGACATCGACCTCGGCTGAAGCGCGCCGGGCAGGGCGCCCGGCGCGGTTCCTCAGCCCTGTTGCTGATGCTCGAACGGCAGCTTCAGCTGCGACAGGTCCTTGCGCGTCTCCACCAGCACCAGCGGGCCTTCATCGACCAGCTCGTGACGCTTGGGTTCGCGCGGCACGTGGATGGGCTTGGGCTCGGCGGCCATGGCGGCCTGCACGGCGCTGATCTTGTCGGCGTCGGAGTTCACCCACTGCAGGCCGGCCTCGGTGGCCAGCGCGTGCAGGCTGTCCATCGGGAGCTGGTAGGGCTCGATGCGGATGGGCTCGGCCGACCGGCGGGCCGGCGCCGGCGCGGCAGCCACCGGAGCAGCCACTGGCGCGGCGGCGGGCATTTCAGCGGGGGCTTCGCCCACTTCGGCCGCAGCCACCGGCGCGGCCGCGGCTTCGCCGGCGGTCTCCGCCATGCCTTCTTCGCCGCGGGCTTCTTCCCGATCGCGGCCACGGCCACGGCCGCGGCGGCGGCCGCGCTCGCGCTCGCCGCCTTCGGCCGGGGCTTCGCCTTCGGCCGCGGGCTGGGCCACGGCGCCCTCCGCCGGCGCCGCCATCGCGGCTTCGATGGTCGACAGCTCTTCGCCCGGCGCGTCGCTGCGCACTTCGTCGCCACGGCCTTCGCCACGGTCGCGGCCGCCACGGCGGCGGCGGCGGCGGCCGCCTTCGCGGTCGCCCTGCGCTGCGCTCTCGGCGCCTTCCACGGCCGGTTGGGTGTCGACGAAGGCCGGTTGCGCGCCGGCTTCGGCGTTGGCTTCCTCGGCGCGCGGCGCGCGGTCGGCGCGGCCGTTGCGGCGTTCACCACGCGGCTCGCCGCTGCGCTCTTCACGCGGCGGACGCTCGGCGCGCTCGCCCTTGGCGGCGGGGGCTTCACCCTCGGCGCGCGGCGGGCGGTTGCCACGGCCTTCGCGGTTGCCGTCGCGGCCGCCTTCGCGGTTGTCGCGGTCGCGGCCACCACGGCCACCGCGGCCGCCTCGATCACCCCGTTCGCCGCGCTCACCTCGGCGGCCTTCCTTCTTCTCGCCAGCCGCCGGCGCAGGCGCCACAGCGGCCTCGGGCGCAGCCACCGGGGCGGCCACGGGCGCGAGGGCAGGGCGCGAGCCACCGCCGAAGAGCTTGCCGATCCAGCCGAAGAAGCCGCTGCCGGCGGCCGGCGCGGGCGCAGGAACGGGTGCCGGCGGCGCCACGGGCGCGGCGGCCACCGGAGCGGGCGCGGGCGGCGGCGGCGCGGGCGGGGCCG
>CAZBUU010000150.1:0-10230 GCA_964495125.1 uncultured Rubrivivax sp.
CCACGGCCACGGCCTCGTCGGGGTTGACGTCCTTGCGCGGCTCCTTGCCGAAGAAGGCCTTCACCTTCTCCTGCACCTTGGGCATGCGGCTCTGGCCACCGACGAGGATGATGTCGTCGATGTCGGAGACCTTCACGCCGGCGTCCTTGATGGCCACGCGGCAGGGCTCGATGGTGCGGGTGATCAGCTCTTCCACCAGCGCTTCCAGCTTTGCGCGGGTGAGCTTGATGTTCAGGTGCTTCGGGCCCGAGGCGTCGGCCGTGATGTAGGGCAGGTTGACGTCGGTCTGCGTGTTGCTGGACAGCTCGATCTTGGCCTTCTCGGCGGCTTCCTTCAGGCGCTGCAGGGCCAGCACGTCCTTGCTCAGGTCGACGCCTTGTTCCTTTTTGAACTCGGTGACGATGTAGTCGATGATGCGCTGGTCGAAGTCTTCGCCGCCCAGGAAGGTGTCGCCGTTGGTGCTCAGCACCTCGAACTGCTTCTCGCCATCGACGTCGGCGATCTCGATGATCGAGATGTCGAAGGTGCCGCCGCCCAGGTCATACACGGCGATCTTGCGGTCGCCCTTGCCGTGCTTGTCCAGGCCGAAGGCCAGGGCCGCGGCGGTGGGCTCGTTGATGATGCGCTTGACTTCAAGGCCGGCGATGCGGCCGGCGTCCTTGGTGGCCTGGCGTTGGCTGTCGTTGAAGTAGGCCGGCACCGTGATCACGGCTTCGGTGACCTCTTCACCGAGGTAGTCCTCGGCGGTCTTCTTCATCTTGCGCAGAACTTCGGCGCTGATCTGCGGCGGCGCGAACTTCTTGCCGCGAACTTCCACCCAGGCGTCGCCGTTGTCGGCGGCGGCGATGGTGTAGGGCATCAGGTCGATGTCCTTCTGCACTTCCTTCTCGGTGAACTTGCGGCCGATCAGCCGCTTCACCGCATACAACGTGTTGCGCGGGTTGGTGACGGCCTGGCGCTTGGCGCTGGCGCCCACCAGCACTTCGCCGTCTTCCTGGTAGGCAATGATCGACGGCGTGGTGCGCGCACCTTCGCTGTTCTCGATGACCTTGGTGGTATTGCCTTCCATGATGGCAACGCACGAGTTCGTGGTGCCCAGGTCGATGCCGATGATCTTGCCCATTTGGTTGTAGCTCCTGTGGAGTGGATGCGATGCTGTTGGAGTTGTGGATAAGTCGCCGGCTTTCAAGGGCGCCGGCCTGTGGGCAGCGCTACTTTGGCGCGGCCACCGTCACCAGCGCCGGGCGCAGCACGCGCTCGGCGATGAGGTAGCCCTTCTGCAGGACGGCCACGACGCTGCCGGCGTCCTGCTCGGCCGGCACCACGCTGATGGCCTGGTGCTGGTGCGGGTCGAACTTCGTGCCGGCGGGCGGGGCGATGGCCACCACCTTGTTGCGCTCCAGGGCCGAGGTGAGCTGGCGCAACGTGGCGTGCACGCCCTCCAGCACGGTCTCGGTCTTCGCGTCCGGCATGGCGATGGCGGCCTGCAGGCTGTCCACCACCGGTAGCAGGCTCTCGGCGAAGGCCTCGACGGCGAACTTGCGCGCCTTGGACACTTCTTCCTCGGCGCGGCGGCGGGTGTTCTCGGCTTCGGCCTTGGCGCGCAGGTAGGCGTCGGAGACTTCAGTGTGGCGGGCCTGCAGCTCGGCGAGCTGGGCCTCCAGGCTGGGCGTCGCTTCGGCGGCGCCCGTCGGTTCGGCAGGTGTGGCGGCTGGATCGTTCATGGTCTTGTGGAAGTCGAACAGGGGCAGGGTGGGGGCCGGCCCGGCCTTTTCAAGGGGCGGGTCTTTCCAGGGGCGCCGGGCCGACCGGGTTCAGTCGTCGATCGAGGCGCTCCAGCGGTCCCAGTCGGCCAGGCGCCGGCGGTCGCGCTTGGTCGGCCGGCCCTGTTCGATGCTGGAAGCGGGCTCCGCGGCCAGCCGGCGCTGTTCAGCGGCCTGCTGCCGGGCCGCCAGGCTCTCGGCGGTCTCGGCATAGAGCGCCTGCGCCACCGGCGCCGGCCCGCGCACGTGGCTCAGCGCAAGCACCTCCACGACACGTTCCACCGGCCCCTGCCGCACCAGCAGGCGGTCACCGGGCTTCAACTCGCGCGAGGCCTTGGCCGCCGCGCCGTTGACGAGCACGCGGCCCCGGCCGATCTCTTCGGCGGCCAGGGCTCGGGTCTTGTAGAAGCGCGCCGCCCACAGCCACTTGTCCAGGCGCACGCGCTGAGCTTCTTCCGGTCGGGTTGCGGCCATGCGGCGCGGATTATCGCGGCGGGCCGGCCGATCCCCCGAAGGAGCGTTCCCCCTTGTTTCACCCATTGCCCGGGCATCGGTGCTGCATACACTGGGTCGGCACTCGGCACCGGGGCATGGCGCACCGGGTCGCAGAACACAGGCGTCGGGGACATCCATGAAGAACAAGAGGGGCCGCCGCATTGGGCGGATGCTGGTGTTGCTGGCCGCCTGCTGCAGTGCTGCCGGCGCGATGGCGCAGGCCGCGCCGGCCGGTGCCACGGCCGCGGCGGCCAAGGTGAACGTGCTGAGCTACCGCGTCGTGGGCAACTCGCTGCTGCCGGAGCAAGAGATCTACGCGGCACTGGCACCCCTGCGCGGGCCGCGCACGCTGGACGAACTCCGTCGTGCGGCCGAGACCGTTCAGCGCCTGTACGCCGAAGCGGGCTTCGGGGGCGTGGTGGCCTTCCTGCCGCCGCAACAGGGCGAGCCCGGCACCGTCACCCTCCGCGTGCTCGAAGGCAAGATCTCCGCCGTGCGCGTGCAGGGCGCACGTTTCCACAGCGAAAGCAACATCCGCGCCGCGTTGCCCGGACTGCAGGTCGGCCGCACGCCGCGCCTGCGCGAGATCGACAGCCAGATCGAACTGGCCAACGAGAACCCTTCGCGCCGCATCCAGGTGCTGCTGCGCCCCGGCGCCCAGGCCGGGGACGTGGCCGTCGACCTCACCGTGCTGGACCGCGCCCCGCAGTCCTGGAGCCTGTCGCTGGACGACACGGGCAACAGCCGCACCGGCCGCTACCGCGCCGGCCTGGGCTGGCAGCACGCCAACCTCTTCGGCATCGACGACGTCGCCAGCCTGCAGTTCCAGACCTCGGTCACCAAGCCCGGCCAGGTGAGCGTGTTCAGCGCCTTCTACCGCCACCCGCTGCCCGGCGCCGCCGTGGTGCTGGACGGCTACCTGGCGGTGAGCGATGTCGACGGTGGCAGCAGCCCCACGGCCGCCGGCAACCTGCGCATCAACGGCCGCGGCCAGCTGGCCGGCGTGCGCGCCACCTGGCTGCTGCCGCGCTGGCGAGAGGTCGACCACCGGATCAGCCTGGCGATGGACCGCCGTGCCTACCTCAACCGCTGCGACATCGACGGCCTGGGCAGCCTGGCCTGCGGCTCGGCCGGCAGCGACGTGACCGTGACGCCACTGTCGCTGGACTACGCGCTGCGGGGCGGCGCGCCCTTCAACTGGACGACCACGCTCACAGCACTGGGCAACCTCAAGACGGGCGGCAGCAAGGCCTCGGACGAAGCCTTCAGCTTGCAGCGCCCCGGGGCCAAGCCCGGCTTCGGCTCGCTGCGCCTGGCCGCCACGGCCGACGGCAGCATCGCCGAAGGCTGGCAGCTTCGCAGCCGGCTCGCCGTGCAGTGGACCCGGCAGGCACTGGTGGCGGGTGAGCAGTTCGGCCTGGGCGGCGCCGTCTCGGCGCGCGGCTACGAGGAGCGCGAGCTGGTGGGCGACAAGGGCGTGTCGCTGTCGCACGAGCTCACCGGCCCCGAACTGCTGACGCGCAAGACCACCGACGAGGGTTCGCTGCGTCCCTTCGCCTTTGCCGACGGCGGCGTCGTGGCCAACAACCTCGACGCGCCCTGCAACGCGGATGGCCAGACGCGCTGCTCGCTGGCCGCGGCCGGCCTGGGCCTCAGCTTCGAGCGGCAGCGGCTGCAGGCGCGGCTGGCCGCGGCCGTGGCGCTGAAGGACGGCCCGATCACGAAGCGCGGCGACACACGCGCCCACTTTTCCGCGAACCTGTCGTTCTGAGAGGGATGGAAGCCATGATGACCCCGCACAAGCCGCTTGCCTCCCTCTGCCCCCGCCGCCGCCCGGCATCGCGGCCCCGCCGCCTGGTGCGCGCGCTGGCGCTGGCCGGAGTGCTGAGCCAGGGCTGGGGCCTGCAGGCGCCGGCGGCGCTGGCCCAGGCGCTGCCCACGGGCGCTGCCGTCGTGCGCGGCACCGCGACGGTGGTGCAGAGCGGCAACCAGATGACGGTGACCAACAGCAACGGTGCGGTGCTGAACTGGCAGAGCTTCAGCATCGGCGCGGCCAACACCGTGCGCTTCGACCAGGCCGATGCCGCCAGCAAGGTGCTCAACCGCGTCGTCGGCCCGAATCCGTCGCAGATCTTCGGCAGCCTCACCAGCAATGGCCAGGTCTGGCTGGTCAACCCCTACGGCGTGCTGTTCGGGCGCAACGCCCGGGTGGACGTGGCGTCGCTGGTGGTTTCCACGCTCAACATCGGCAATGACGACTGGCGCGCCGGCCGCTTCAGCTTCAGCGGCGGCGCCGAGGCCGGCGCGCTGGTCAACCAGGGCGAACTGCGAAGCACCAGCGGCGGGCGCGTGTTCCTGCTGGGCGGCGCCGGCGGCGTCAGCAACGAGGGCCTGATCACCGCGCCCGACGGCCAGGTGGCCCTGGCCGCCGGCGCCAGCATCGACCTCGCCGATGGCCAGACGCGCCACCTGGCCGTGCGCGTGCAGGCACCGCAGGGCCAGGTGCTGAACCTGGGCAGCATCGTCGCCAGCGGCGGTCGTGTGGACCTCGCGGCGGCCATGGTCAACCAGCAGGGCATCGTGCGCGCCGACGCCATCGCCGGGCAGGGCGGCGAGGTCGTGCTCACCGGCAGCGCGGGTGCCGAACTCGCGGCCGGCAGTGTCACCAGCGCCACGGGCGACAGCGGCGGCAGCATCAGCATCGACGGCGGCAGCGGCAAGGCGCTGGTGGCCGGCGGCGTGGACGTCAGCGGCGGCAGCGGCGCGGGCGGCGAAGCCCTGCTGCTGGGCCGCCACGTCGGCCTGCTCGACGGTTCGCTGGTCGACGCCTCGGGCGCCGCCGGCGGCGGGCGCATCCGCGTCGGCGGCGGCCTGCAGGGCCGAGATGCCAGCGTCACCAATGCCGAGGCCGTCTACATGGGCCTGGGCGCCAGCCTGCGTGCCGATGCCACGCGGCTGGGCGCCGGCGGCACCATCATCCTGTGGGGCGACAAGGCCACGCGCGCCTACGGCACGCTCAGTGCACGCGGCGGCGCCGAGGGTGGGGACGGGGGCTTCATCGAGACCTCCGGCGGCTGGCTCGACGCCAGGCCGGCCTCCGTGCGCACCACGGCGGCCAAGGGCAAGGCTGGGGTGTGGCTGCTGGACCCGAACGACATTCTCATCACCACCGACACCAACGACACCAACGTCGCTGGCGACCCGGACTTCACCACCACGGGCGACAGCGCTCGCATCAACGACCTCACCATCGTCGATGCGCTGAACGCGGGCAACAACGTCACCATCACCACGGGCACCGCCGGCGCTAATGCCGAGCAGGGCAACATCACGGTGTCGGGTGCCTTCATCAGCGCCAACCCGAACCGCCCGGTGTCGCTGACATTGAACGCCGCGCGCGACATCTCGATGTCCAACTCGACCATCGAGACCCTGGGCTCACCCCTGAGCGTTAGCTTCAATTCGGCGAACAACGGCGTCGAAGGGCTGATCCAGATTTCGAGCAGCCGCATCGTCACCGGTGGCGGCAATGTCCTGTTGGGCGGCGGCGGACTGGCCGTTGGTCCCAATCTGACCAGCCCGCGCCGCGGCGCCGTCGGCTACTCCGGCGACGGCGAACCGGCCATCGGCGTGCAACTGGCCTCGGCGCAGATCGACGCTGGCAGCGGCAACATCACGATCGTCGGTTCGGCCCTCACCAATGGCAGCGAGGGCTACGGCGTCCAGATCACCGAACTGGGGTTCGCGAACTTCGGCACCACGCTGCGTGGCAAGGACATCGACATCTGGGGCTGGGTGGACAGCAACGAAGCTTGGCCGCGCTACGGCGTGTACGTCACGGGCTCGCGCACGTTGATCCAGGCGTCGCACAGCCTCACGGTGACCGGGATCTCCAACTCAGGCGTCTTTCACAGCGACCCCGAATTCCGCGTCGCGCCCATCGGCGTCGTCGTCGAGGACGGCGCCCTGCAGGTCGTTCCTGCACAGGCCGACCCGACGGCCAGCCTGCGCATCGACGGCACCGTGAAGGACGTGGATGGCGAGGACTTCGGCGACACGCGCGTGGGCGTGTTCATCGGGGGCGGTTTCCCGCAGTTCACCGTGACAGGGGGTGCAACCGCCACCATCGTTGGCCAGGACGACGTAGCGCCGGCCGTGACAAGCGGTTCCGTGCTGGTGAGTTTCGGCAGCGGCTTCGATTTCAGCGCTGCAGGCGACGCGAGTTTCCTCGGCAACGGACGGGTCACTTTCGAGGGCAGTGTGTCGGCGGGTCAGTCGCTCACCATGCGTTCAGGAGATCTGCTCTCGGTGCGGGGCGGGGTGGTCAGCGGCGACCCGGCGGCATTGACCTTCAGCGGCCTGGACGTGGAACTCATTCAGGGCACCAACATCATCGTCGGCGAGTCGGTGCCCACGCAGGTCACGGTGACGGCGACGCGAGACATCGACCTGGAAAACAGCAGCGTCCAATCGGCCGGGGGCCCCATCAACGTCACGCTCACGGCAGCTGCGGCCAACTCCGGCGCAGGGAGGGTCTGGATCGACGGCGCCAGCATCTTGACCGCGGGGGGCGACATCGTCGTCGGTGGCGGTTCCACCGCCGTCGGGCCGAACCTGAGCAGCCCGCGTGTGGGGGCCGTCGCCACCAACGGCGGCGCGGGTGTCTCGATCCTGAACTCCTCGCTGGACGCCCGCGGCGGTCCTCAGGATGGCGGTGCCATCGGCATCACGGGCCTGAGCGTGGGGCCTGCGGTCCTCACCGAGAACGTTGTCGATGCCACGGGCGTGCTCGTCACCGGCTTTGGCGAAGGCGCTGCCCTGATTCGCGGTCGCAACGTCGACATCTTCGGCTGGGTGGATTCCAACGCCGCGATCGCACGAACGGGCGTGGCGTTGGTCGGCAACAGCCTCATCGAGTCCACCAACGCCGTGGGCATCTTCGGCCTGGCGAACTCGAACGTGTACCAGCCGGCCGGCGCCAGTCTGATCGGTGTGCTCCTGGATGGACGGATCGGCTTTCCTGCTCCCGTGGCCGGCGGTGGCCCGGTCCGGCCCGGCGGCCCGGAGCAGCAGTTGGCCCCGGCCGACGCGCTGACGATCACGGGCACGATCAACGACGGCGCCGCCGCGGGGGCACCGAGTTCGCGATACGGCGTGCAGTTGACACCCAACGCCCAACTTGCCATCGAGACCGGCGCGTCGGTCGCCATCACGGGCACCGATCAGTCGCCCAACAACGAGGTGTCGGTGCGCCTGGCCGGGTTCCAGATGGATCTCTCCGGCGCCACCGACGTCTCCATCACTGGCAACCGCCGTGTCGAGATCCTGGGCGAGTTCATCCCCGGCACCGGCGCCCTGACGGTGCGCGCCGGCACCACGCTCACGCTGGAGGGTGTGGACTTCTTCGGCGGGCCGTCGAGTGCGCTCTTCCGCGGCGACACCGCGCTGCTGGCCACCGGCAGCATCAACTTCGAGGGCGTCACGCCGCTCACGCTGCAGTCGCCGCTGCTGACCCTGGGTGGCGCCAACGCGCTGCTCACGGTGGCCAGCGGGGGGGCGGTGCGGCTCCTGGCGGATACCTTCGAGAGCAACCTGGCGAACGTCTTCGCCGACGGCGCCGGCACCACCATCGCCATCGCCGGCTACGACGGGCAGTCCAACGTCACCAACTTCAACGCGCCCGACGGCATGCCCGGCCTGAACCCGGGCCGTGGCCGCTGGCTGATCTACGCCAGGACCAGCAACGTGCCCGAGGGCACGCTCGATTTCGCCTTCCGCCAGTTCAACACGGTGTACCCGAACGAGGCCGTGCAGGCCGGCGGCAACGGCCTGGTCTACGCGCTGGCCCCGGTGCTCACGCTGTCCAACTCGGTGCCCATCACCAAGGTCTACGACGGCACGACCACGGTCACCACGCCCAACATGACTTTCGGGCTGACGGGCGTGCTGCCCGGGCAGACCGCTGCCGCCGGGCTGGGGGCGCCGGTGGCTTCCTACACGGGCGCTTCGGTCGTCGCGGGCCAGGCGCTGAGCGTGGCCGGCTACGTGCAGCCCGCCATTACCGATGCCGCGCAGCGGCCGGTGTACGGCTACACGACGCAGTTCGCCGTCACGGGTGACATCACGCCGCGACCACTCGCTCTGGCCGGCGTGACGGCAGCCGACAAGGCCTATGACGGCAACCGGAACGCGGCCCTCGGGGGTGGCGTGCTCGGCAACCTGGTGGCCGGCGAGACGCTGACGCTGGCCTTCGCCAACGGGCAGTTCGACACCGCCAACGCCGGCAACGGCAAGGCGGTGAGCGGGACCGTCAGCCTCGTGGATGGCACGGGCCTCGCGTCGAACTACGTTCTGGCCAATGGCAATGCCGTCTCGGCCACGGCCAGCGTGACGCCGCGGCTGTTGACGCTGGCGGGCGTGACCGCGGCCGACAAGGTCTACGACGGCACGCGCAACGCGGCCCTGGCGGGCGGCGTGCTGGGCAACCTCGTCGCCGGCGAGACGCTGAACCTGCTGCTGGCCGGCGGCCAGTTCGACACGGCGAACGTGGGCACCGGCAAGCTCGTCAGCGGCACCGCCAGCGTGACTGACGGCGCGGGCCTGGCCAGCAACTACACGCTGGGGGGCGCGGCGGCGGTGTCGACCACCGCGTCGATCACGCCGCGCACGCTGACCGTGGCGGGCGTGACGGCGGCCGACCGCGTCTATGACGGTTCGAGGGCGGCCACGCTCGGCGGCGGCGCGCTCGTGAACCTGGTGGCGGGCGAAACACTCGCCCTGACGCTGGGCGCGGGCCAGTTCGACACCGCCAATGCCGGCAACGCCAAGATGGTGACCGGGCTGGCAGCCATCGCCGACGGCACGGGCCTGGCCTCGAACTACCAGCTGGCCGCCGGGGGAAGCGTGTCGGCCACGGCGAACATCACGCCGCGCACCGTCACACTGGACAGCCTGCAGGCCACCGGCCGCGTCTACGACGGCACGCGCAACGTCACGGTCACCGGCGGCACCTTGTCCAACCTGGTGACCGGCGAGACTCTGGGTCTGAGCTTCGCAGGCAGCCAGTTCCTCACAGCCGGCGTCGGCGCCAACAAGGGCATCACCACCACGGCCACGCTGCTCAGCGGCAGCGGGCTGGCCACGAACTACACGCTGGCTGCCGTCAACGGGGCCCTGCCCAGCAACGCCTCGGTGACGCCGGCGACCCTGCAGTACGTGGCCACGCCGGTGACGCTGTCGCCTGCACAACTGGGTGCACCCTTGGCCGGCACGGTGACCGGCTTCTTCGGCGAAGAGAGCCTGGCCACGGCAACCACGGGCACCCTGAGCTTCACCACGCCGGCGACGGCCTCTTCGGGGCCTGGGGTCTACGCCATCAACGGTGGCGGCCTGGCGGCCGCGAACTACGTGTTCGAGCAGGCGGCCGGCAACGCCACCGCGCTGACGCTGCGTTCGCTGATTCCGGAGACCGTGGGTCTGCCCGAGGTGGAAGACACGCAGCGGGTGTTCCGTCAGGCCTTGCCGCCCTTGCCGCCGGCGCCGCAGAGCGTGCGCACGCTGGACGCCCTGCAATCGCTGCGCGTGGACGCCACCTGGCTGTCCATGTCCTTCGGCGAGCTGGACCTCGACACGCTCTCGCGCGAGGAGATCGCAGCGCTGCTGGAGGCGCGCCGCCAGTACAAGGCCTCGGTGCTGCGCGTCGGGCGGGATCAGCTGGAAAGCGATCCCAGCCTGGCCGATGTGCCCGCATGCCAGACGGTGAAGCAGTCCGAGAGCGGCCGCTGCCTGGTGACGGCCGAACTGCTGGACGCGGTGGAAGCGCGTGGCGAGTCTGCCGCGATCGAGGTGCCGCCGCCGGCGCCACGCCCGGCGCCAGCGGCTGCGGCCGTGCCGGCCGCCCCGCCCGTGGCTGCGCCAGCGCCCCTGGCCACGCCCGCCATGCCTGCGGCCTCGGCGGCTCCGGCGGCAGCCC
>CAZBUU010000151.1:0-9942 GCA_964495125.1 uncultured Rubrivivax sp.
CCTTGCCGCGCAGGGGCAGGATGGCCTGGGTTTCCTTGTTGCGGCCCATCTTGGCACTGCCGCCGGCGCTGTCGCCTTCCACCAGGAACACCTCGTTGAAGAGCAGGTCCCGGCTTTCGCAGTCGGTCAGCTTGCCGGGCAGCACGGCCACGCCGCTGCCCTTGCGCTTTTCCACCTTCTGCGCCGCACGCTGGCGCGTCTGGGCCTGGCGGATCACCAGGTCGGCCAGCTTGCGGCCGTACTCGACGTGCTGGTTGAGCCACAGCTCCAGCGCCGGCTTCACGAAGGCCGACACCAGGCGCAGCGCGTCGCGGCTGTTCAGGCGTTCCTTGATCTGGCCCTGGAACTGCGGGTCGAGCACCTTGGCCGAGAGCACGAAGCTGGCGCGCGAGAACACGTCTTCGGGCATCAGCTTCACGCCCTTGGGCAAGAGCGAGTGCAGGTCGATGAACCCCTTGATGGCCGCAAAGAGGCCGTCCTTCAGCCCGCTTTCGTGCGTGCCGCCCGCCACCGTGGGGATGAGGTTGACGTAGCTCTCGCGCAGCAGCGCGCCTTCGTCGGTGAAGGCCACGCACCAGGCCGCGCCCTCGCCTTCGGCGAAGTTCTCGGTCTCGCCCGCGCCGGCGTACTGCGCGCCTTCGAAGAGCGGGATCATGGGGTCGGCCATGAGGCTCTGCGTGAGGTAGTCGCGCAGGCCGGCGGCGTACTTCCACTCGTGCTTCTCGGGGTCCTTCTGGCCGGGCTTTTCGATCGTCAGGCTCACCGTCACGCCGGGCATGAGCACGGCCTTGCTGCGCAGCAGGTGGATCAGCTCGGCGCGCGGCAGCTCAGGGCTTTCGAAGTACTTGGCGTCGGGCCACACGCGCACGCTGGTGCCGTGCTTGCGATCGCCGGCGGCGGCCTTGCGCAGCACCAGCTTCTCGCACACGTCGCCGCCCGAGAACGCCAGCGTGGCCACCTGGCCTTCGCGGAATGAAGCCACCTGCAGGCGGCGCGACAACGCGTTCGTCACGCTCACGCCCACGCCGTGCAGGCCGCCGCTGAAGCTGTAGGCGCCGCCGGCGCCCTTGTCGAACTTGCCGCCGGCGTGCAGCCGCGTGTAGACGATCTCCAGCACCGGCACCTGCTCTTCGGGGTGCAGGCCGAAAGGGATCCCTCGGCCGTCGTCGTCCACCGTGATGCTGCCGTCGGCATGCAGGATCAGGCCGATGCGCTGGCCGAAGCCGGCCAGGGCTTCGTCGGCGGCGTTGTCGATCACCTCCTGCACGATGTGCAGCGGGTTGTCGGTGCGGGTGTACATGCCCGGCCGCTGCTTCACGGGCTCCAGGCCCTTGAGCACGCGGATGGAGGCTTCGCCGTAGCTGCTGGTCGTCTGCTTCGTGGATGGCATCCGGCAGATTCTAGGAGCCGGCGTCCGGGGCGATGTCCTGCAGCGCCTCGGCCAGCAGATCGACCTCGGCCGCGGTGTTGTAGAGGCCGAAGCTGGCCCGCAGCAGCCCGGGCAGGCCCGCGCGGTGGCCGCCGGCCTGCGTGCGCGCCTGCGCGGCCCGCACCTGGGCCGGCGTGAGGCCCAGCAGATGCGTCACGTAGGGGTGGGCGCAGAAACAGCCATTGCGCAGCGCGATGCCGTGCTCGTCGGCCAGGATCTGGGCCACGCGCTCGTGCGGCAGACCCGGCACATCGAAGGGGATCACGCCCAGCCGCTGCGCGGCGGCGCGCGCGGGGTCGGTGCAGCCGAAGAGGCTGCACGCCGGGCAGGGCAGCCAGGAGGCGCAGCGCATGGGCGGTGAGTTCGGCCTCGTGGCGTGCGATGCGCGCCAGGCCGATGTCGCGCAGCGCCCGCATCGCCACGGCCAGCGCCAGCGTGCCCAGCAGGTTGGGCGTGCCGGCCTCGTCGCGTTCGGGCGCGTTGGCCCAGCTCACTTCGTCCAGCGACACGAAGCGGATGGTGCCGCCGCCGCGCTGCTCGGGTTCGCCCCGCTCGAAGGTGTCGCGGCGGCCGACCAGCGCGCCCACGCCGAAGGGCGCGTAGAGCTTGTGGCCGGAGATCGCCACATAGTCCAGGTGGCCGGGGTCGGCCAGCGGGCGCAGGTCGATGGGGCGGTGCGTGGCCAGCTGCGCCGCGTCGACCAGGATCTGCGCGCCGGCCGCGTGCGCCTTCTCGGCCAGCCGGTGCACTGGCGGCAGGCTGCCGCTGACGTTGGAGCCGCCGGTCACCGCCACCAGCTTCACGCGGCCGGCGTGCTGGCGCAGCAGTTCGTCGAAGTGGTCCTCGTCGAGGTCGCCACGGACCGTGGCGCGGACATGGGCCACGCGGGCCTTCGTGCGCCAGGGCAGGTCGTCGCTGAGGTGTTCCAGCGTCGACACCAGCACCACGTCGCCCGGCGCGAAGGGCAGCCGCTGCGCGAGCTTGTTGATGGCCTCGGTGGTGTTCTTGCCGAAGATGACGACGTGCTCGCTCTCGTTCGCGCCCACGAAGCCGGCCACGGTGCGGCGCGCCTCGTCGAAGGCTTCGCTGGCGAGCCGGCTCTTGGGGCCGGCACCGCGGTGCACCGAGCCGTACCAGGGCAGCGCCTGCGCCACGGCATCGGCCGCGTCGCGCAGCGCCGGCGTGGTGGCGGCGTTGTCCAGGTTGACGCAGGGTCGCGGCGGGCCGCCGCGCACGGGCACGAGCAGGTCGGCACCGACGATGCGTTCGCGCACGCCGGGCAGGGCCAGGAGAGAGGGCAGTTCGTGGGTCACGCGCCGGGTTTGGACCAGGCGGGGCGGAATGCAAGCCGGTTCAGGTCAAATCCGCTGCAGATCGCTGCGGCGCCCGCACGCCGCGCCGGCGCCGATCTGCGCGCCACAGACCCGCCAACCCCACGGCCATCAGCGCCCAGGTGCCAGGCTCGGGCACGGGCGACGGGCCGAACTCCGCGCTCACGCGCAGGAAGTGGCCGTGCGCGGACGGCGGGTCGCCATCGGTTCCCGGGTAGGCCCCGCCGGCCAGTTCGTCCAGCGTCGGCCCGAGGCCGAAGCGGGCGTAGGCCTGGGCGGTGCCGAGCAGGCCCGGATCGGCGGTGAGCGTGAGGTCCGACAGGGGCATCGAGAAGCGCAGCGTGAAGGTGCGCGTGCCGACGAAGCCGTACTCGTGGGCCGGGTACTCGCTGATGACGTGGTACGAGGGGGCCATGGCGGTGGAGAACAAGGCCGGCTGCGTACGCAATTCAGGCACGTTGACGAAACCCTGTCCGGCGTCCAGCGCCACGTTCAGCGCCGGCAGCGCGGCCGAGGCGAAACCGGGCGACGGGCCACCCTGTCGTACCACCAGCGTGCCACGCAGTTCGCTGTCCAGGTGCAGTCGGTAGCCCTGGGACGCCGGGTCCTCCACCGTGAAGCGCAGGTCCCAGCCGACACTGTGGTGGCCGGTATCCTGGCCGAAGGGCAGCTGGACCACCGGGCTGTCCTGCAGCATGCGGCCGGCGAACCACGCCATGCGGTGGGTGAAGCTGGCCTCGCCGCCGGCCAGCACGGGCACCGTGCTGCTGCCGCTGCTGCGGAACTGCTGAGCGAGCAGCAGGCCACCGGCGCTGTCGAACAGCAGATCCTGGCTGTCGACATCGCTGCTGTTGCGCGAGGTCACGTCGACGATGCCCTGGGCGGAGGCCGAGGCCACCGCCAGCAGGACGAGGAGGGAAGCGCAGGGACGGGAAGCGTTCACGATGGGTTCTCCTGATGAGGGGTTCAAACGGCGCCGGCCGACCGGCGGCGCAGCAGCAGGGGCAAGCCAGCGGCCAGCAGCAGCCAGGCCGCCGGCTCGTGCACCGGACCCAGCAGCAGCTCGAAGGCGAACTCGCCGCTGCCGTTCAGGCGCGAACTGGCGTTGCCGCGCAGTTCGTAGGTGATGCCCGGCATCAGCAGGCCGCTGGCATTGAAGGCTCCGGGGGCGACGTCGGCCGTCCACAGGCAGCCGACGCAGCCGCTGAACTGCACGCTCGCCAAGCCCTGCGAGGTGCGGGCGCCGACATCGTCGCCACGAGTGGCCACCACGGCGCCGCTGAGCGTGAACGGCGTGATCTCGGCCACCGTGAACTCCAGGCGCACCAGGCCGATGGCATTGGAAGCGAGGCTCACGTGGTCGTAGGAGGTGGCGCCGGTGGTTTCGGCATGGCCCTGCCCCACCACGCGCTCCGGCTCGAAGACATAGCTCGCGCCCGATGCGAAGCTCGCGCTGCCCACCACCGGCAGACCGTTCCAGCTGCCGTTCACGCTGCCGAAGTCGCCGGCCTCGCGGCCGTAGGCCAGCGCCGGCGTGCCGAGGAATTCGCTGAAGCTGCCGGTGTCCAGCACGGCCGCTGCGCCGACCGTGAAGTTGCCGAACACGTTGGTGGTGCGGGCCACGAAGTCGGCCGCCAGCGCTGGGCCGGCGACGAGCAGCGCAGCGGCCGCCAGCGCGCTGCGTGCGTGCCGGCGCCAGCGACGCGCCATCAGCAGCACCCCGCCGCCGGCCAGCAGCGCCCAGCTGGCAGGCTCGGGCACCGGGGTGGCAAAGGTGGCACTCACGCGGAAGAACTGGCCCAGGCTGTCGGCTTCGAAACCATGGGCACCAGGGTTGGCGAACTCGAGCCGGCTGATGTCGGTGACGTGGCCGAACTGCTGCCACGCCAGCACCTGCGTGTTGGGTGCGAAGGTGTACAGCGCCAGGTCGGTGGCCGCCAGGAAAAACTGAAAGCTGCGCGTGCCGCGATAGCTGCCGAGTTGCGCACTGCCTGCGGTGTCGACCACGTGCCGCCCCTCGAGGTCGAAACCCACCACGGACAGGTCCTGCTGCGGACTGTCGGCCCCGTGCAGCGGGCTGGGCACGGTATCGAACATCTCGTAGTAACCGTAGCGCAGTTCCGGCACCGACAGCTCGGCCGTGCCGAACGGGTGCACGCTGCCGGCCAGCAGGCCGCGCAGCCGCGTCTCCACGTCGAGCCGGTAGCCCTGCTCGTGCGGGTCGTCCACACGCAGCGTGAGCGTCCAGCCGATGGTCGGCGCCAACTCCGCAACGGGCATGCCCATGGGCTCGAGCTGCGCCGCCAGCATCCAGCCGAAGTGGAGCTCGACGGCCTGCGTGCTGCCGTCGGCAGCCAAGGGCGCGACCGTCAGTTCCGAGGCGAAGTGGAGCGCGTGCGTCGGCGTCAGGTTGAGGTAGTTGTCGCTGCTGCCATTGCGGCTGTCCAGCACGGTGATGCCCTGCGCCAGCGCGGCCGCGTGCAGCAGCAGGCCGAGCGCCGCGGCGCTGAGGCGGGCGGCCAGGCCGCTGCGCCGCGCGGGCTCCGCGGGCAGGGGTCGGGCGAGCAGTTCGTGGTTCATCGTTCGGGCTCCGTCGGTGGACGGCACGACAGCACCGTCCTGCCTGTTTGAACGAGCCCTGCGGCGGCGATCCGGACACGCCGCCGGCCACCCCCCCAAGAACGTAGGAGCCTCAGCGTGACGGCGCCACCAGGGCGCGCGCGATCTCCTGCTGCATCGGCGTGGACTTCACTTCGAGCCGGGCCGCATCGGCCGCGGCCTGCTCGAGCCAGGAGCGGGCTTCGGCGCCGGCACCGGCGCCGTGCAGCGCCAGGCCCAGTTCGGCACGCGCCCGCATGCGTTCGCGCTGCAGGCTGGGCGTTTCGGCGGGCGCCTCGGCCACCGGTTGCAGCCAGCGCCGGGCAGCGGCGTGGTCGCCCGCCAGGCGCGCCACCACGCCGGCGGCGAGCGCGATGCGCGCACGCGTGGCGGGGCCGATGGGCGCGGTCTTCGCGTGCTCGTGCAGCGCGTCCACCTCCGCGCGCGCGTCGGCGCTGCGCCCCAGGCGCGCCAGCGCCTGCGCCTTCAGAGCCCGCACAGCCAGCGTGGCGTCGGCCCGCGCCGAGAACTGGCGCTCGAACGCAGTGGCCACACGCTCCAGGTCGGGCAGCGCCGCGGCGGCATCGCGCCGCGCCAGCCGGGCCGTGGCCAGGGTGGCCAGCGTGCCCACATAGGTCAGCGACTCGGGCTGCAGCACCTTCGAGAGGATGCGCAGCGCCTCGCCGGCGTTGCGCTCGGCCTCGTCGAGCTCGCCGATGTCCACGCGCAACGTCACCAGGTTCTGCAGCGTGATGCCGAGCTGCGGGTTGTCGGCGCCGAACAGCAGCCGCATGTCGGCCACGGCGCGGTCGATCTGCGCCACGCCCTCGGCGATGGCGCCGGTGCCGGCCAAAGCGCGGCCGTACACGGTGCGCGCCTGGGCCACGCGCGGATTGGGCGGCTGCTCGCCGTGGCGCTTCACCGCGGCCGCCAGCGCCGCGGCGGCGCCGTCACGCGCCGCCTCGTGCTTCTGCAGGAACATGCGCGACAGCGCCAGCACCACCGCGCCGTCGATGCGCAGTTCGTCGTCCACCGCCAGGCGCTCGCGCGCCAGCTCATCGCCTTCGATCGCGTAGCGCTCGGCTTCCGCATAGGCGATCTGCGCGAAGGCGGCCAGCGCGCGGTGCACCAGCGCCGACACCAGCTCGCGCGGCTCCTGGGCGGCGCGCTCGCGAAGCCCGGGCAGCACCGCGTCGAGCTGCTGGCGCGCGGCGTCTTCGCGCCCGCGCAGGCGGTGCGCCTGGGCCTGCAGCACCGCCAGGCGCAGCGCCTGCGGATGCCGTGCCGGCAGCCCCGCCGACGCCGCCCGCGCCAGCAGCGACTCTGCCGCCTGCAGGTCGCCGAAGGACGTGAGCGCCTCGGCCAGCACCGCGCTGAGCTCCACGCGCACCGCCGGATCGGCCAGCGCCGCCGTGCGCATGCGCTGCTCGGCCAGGCGCAGCAGCTCCAGCGCGCTGAGCGAGGCATGGCCGCTGCCGCCGTGCGGCGCGGCCTCGCGGAAGATGCCGGCAATGAAGTCCTTCACCGCGGCGGCGCGCTGCTGTTCCTGGCGCGCCACGCGGGCCTGCCAGGTGGCCAGCGCGGTGCCGGCCAGCAACGCCACCACCACCGCAGCGCCCGCCGCCACGCCCACGCGGTGGCGCCGCAGCGCCGCGCGCAGGCGCACCCAGGCGCTGTCCGGCCGCGCCAGCACCGGGTGGTGCCGCAGGTGGCGCTCCACGTCGTCGGCCAGCGCGGCCACCGTGGCGTAGCGCTCGGCGGGTTCGCGGCGCAGCGCGCGGCCGACGATGGCGTCCAGGTCGCCGCGGATTGCGCGCCGGCGCTCCGGCGGTGCCAGCAGGCTCGGCCGCGGCAGGTCGCCGCGTGTCACCGCCTCTTCCAGCGCGGCACGAGAATCGCGCGGCAGCCGGTAGGGCCTCGCGTCGGCCAGCAGTTCGAACAGGAGCACGCCGAGGGAATACACGTCGCTGCCGGTGCCGATGGGCCGGTGCAGGATCTGCTCGGGGCTGGCGTACTCGGGCGTGTAAGCGCGCCCGGCCTCGCGCGTGAGCGCGGTGTCCTCGGCACCGGCCACGGCCGCACCCTCGGCCAGCAGCTTGGCGACGCCGAAGTCGAGCAGCTTCACCTGGCCGTCGGCGGTGACCAGGATGTTCGCCGGCTTCAGGTCGCGGTGCACCACGAGCTGCGCATGCGCGTACGCCACCGCGCGCGCCACCTGGACGAACAACTGCAGCCGCGCGCGCACCGGCAGCCCCTGCTCGCGGCAGAAGGCGTCGATGCGCGTGCCGGCCACATGTTCGAGCGCCAGCCAGGGCTGGCCATCTTCAGCCACGCCGGCGTCGTAGATGCGCGCGATGTGCGGGTGCTCCAGCGTGGCCAGGATCTCGCGCTCGCGCGCCAGCCGCTCGGCCAGCCCGGCGCGCCGCCAGGCGCCGTGCGGCAGCTTCAGCGCCACCTGGCGACCCTGAAGCAGGTCGGTGCGCTCGGCCAGCCACACGCTGGCCATGCCACCGGCACCCAGTTCGCGCAGCAGCCGGTAGGGGCCGACGCGCTGGTCGGCCGCCAGGGCCGCGTCGGCGCCGGGCGGCGAGGCGAAGTCGAGCGTCTCCACCTTGGGCAGCGTCAGCATCAGTCCGGCCGGGCCGCCGGCGTGCGCCAGCAGCGCGGCGAGGCGCGGCTTGAGGCCGGCAGCACGCGTGTCATCCAGCGCCAGCAGCCAGGCGTCGCGCTGCGCCGGCGGCAGGGCCAGCGCCTCGTCGAGCAAGGCACGCAGCCGCGCCCACTCCTGGGGTGCCAGACGGAAGGTCTCGTTCATGCCGCCTCTCCCTGGCGCGGCGGACGGCCGCGCCTCAGCCCAGCGCTTCGGCGAGGAACAGGCGCGCCTGCTCCCAGTCGCGGCGCACGGTGCGGTCGGTCACGCCCAGCGCCTCGCCGATCTCCAGGTCCGTCATGCCGCCGAAATAGCGCATCTCCACCACCCTGGCCATGCGCTCATCGACGGCCGCCATCGCGTCCAGCGCTTCGTGCACGCGCAGGATGTGGTCTTCCTGCGCCGGCACCTGCTCGGCGATGTCGCCGGTCAGCGTGAGCAGGGCGACGTCACCGCCGGCACGCTCGGTCTGACGCTGGCGAACCATGTCGACGATGATGGAGCGCATGGCCTTGCCGGCATAAACGAGAAATCGCGGCCGATCCGGAAACGACACGCCGGCGCCGCGGCTCAGCTTCAGGTAGGCCTCGTGCACCAGGGCCGTGGTGTCGAGCACGGCATCGCGCCCGCCGCCACGCAGGCGGGAGCGGGCCAGCCGCCGAAGTTCCTGGTAGGTGTCGGCGAAGGCCTGCTCGAGCTCGAAGGGTTCCGGGAGCGCTTCAGGGGTGGGCATGGGCGAAGGATGGCGTGAGGCTCATCCGTAGCGTGCCATGACCAGGCCCCGGGTGTCGATCTCGGGTTCACGCCCGCTCACCAGGTCGGCAATCACCCGGCCGGTGCCGCAGGCCATCGTCCATCCCAGCGTGCCGTGCCCGGTGGCCAGCAGCAGGTGCTGCACGGGCGTGGGGCCGACGATGGGCGTGCCGTCGGGTGTCATCGGGCGCAGGCCGCACCAGAAGGTGGCTTTCGACACATCACCACCGCGCGGGAAGAGGTCGGTGACAACGTGGTTCAGCGTGGCGCGGCGCGGTTCGCGCAGGTTGAGGCTGTAGCCCGCCAGTTCGGCGGTGCCGCCGACGCGGATGCGGTCACCCAACCGCGTGACGGCCACCTTGTGCGTCTCGTCCATGATGGTGGACTCGGGCGCGTACTGCGCGTCGGTGATGGGCACCGTGATGCTGTAGCCCTTCACCGGGTACACCGGGATGCGGACGCCCACCGGCGCCAGCAGCTTCGGGCTGTAGCTGCCCAGGGCCAGCACCACCTTGTCGGCGCGCAGCAGGCCGGCGTCGGTGTGCACGCCGGTGATGGCGCCACCACCCACCTGCAGCGACTGGATGCGCGTGTTCCAGCGGAACTGCACGCCCAGGGTGGCCGCCATCTCGGCCAGGCGGTTGGTGAACTTGAAGCAGTCGCCGGTCTCGTCGCCCGGCAGCCGCAGCGCGCCGACGAACTTCTCCTGCACCAGCTTGAGTGCCGGTTCCACGGCGCAGAAGCCTTCGCGGCCGAGCACCTCGAAGGGCACGCCGTACTGCTTGAGCACCTCCACGTCGCCGGCGATGCCGTCCAGCTGCTTCTGCGTGCGGAACAGCTGCAGCGTGCCCTGGGCGCGGTCGTCGTAGCCGATGCCGGTCTCGGCGCGCAGCGCCTTCAGCACGTCGCGGCTGTACTCGGCGATGGGCACCATGCGGCTCTTGTTGACGGCATAGGCCTTGGCCGTGCAATTGGCCAGCATCATGGCGCCCCAACGCCACATGTCGGGGTCCAGCAGCGGCCACACGACCAGCGGGCTGTGCTGCATCAGCATCCACTTGATGGCCTTCACCGGCACGCCCGGCCCGGCCCAGGGCGAGCTGTAGCCCGGGCTCACCTCGCCGGCGTTGGCGAAGCTGGTCTCGAGGGCCGGGCCGCTCTGGCGGTCGACCACTTCCACC
>CAZBUU010000152.1:0-9924 GCA_964495125.1 uncultured Rubrivivax sp.
CGCCGCCGGCGCCGCAGCGGCCGCCTGCGGCACGCCACCGCCACCGCCGGCCAGGGCGGCGCCCGCGTTGTTGCCGGTGGGACTGGGGATGGCCGCGAAGGCCGCGCGCACCACCGTGGCCAGGCGCACGGCCTCGGCGTTCTTCAGGTGTACCACCCACATGCCGCCGCCGGCTCCCACCAGGTTGTTCGGTCGGTCGAGCTTGGCCACCGTGGCACGGATGGAAGCCAGCCGGGCCGCGCTGGGCGCGCGCACCAGCAGCGCGTTGGCGCGCGAGTCGGCCATGATCGTCATGCCGCCGCTGACGCCCTGCGGCGCCACGCCCGGCGCGCCGGACCCCCCGTCCGCCAGCCGCTGCACCAGCGGCGCCAGGTCGGCCGCCACGGCATGCTGCAGCGGGATGATCTCGACCTCGGTGCCGCCGGGCTGGTCGAGCGCGGCGATGATCTTGCCCAGCCGCTGCAGGTTCTCGGCGTAATCGGTGATGACCAGCGTGCTGTTGCCCGGGTTGGCGTTGATGGTGTTGTTGGGGCTGATCAGCGGCCGCAGCACCGGCACCATGTTGTTCGGGTTCTCATGACGCAGCGTGAAGATCTGCGTGATGATCTGGTCGCCACGCGCGCCGGTCTCGCCCACCGAGACGGTGCTGGTCTGCACCTTGGCGTCGGCCTCGGGCACCACCTTCAGCAAGCCGCCGGCCTCCACGACGGCAAAACCCAGGCCGCGCAGTGCGGTGAGGTAGCTCTGCCAGGCCTCGCGGATGCTCTGCGGCTGTTCGCTGTAGACCGTGATCGAGCCCTTCACGCGCGGGTCGACGACGATGGAGCGGTCGATCATCGCGGCAAAGGCCCGCGTCACGGCCTCGAGGTCGGCGTTGACGAAGTTCACCGTCACCGGCGCGCGCGACTTCGGCGCGATGGTCTGGGCTTGCGCCAGCGGCGCCACCGGCAGCGCCATCAGCAGCGACAGCGCGGCCGCTCCAACGCGGGCCGGAAGGTGACTCGGTTTCATGCTCATCCTATGGAAATGACGGACACCGGCCCGCGACGGCGGCCGATGATGTTCAACAGGTTGGCGAGCGCCGCCTCGGAGCCCGGCGCCGCGCTGGCTTCGCCGGTGAAGCGCAGCCGCGACCCGGCGCCGCCGCCCAGCATCTGGCCGTTGCCGCTGAGCAGCAGCGCGCCGCCGAGCGTGGCCAGCGTGAGCGTGGTGGCCTCGCTGCCGGCGGCATTGCCCTGCAGCGTGAGGCGGTAGCTGCCCAGTGCTTCCAGCGTGGACAGGCGCGAGGCCATGTCCACGAGTTCGAACTGCGCGCCCCCGCTGAAGCGCCAGCGGCCCTGCACCTGTTCCAGCGACAGGCCGGCCACGCTGGAGATGCTCAGCGCGCCCGAAGGCTGCAGCGTGTTCCACGGCGTGCCCAGCCCGACCAGCCAGGAAGCGGGCCAGCGGCCGATGGCCCCCGGCGCGGCCGGCAGGTCCACGCGAAGGCGGCCGAGCCCGGGCACCACGCGCACGGCCAGTTCGCCGTTCAGGCAGCACGCCTGCCGGGCACGCAGCACCAGCGCAGCACCATCCAGACCCAGCCGCCACTGCAAGCGGCCCGGCAAGGCGCTGGCGTCGCGGCTGCCGGGGCCGCCGGTGAGCAACAGCACGGCGCTGCCGTTCCAGACCGTGCCGCGGGCGTCGGCCAGCAGCAGGCGCTCGCCGGTGGCGTCGGACAGCATCGAACCCAGCCAGGCGGCCGGCGCGAAAGCGACGACGGCGGCCAGGGCCCCCGCCGCGGCACCCAGGCCGGCCCAGGCGCGCGCCGCCATCAGGGGGCGCCCCCGATGGCCACCACCAGGGTGCCGCTGTAGCCGATGCCGGTGCGCATGAGGTTGGCCTCCAGCGGCCGCGCACGTGCCCCGGAGCGGGCCTCCGCCAGCCAGGCCCGCAGGGCCTCGGTGCCGGTGCCGTTGAGGGACAACACGGCGCGATCGCCCTGCAGCGACAGCCGCGCCTTGTCACCCAGGCGCTCGGTGGCGGCCTTCAATGCCGCCTGGGCCTGCTCGGGGTTGACCGGTGGCATGGCGCGCAGTTCGGTGGTCTCGGCGGCCAGGCGCTGCATGGTCTGGAGTTCGGCGTCCAGCCGGTCCAGTTCGGACGGCGCGCGCTTGATCGTGGAGAGAGCCGGTTGCACGGCCAGCAGCCAGAGCAGGAAGACCAGCAGCACGCCGGCGCCGAAAACGGCGAGTTGCCGGTCGCGCGCCGACAGGCTGCGCCACCAGGCTTGGGCAGACGACGGGGACTCGGGCGCGGTGCTCATGAGTTCCCCCTGCCGCCGGTGTCCCGGGTGAGCTCGATGCGGCCCTCGGCCAGCGTGGCCGCGTAGCCGCTGCCGCGCAGACGGTCGCGGAACTGCACCATCTGGGGTTCACCGAAACCGGCGGCGGCGATGAGGAGCTTGCCGCCTTCGAAACGCAGCGTCTGCACCGGGCCCTGGCCGTCGGGCCAGGCCGCGGCAGCGGCGCCCAGCAGCGCCTCCAGGTCGGTGTCGCCGGGGCGGCCCGCCGCAGCGCGCAGGAGCGCCGTCTCGCGCTGCATCTGCAACGGGGCGTTCAGCACGGCGCGCACGCCGGGGTGCGCGGCCTTGAGCACGCGGTCCATGGCCGCGCGGCGCTCGGCCAGCGCGCGCTCCTGTTTCCAGGCCAGCACGTTCAGGCCCACCAGGTGCACGGCGACGACAGCGGCCAGGCCCCAGCGCACCGCGCGCCACTCGGCGCTCAGCAGCTTGCGGGCCCCCTCGCGCAGCGCACGCGTGCCGCGGTGGCGCGGCGCCAGATCGAACTGGCGCAGGTTGGTCGTGCCCTGCGCGGCTTCGAGCGCTCGCTCGGCCTCGGTGGCCAGGGCCACGGGCGCGCCCAACCAGCGCTCCGCCGCCGTGGCGGCTGCCGGCGTGGCGGTGAAGCGCAGGCCTTCGGTGTCGGGCAGCAGCGCGCGGGCCAGGCCGCCATTGAGGCGCAGCAGCGCCACGCCGTCGGCGCGCGCCAGCGACAGCACGGGCACGGCCTCGGCACCGTCACCGGCGGCAAAAACATGGCCTCGCGCAGCGGCCTGGGGCGAACTGGCCGCCACCACGCGCTCCACCGACCGCCCGGCGGCCTCCAGCGCCGCCAGCGCCGCCTGCAGGCGCGGGCGGTTGGTCACGGCCACCCAGCCCTCCTGCCCCGGCTGCACTTCCGGCGCCAGGGCGAAGTGCAGGTTGTCCTCGTCCTCCAGCAACGCCTCTTCCATGACACCCAGCAATGCCGCACGCAGGCGTGCAGCTGGCGCCCGGGGCACGGCCACGCGGTGCCAGCTGACGTCGCCTTCGGCCAGCACCAGGGTCACGGCATCGGCACGCGGCAACAGGGCAGGCGCCGCCACGCCCTGCTGGGCGATGCTGCGGCCGTCGGTGCTGAGCACGAAGGGCCACTCGGCGGGCAGGCGCAGCGCGCCACCGGCATCGGCCGCGCCGCTGCGGGCACCCAGGCGTTCATGCGGGGGCAGCGTCAGGACTAGGAGGGACATCGGGTCGGGTGGAGCGGGCTCGGGGGGATCGACGCGTATTGTGGCCTCGGCAGGAGCTCATCCTCCCTGCGCCACGGCAAAGCTCGCGCGCTCGCGGCGGCGGACCGTGACCTTGTCGCCGTCGCGGTGGAGCAGGGAGCGCTCTTCCAGCACACGCTCTTCCAGCCGCAGCCGGCCGGCGACGACGAACCAGGACGAGGTGACGCCGATGCGGCTGCCGTCGGCCTTCAGCGTGCCGGGCAGCTGCGCCTGCACGTCGGCCAGGGTCTCGAAGGGCTTGCGCGTGCGTGCCTGCACCAGGCGTTCGGCGGTGCCGAGGTCCAGGTTGTCGATGGCCGCCACCAGCACCTCGCGGGGTGCGGTGTTGGCGTTCACGGGCGTCGGAATGGGCAGCAGGTCGACCCAGGGCGCCAGCCGCGCGACCGTCGCCGCGTCGATGCCCAGCCACACCAGATCGGCCAGTTTCGTGGGCTTGATGGGCGGCCCGCGCGGGCCCTCGTCGCCCACCGGGCCCCAGGCGCGGACCAGCAGGTCGGCGATGCGCGTGGCCGCGTCGGAGGGTGCACCGGCCTGCGCCGCCAGGCGCTGCAGCGCGGCCACCTGCGCCGGCACGGCCTTGCCGCCGCCGTCGATCAGGCCGCGCAGGTTGAAGCGCGCCTGGGCATCGACGATGCTGCCGCTGATGAAGGCCTCGGGGCCGCCGTCGGCGTTGTTGTCCTTGTCGGCGGCCAGGAAGGTGGACAGCCGTGCTTCCGCCAGCGGCGTGGCCCAAGGCTCCGTCAGCGCGTCGTAGGTCTTGCCGTTCTGGCGCGCGCTGCGCGCGTCCTCCCGAAGGATGAGCCGCGCCCAGTCGAGCGCGCCGCTGAGGATCCAGGCTGCCTGCGTGCGGGCGCGTTCCGCGCCTTCCACGCCCACGGCCCGCGTCTGCATCCAGATCATGCCGGCCACCGCCGTGGTCATGAGCGCCACGATGATCATCGCCAGCAGGAGGGCTGCGCCGCGCGCGGGAGGGCGCCGCATCACGACCCCGCCGGCCCGAGCGCGATGTCGCGCGTGAGCGTCTTGCCGTCCAGCGTGATGACCATGCGCACGCCGTCCGGCAGCGTGTCGCGCAGCTGCACGACCGGCGGTGCCGCCGCCGAAGCCCCGGGGGCCGGCGCGGATGGCGTGCCGCCCTCCGGCGGGGCGGACTTCAGGGCTTCGGGCGCGTTGCCCTCGCCGGCCGGTGCGACCCCCGAAGCCGGGGGGGGCGGTGCCGCCGGGCTGAGGACCAGGTTGCCGGTGGACTGCGCATTGGCCCAGTTGCCGCCACGGGCGTAGTAGAGCTGCCACCCGCTGGCGCCTTCCAGCAGCGTCAGGTGGCCGGGTTCGGTGCCTTGCAGCATCAGGCAGCGCATCCAGGCTTCCTGGAGCTCGCCGCTGCGTGCGATGGCGGGTGCCGTCCAGCGTGTCCAGCGACCGCTGCGCACCGACCAGGCGACGATGGCCACGCCGCTGTCACTGCGACGCGTCAGGCGCAGCGTCTGGCCGTCGAAGGCCAGCGGCGGCACGGACTCGGTGTCGACGACGGCCTGCAGGTCCTGTTCCCACTGCACCAGCACGGTGGCCAGGCGCGAGGCACGGTCCACGGAGACCTGCGCGTCGTCGCGCGCGCGCAGCACGCCGTCGAGCGCCCGCCAGGCCAGGGCCGTGAGCAACGCCATCATCAGCAGCGCCACCAGCACTTCCACCAGCGTGAAGCCGGCGCGAACGCGCCGCGTCGGGGCTGGATGGTGACGTCGGTGCTTCATGGCCGTGGCAGGACGGTCGACAGCGTGAGCAGCGGCCGCCCGTCGGCATCGCTGACCACCGCGTCGACGCGGCGGAAGCTGGGGTTCGGCGTCGGGCGGGTCACCAGCTTGCCGGGGTAGCTGCGGCCCATCTGCTCGCAGCTGAAGTCGGCGTCACCGATGCCCGGGAACTGGCGCGACAGCCGCAGGTTCGTCAGCTGGTTGTCGGCGCACCACTGCGCGGCGATGACGTCGGACAGGCGCTGCGCGTTGTCCGTCAGCACACCCGCCGCGCGCAGCCCGGCGCCGAGCGCGATGGCCACGATGGCCAGGGCGACGAGCACTTCCACCAGGGTGAAGCCGCGGCGTCGCATGCGCATTCAGCGGGCGGGCGCGACCGTGGCCACGGCGAAGGGCCCGAGGCCGTCGCTGGCCAGTTCCAGCCGCGCCGCCGACAGCCGCAGCACGATGCGCTGCGGCGGCAGGATGGCCTCAGGGCCCAGGACCACGGTGCTGGCGCCCACCACGTCGGCGCGCGTGGCGGCGTCCAGCCAGCGGCTGGGCATCGGCTGCTTGTCCGAGAGCCCGACGAAGCGGAAGTGCGGCTGGCCCGGGCCGGCGCCGTCGTCGCGCTGCGGAACCCACAGCACGCTGGCCCCTGACACGCGAGACTCCGCACGGGCCATCTCCAGCAGGGCCGTCAGGCGCGCAGCCTCTTCCTCCAGGCGCGCCTCGTCGCCGTCGCGCAGCGCCACCATCACCACGGCCGTGGCCACGGCCACGATGGCCACGACGATGACGAGTTCGATCAGCGTCAGCCCGCGCCGCAGCCGGGCCGAATGACGCGGGAAGCTACTGCCAGGAGCCGATGTCGGCATTCTTGCCTTCGCCCCCCGGCTGGCCGTCGGCGCCGAAGCTGAAGACATCGATCTCGCCGTTGACGCCTGGATTCAGGTACTGGTAGGGCTTGCCCCAGGGGTCGGCCGGCAGCTTGTCGAGGTACGGCTTCCAGTTCGCAGGCACCGGGTTGGCGGCCGGCCGGCGCACCAGCGAATCCAGGCCCTGCTCGGTGCTCGGATAGCGCTGGTTGTCGATCTTGTAGCGCTTGAGCGACTCCACCAGTGTCTTGATGTCGGTGCGCGCGGCAGTGCCCCGCGCATCGTCCAGGCTGGAGAACAGGTTCGGGACGATCAGTGCACCGAGCACGCCGATGATCACGAGGACCACGAGCAGTTCGATCAGCGTGAAGCCGCGGGCAGCGCGACGTCGGAAATTTGGAGCGAGTGTCATGCGTGAGGCCGCAGGCGCCGCTTGCGCGGCAGGCCGGTCAATCATAATCGGCGCATGTTGCTGAGATGGTGGAGCTTGGGTGTGTGGGCGCTGGCGGCGGCCAGCGCGGCCTACTGGGGTCTGCGGCTGTTCGCCGCCCCGGCGCCGGTGCCGGCCCATGCGCGCGTGGCCGACGCCACGCCGCCACCGCGCGGCGACCTCTCCCGCCTGCTGGGCGTGGACGCCCCGCCGCCCAGCGCCGCCGCTGCCGAGCCGCCGCCTGATTCGCGCTTCCAACTCATCGGGGTCCTGAGTCCCCGTTCACCGGCGGCGGCACGCGAAGGCGTGGCGCTCATCGCCGTGGACGGGAAGCCGCCGCGGGCCTTCCGCGTCGGGCATGTCGTCGATGGCGCTCAGGTGCTGAAGTCGGTGAATGCACGGGGCGCGACCCTGGGGCCGCGCGACGGCGAGGCTCGGGTATCGCTGAACCTTGCGCCGCTGGCCGCCGCTGCCACAGGCAGCCTGCCCGGGGCCGGCGGAGCGGCCGGCGCCCCCCTGCCCCCACCCGCGCCCCCGATGGTGGGCGGCCCCTCGCCTGGCACGCGCGCGCCGCCGCAGTTCGGGCCGGGCAGCCGCCGCAACAGCGGGCCGCCGCAGCTGCCGGAAAATCCGGAAGCCGCAGGGCAGCACCAGCAGCCGGCCTCGACGCCGCCAAGCGACAACCTCACCCGCTGAGGTCCGCCGCCTGTGGTCTGACCGCAGGGGCGCCCGGGTTGGCTCAGTACAAGGCGTCGCCGAAGGGCGACTTCTCGGGCTCGGGGAGCGAGAAGGGTTCGCCCGCCGGGGTGGCGATGTCGCCCGGCCGCGTGGGACCGGGGTCTTCGCCGTCGGCCACCTCGGTGAGCAGCGCTGCCGCACAGCGCACCATGGGCCAGGCCAGTGCGGCGCCCGTGCCGTCGGTGCTGTCCATGCCCAGTTCCAGCAGCGCCGAGGCGCGGAACAGGTTCAGCGCCTGGTCCAGGCCCAGGTGCGAATGGCTGCGGCAGAACATGCAGTAGTCGGTGACGGGCTGCGCGATGCGTGAAGCCAGCATCAAGGCGGCGCAGGCCGGCATGCCGTCGATCATCAGCAGATGCCGCTTGCTGGCGGCCATCAGCATGACGCCGACCATCACCGCAACCTCGAAACCGCCGAAGGCCGCCAGCACCTCGATGGGTTCGACGACGCTGCGGTGACGCGTCTGCGCGCCCTGCAGCGCCGTCATCAGGTGCGCGAGCTCGTCCTTGTCCATGTCCGGACCGGACACGATGAGGTCGCGCACCGGGCTGTCCGTCAGGCGCGACAGCACCAGGGCCGCGCTCTCGTGCGACCCGACGCCGATGCCGGCCAGGATGGTGCAGTTGCCGCGCAGCTTGTCGCCGATCTCCATGCCGGCGCGCATGCCGGCGTGCGCCTGGTCCTTGCTCATCGCCGAGGCCACGCGCGCGCTGCGCGTGCCGTAGGCGATCTTGCGCATCATCAGGCGCTCGTGCGGCGGCATGTTGGCGGCGATGCCGCAGTCCACCACGGTCAGCTCAAGCTGCTGGGTGCGGGCGAACACCGACAGCGGCAACTGGTTGTGCAGCAGCATGCTGGCGGTTTCCTGGGTCTGGCGGCCCATGGAGGCGCGCAGCCCTTCCACCGCGATGCCGTGGTCGGCCGCGAACAGCAGCAGCTGCGGATCGTGGAAGTGCGGCTTCAGCGTGTTCTGCATCAGCCCCAGGCGCACCGCCAGAGGTTCCAGCTCGCCCAGGCTGCCGCCGACCTCGTTGCGGCGGTGCAGCTTCTCGCGCAGCGCCTTTTCGAGCAGCGGGTTCGTCGTCGGCGTGACGAGGGAGCGGTTCTGGCCGGACATGCAAAGAGTGTAGCGAGCGGGCCCGGCCGGTGTGGCCCTTACTTCAGGAACAGCCGCACGAGCGGATTGATGGATTCCTCGGCGAACGGGTAGGCCAGCGAGCGCAGGAACTCGTCGAACGCCGCCTCGTCCCCCGGCGGCACCTGGATGCCCACCAGGATGCGGCCGTAGTCCGCACCCTGGTTGCGGTAATGGAACAGGCTGATGTTCCAGCCCGGGTGCATGGCCGCCAGGAAGCGCATCAGCGCGCCAGGACGCTCGGGGAACTGGAAGCGGAAGAGCCGCTCGTCGCGGGCCAGTTCGCTGCGCCCGCCCACCATGTGGCGCACGTGCTCCTTGGCCAGTTCGTCGTCGGTGAGGTCCACCGTGGCGAAGCCCTGCTTCTGGAAGTGCCGCGCGATGCGGGCCGCCTCGTCACGCTTGTGGATCGACACGCCGACGAAGACATGCGCGATCTTCTCGTCGCTGATGCGGTAGTTGAACTCGGTCACCGAGCGCGGGCCCAGCAGCTCGCAGAAGCGCTTGAAGGAGCCACGCTCCTCCGGGATCGTCACCGCGAACAGGGCCTCGCGCTGTTCGCCGAACTCGGCCCGCTCGGCGACGAAACGCAGGCGGTCGAAGTTCATGTTGGCGCCGCAGGTGATGGCCACCAGCGTCTGCCCCTTGATGCGGTGCGTGGCGACGTACTGCTTGATGGCCGCCACGCCCAGCGCACCGGCCGGCTCCAGGATGCTCCGCGTGTCCTGGAAGACATCCTTGATGGCGGCGCAGACGGCATCGGTGTCGACGACCACGTAGTCGTCGACGAGCTCGCGCGCCACGCGAAAGGTCTCCTCGCCCACCAGCTTCACCGCCGTGCCGTCCGAGAAGAGGCCGACGTCGGTCAGCGTGACGCGCCGCCCGCGCCGCACCGACTGCACCATGGCGTCGGAGTCGACGGTCTGCACGCCGATCACGCGCACCTCGGGCCGCACGGCCTTGATGTAGGCGGCCACGCCCGAGATGAGCCCGCCGCCGCCGATGGCCACGAACACGGCGTCCAGCGGCCCCTGGTGCTGGCGCAGGATCTCCATGGCCACCGTGCCCTGGCCGGCGATGACATGCTCGTCGTCGAAGGGGTGCACGAAGGTCAGGCTTTGCGCCTTCTGCAGTTCCAGCGCGTGACCGTAGGCGTCGGAGTAGCTGTCGCCCTGCAGCACGACCTCGCCGCCGAGCGCCTGCACGGCATCGATCTTCAACCGCGGCGTCGTCACCGGCATCACGATGACGGCGCGGCAGTTCAGCCGCCTGGCGGCCAGCGCCACGCCCTGGGCGTGGTTCCCCGCGGAGGCGCAGATGACGCCGCGCGCAAGCGCCTCGGCGGGCAGGTGCACCATCTTGTTGTAGGCGCCGCGCAGCTTGAAGCTGAACACCGGCTGCTGGTCCTCGCGCTTGAGCAGCACC
>CAZBUU010000153.1:0-9889 GCA_964495125.1 uncultured Rubrivivax sp.
TGGACGGCCTGCTCCGCAGGCACCGAGATCTCGAAGCCGTCTTCGCCGGTGTAGCCCGAGCGCGTGACGAAGCACTCGGCGCCGTCGAGCGTGTAGACACCGCCCGACATGAACGTCAGCGCGGCCACGCCGGCGTTCAGCCGCGACAGCGCGTCCACCGCCTTCGGGCCCTGCAGCGCCAGCAGCGCGCGTTCGGGCATGGGCACCACCTGACAGCGGTGGCCGATGTTCGTCTGCAGGTGGCGCGTGTCGGCGTCCTTGCAGCCGGCGTTCACCACGATGAACAGGTCGCCGAAGCCGTGGCGCGCGGCGGCGGGTGTGCGCACGATCATCAAATCGTCCAGCAGGCCGCCACTGGCATTCGTGAAGAAGGCGTAGCGCTGGCGGCCTTCGGCGAGGTCCACCACGTCCACCGGCACCAGGCTTTCCAGCGCCGCCGCGGCGCCTTCGCCCACCAGGCGCAGCTGGCCCATGTGGGACACGTCGAACAGCGCCGCGCTGTCGCGGCACTGCTTGTGCTCGGCCATCAGGCCGGCGGGGTACTGCACCGGCATGGCGTAGCCGGCGAAAGGCACCATGCGGGCGCCAAGGCGGAGGTGAAGTTCGTGCAGCGGCGTCTGCAGCAGCGGGGCGTCGGACATGGGGAACCTCGGCAAGGGCATCGGACCGACACCGTTGCCGATGCCGACGGGCCCCCGCTGTCCGCTTTACCTGAGAGATTCGGCGCTGCCCCGTCGCGCTGGCGATCGGCAGGCCTTGCCCCTTCGGTGGACGCGTTACCCGGTGGGGCCGCGCCTCTCTCCAGTGAGGTGTGTGAGCCAGTCCTTTTGCCTGAGCGTTCGAGGTGGACCTCTGCGCCTTCGGCGGCTTCACGGGTGAAGCTCTCTCCTGACGGGCGGCAGTGTAGCAGCGGGCCCGTGCCCGGGGGCTCAGGCGACGCGGGCCAGCGGCAGGTTCAGCAGCAGGTTCTGGGGCTTCAGGCGCAGCGACTGCGTGGCGTCCATGGCCAGGCCCAGGTAGACCGGGCGGCCGGCCACGTCGGCGCGCATTTCGGCGGCGTCGGCGAAGCGCAGCCGGAACAGGCTGACCAGGCGCGCCAGGCGCTCGGGTTCCACGGCTCGGCCTTCGAAGAGGTCGTCCAGCAGCCGGCTGGCTTCGGCGTCCAGCCCCAGGTGCCAGCGCCATTGCGGGTCGTCGATCTGGCGCAGCGGCTCGATGCCCACGGCCACGCCCAGCAGGTGCCGCACCCACCGCTGCAGCACGCGCGCCAGCGCCGACAGGCCCGAGTTCGCGGCCTGCAGCTGGAAGGCCAGGCCGTGGCCCAGTTCCTGGCGGATGTCGTGCGTGAGGTCCAGCAGAAAGGCGTGGCGGCCGCCGGGACGGGCGGCTTCGGCCCAATAGGCTGCCGCAGATTCGCGCTGCAGCACGCGCAGCTGCACCGAACGCAGCGGCTGCTGCGCCTGCGCCAGCAGGCGGCCGATGTCGCCGAAGCCGTGCGTTTCGCGCTGCAGGTCCAGTGTCTCGCGGTCACCGGCCAGCAGCCGGCCTTCGTGCAGCGACAGCCGCTGCGGCCGGAAGAAGAGCTCGGCGGCGCGGGCCTCGAAGGCGTCGTCCACGCCCTCCAGCAGGCCGCGGACCACGGCCTGCACCACGAGGTCGATGAACAGCGGCGGCACGCGCACCGGCCCGCTGCGCCACAGCGCCAGCAACCAGGCTTCCAGCGAGCCGGCTTGCTGCAGCGCATCGCGCAGGGCCAGGAAGTGGCGCCAGTTCTCGCGCACGTCGGCGTCGGCCAGCGCGGCGAGTTCGCGCTCGCCCACCGGACGCAAGGGCTCTTGCGACAGCGCCGCATGCAGCGCGTGCTCGGCGCGGCAGGACTCGGGCACCAGCGCCAGTTCCGGCCGCTTCAACCACGCCGCCCACCAGGCCGGCGTGGGCTGCAACCAGCCTTGGGGCTGGCGTTCCAGCTTCGCGTAGCCGCTGTCGGGCCACAGGTCGAGGTTCGTCACTTGGGCGGCAGGGTTCTCAGATAGGCCACCAGGGCGTCCAGGTCGGCCGCGCTCATGGTGGCATAGAAGGCGGTGCCCATGGGGGGCTTCAGGCGGCTGCCATCGGGCCGCACACCGGTGGTGATGAGCTTCTTCAACGCCGCGTCGCTGTACTTGCCGATGCCCTTGGGCGTGATGTTGCTGGCCGCGCTCACGCCCCAGGGGCCGTTGAAGGTCATGCCGCCGGCGCCCAGGCCCTTGTCCAGGTCCGGGCCCTGCGGGCCGGGGGCGGAGTGGCATTCCAGGCAATGGCCTGCCGGGCCGGCGAGGTAGCGGCCGTAGGCCAGCTTGTCGCTCCGCGGTACATCGGCCACCTTGGTCACCGGCGCCCCGTAGGCCGGCGGCAGCGGCATGCGGTAGACGGATTTCCTGGTCGCGTTCTTCACCGCCGGCACGCTGCGCAGATAGGCCACGATGGCCGCCACGTCGGTGTCCGACAGCCCGCGGTACAGGCCGATGGGCATGGGCGGGCCGATGATCGTGCCGTCGGGCCGCTTGCCTTCGCGGATGGCGGCGACGATCTGCTCGTCGGTCCAGCGGCCGATGCCGGTTTCCGCGTCGGGCGTGATGTTGGGCGCCACGGCGGTGAACGGCTTCTCGTCGAAGACCGTGCCGCCCGCCATTTCCTGGCCCGGCAGCGGGCCCCGCGGCCCCATGGGTGTGTGGCAGTTGCCGCAGGCCACGATGCCGCGCATGAGATAGCGGCCGCGCTCGATGGGCGTTTCGGCCAGCGCGGTGGTGGTGGCCGCGAGCAGGGCTGCGGCGGTGATCCAGTGCTTCAAGTCGTTCTCCTTGGCCGCCCTCCGCGGCGCGCGCAGTATCGGGAGGCGAGACGCGCAAGGCCAGTGAATCCTCACGCGCTACGATGCCTTCATGGCCGACGACATCCCGACCCTGCGCCGCCTTCTCAAGCAATGCCGCACGCTGGCCGTCGTGGGTCTGTCGGCCGAGTGGCACCGGCCCAGCTACTTCGCCGCCAAGTACATGCAGGCCCACGGCTACCGCATCGTGCCGGTGAACCCGCGCTACGACAGCATCCTGGGCGAGCCTTGCTTCGCGCGGCTGGAGGACATCCCGTTCCCGGTGGACATGGTCGACGTGTTCCGCAAGCCGGCGGACCTGCCGCCCATCGCCGCCAGCGCCGTGGCCATCGGCGCCAGATGCCTGTGGCAGCAGCTCGGCGTGATGAACCTCGAGGCCGACGCCATCGCGCGTGCCGCGGGCCTGGACTCGGTGATGGACCGCTGCGTGAAGATCGAGCACGCGCGGCTCTTCGGCGGGCTGAACTGGGTGGGCGTGAACACCGGCGTCATTTCGGCACGTCGGCCGCTGCCCTGACCTGCGACGAACGCGTGCCCAGCAGGTAGCGCGGCCCGGCGCCGAAGGCCGCCGCACCGTCGCCCGGGTTGTAGAGCTTGCAGCGCTTGAGCGACAGGCAGCCACAGCCGATGCAGGCGTCCAGCTGGTCGCGCAGCAGCGTGAGCGCGGCGATCTGCGCGTCCAGCCGCGGCCGCCAGGCGCGTGACAGGCGCGTCCAGTCGGCCTGCGTGGGCGTGCGGCTGCCGGTCAGGCTGGCCAGCGCCGCGCCGATCTCCTCCAGCGACAGCCCCACGGCCTGCGCAGCGCGGATGAAGGCCACGCGGCGCAGATCGCTGCGCGCATAGCGGCGCTGACCGCCGGCGCTGCGCTGGCTGCCGAGCAGGCCCTGCGTCTCGTAGAAGCGCAGGGCGCTGGCCTGCACGCCGGCGCGGCGGGCCATCTCGCTGATGGGGATCCAGGGGTCGTCCATGGCGTGTTCGTTGGCGGTGAAAAGTGCTTGACTTCAAGTTAACTTTAACTTTGAAGATGCGGGCCTGTCGACTTCCACCCCGAGCCCGCCATGCCCACCCCCGCGACGCTGACCGACCTGCACCGCCTGCTGGACCCGGACCAGGCCCTGCCCCCAGAGACGGCCACCGGCCTGACCAGCCACCTGCCCATGGCGCTGCAGGCGCTGCAGGCGATGGGCGCCGACCAGGCGCGGTTGGAGGCCTTCCGCCGCCATCATCAGGCGCACTTCCGCGGCGAGGCGGGCGTGGCGCTGCCCAGCATCGGCCCCGACTGGCGCGCCGGCCTCGGCCGCTTCGACGCCTACGCCGCGCTGCGCGCCGCCTTCCTCGAACGCCTGGCCGTGCAGGGCCGCGACGCCGTGCTGCACGACAGCCTGCCCGTGCTGCTGCAAGGCGCCGCCGCCGGCGCGCTGCACGGGCCCATTCGCGTGGCGCACGCGGTGGAGGCCGGGCACGACGGTGAACTGGCCAGCGCGCTGGCCTACTGGGCCGCGCGCTGGCAGCCGGTGCTGCCGCCGGCGCAGCAGCCGCAGGACCTGCCCTTCGATGCCTGGGCAGCCGCCCTGAGCGAGGCCGCGCTGCGCTGGACGCCCGAGGCGCCGCTGATCACGCTGCGCATGCGCCTGGTGGAACTGTCCGAGCCCTACCAGGCCCTGGCCGGACGGCTCCAGGCGCCGCCCGATCTGCTGGCCCGACTGACGCGCTTCGCTGCCGAGGGCTATGCCCGCACGCGCGCCTTCACCGTGCTGCACATGGTCACCGGCTTGCGGGCGATCCGCCTGCTGATGGCCTGGGTGGAGCCCCAGGTTCAAGCTGCGGCGGTGCCGGCGCTGGTGCACGCCTGCACCGCCGCCTACCTGTCGGCGCGAATGACGGCCTGGCCAGCGCTGCCGCCGGCGCCCGCATTGCCCTGGGGCGAGATGGTGCGGCGCGCGGTGGCCTCGGACGACGACCACTTGATCAAGCTCGTGCACGCCTGCGTCGAACTCAGCCGGGACGACGACGACCCCGTGTTCGCCGCAGCGGCGGCGCGCGCCGTGGCCTGATCGCGCCGCCCGGCGGTATCGTCGCCGCATGAGCGACCACGCCTTCAAGCCCGAGACCCTGGCCATCCACGCCGGGCAGATCCCCGACGCGGTGACCGGGGCCCGCGCGCTGCCGATCTACCAGACGACGAGCTTCGTCTTCGACAGCGCCGACCACGCGGCCAGCCTCTTCAACCTGCAGACCTTCGGCAACGTCTACTCGCGCCTGTCCAACCCGACGGTGGCGGCGCTGGAAGAGCGCGTGGCGGCCCTGGAGCAGGGCCGTGCGGCGGTGGCCTGCGGCAGCGGCATGGCGGCCGAGGCGCTGGTGCTGACGACGCTGTTGCAGGCGGGTGACCATGTCGTGGCCGCCGGCGCGCTGTACGGCGGCAGCGTCACCATGCTGGCAGTGAACCTGCGGAAGTTCGGCATCGAGACCAGCTTCGTCGATGCCACGAAGCCCGAGGCCTTCGCCGCTGCCATGCGCCCGAACACGCGCGCCGTGTTCGCCGAGACCCTGGGCAACCCCAGCCTGGTGGTGCTGGACGTGGGCGCCATCGCCGACGTGGCGCACGCGCACGGCGTGCCGCTGATCGTCGACAACACCGTGCCCAGCCCCTTCCTCTGCAATCCGCTGGTGCTGGGCGCCGACATCGTGGTGCACAGCGCCACCAAGTACCTGGCCGGCCACGGCACCACGCTGGGCGGTGTGGTGGTGGAAAGCGGCCGCTTCCCCTGGGACAACGGCAAGTTCCCCGGCATGACCGAACCCTCGCCGGGCTACCACGGCGTGAAGTTCTACGAGACCTTCGGCAACTTCGGCTTCACCATGCGCTGCCGCATGGAGGGCCTGCGCGTGTTCGGCGCGGCGCTGGCGCCCACCAGCGCCTGGCAGATCCTGCAGGGCGTGGAGACGCTGCCGCTGCGCATGGAACGCCACTGCAGCAATGCGCTGGCCGTGGCGCGCTTCCTGCGCCAGCACCCGGCGGTGAACTGGGTGAACTACCCCGGCCTGGAAGACCACCCGCAGCACGCGCTGATGCAGCGCCAGATGCGTGGCGCCAGCGGCCTGCTGGCCTTCGGGGTGAAGGGTGGCGTGGCCGCGGGCGTGAAGTTCATCGAGTCAGCACAGTTCATGAGCCATCTCGTCAACATCGGCGACACGCGCACGCTGATCAGCCACCCGGCCAGCACCACGCACCGGCAGCTGGACGAAACGCAGCAGCTCGCCGCCGGCGTGCCGCCGGACATGCTGCGCATCTCGGTGGGGCTGGAGCACATCGACGACATCCTGTGGGATGTCGACCAGGCGCTGGCGGCGGCCCTCACTTCCTGAGGCCGGCCAGTTCGGAGTCGAACGAGAACTTGAGATTGGCCATGGCCTTGGTTTCCGAGGTCTCGCCCGTGCGCACCAGGCTCTTGCCGATGCGCAGCTCCAGCCACATCGAGTCGTCGAGCTTCTTGTCCACGCCGATGGCGTACTTGAATGCACCGCTGGCGACGGTCGCGTTCTTCGCGCTGGCGTTGCTGATCTCCGCCAGGTAGTACAGCGTGCGCCCGGGGTTGTAGCCGTAGGTGTAGCGGGCGGCGATGAGCGAGCTCGACTTGTAGGTCGGCGCGGTGTTCAGGCTGTCCACGTCCACGGCCTTGGCGGCGCGGCGCGCGGTGAAGGTGAACAGGCTGTCGCTGGGATCGGGCGGCGCGATCTGGAAGCCCAGCTGCACATGCGTGCCGAGCGAGTAGCGCGGCGCGCCCGGCTGGGTGGCGCTGATGCTGCCCTTGCCCCACAGCAGGGTGAACTTCGTGCTGTTCCATTTCGCGCGGCTCTTCTTGAGCGCCTCGTCGGCGCAGTCCAGCACCAGCTTCTGTGTGTCCTCGACGGCCTTCAGCGCTTCCGCTTCCGCTTCCGCCTGCTTCTGCGCTTCTCCCTGGGCCCCATCCGCGCCGGCCCGCGCCCGCGCCAGCACGACCTTGGGGCGCATGCCGTCGGCCAGCTTCTTCAGCGCAGCGTGCTCGAGCGCCAGGTTCGGCACGGGGTCGCTCCCTGGCACGCCCGAGGCGACCGTCTTGACATCCTGGCGGTTGAGCGTGGCCGTCACCCCTTGCTGCGCGGCGCTCGGTCCGGACGTGGCCTTGCGCAGGCTGGCGAGTGACTGGCAGGCGCTGTCGCCCGGGTTGTCGTTCTGCGACGCCGCCCCGATGATCCAGCGGTAGGCCGCGACGGCCGGGTCGTCGTTGAAGTTGAGGAAGTACTCGACGTGCAGCGCCACGGCCTTCTGCCGGTAGTCCACGGGGTCGATGCTGCGCTTGTTCTCCGCGTAGCTCAGCGTCGTCGAGTTCAGCAGGCGCCGCCAGTGGTGGGCGTAGTTCCGCTCCCAGCCCACCAGGCCAGCCGGGTCGTCCTTCCCGTACTGGCTGATGTCGACCGCCAGCTTCTGGAACTTCGAACGCCCGGGTGCGAACGCGATGCCGAAGCCGTTCTGCGACACGCTGTTCTTGCCCTGCCCGAGGCTGACGACGAAGTCCTTCGGCGTGGAGACGCTGGTCACCAGCTTGTCGTCCAGGCTGATGATGCCTGCGGCTCCCACATAGGTGGCGCCGGTGTCGGCGAGGAAGTCGCTGATCTTGGGCGGCGCAGCGTCCTGGGCGGCGGCGTTGGCCAGGCCACCCAGGCCCAACAGGGCGACGGACAGGGTTTTCGTGTTCAAGGTGTTCTCCCGCGTCCGCCCTGCGGACTGACCCGGGGAGGATGGGGAGTCGTCAGCGCCGCGTCATCGACAGCCGTGTGGACGTGCCCGGGCCCAGGCCTTCCCCGCGTAGGATGGACGTTCCAGCAGCCATTCCGACCCGCATCGAGGCCGATCCATGAGCATCTACGACCAGCACCTGGACCGCCACGCCGCCAACTTCGTGGCGCTCTCGCCGGTGAGCTTCGTCGAGCGCAGCGCCGAGGTCTTCGGCGACCTGCCGGCCGTGGTGCACGGCGCGCGGCGCTACACCTGGGCCCAGGTGCGCGAGCGCTCCGCGCGCCTGGCGGCGGCGCTGCGCCACTTCGGCATCCACCGCGGCAGCACCGTGAACGTGATGCTGCCCAACACGCCGGAGATGGTGGAGGCGCACTACGCCGTGCCGGCGCTGGGCGCGGTGCTGAACACGCTGAACACGCGGCTGGACGCACCGCTGCTGGCCTGGCAGATGAACCACTGCGAGGCGCAGGTGCTGATCACCGACCGCGAGTTCGAGCCCGTGATGGCGCAGGCGCTGGCGCTGCTGCGCAGCGAGCACGACCGCCGGCCCATCGTCATCACCGTGGACGACAGCGAGTACACCGGCCCGGGTGACCGCCTCGGCGAGCACGAGTACGAGGCCCTGCTGGCGGCGCACGAACCCCTGGTCCGGCTGGAAAGCCCGGCCAACGAGTGGGACGCCATCGCCGTGAGCTACACCAGTGGCACCACCGGTGACCCGAAGGGCGTGGTCACGCACCACCGCGGCGCCTACCTCAACGCGGTGTGCAACGCGGCCACCTGGACCATGCCGCACTTCCCGAAGTACCTGTGGACGCTGCCGATGTTCCACTGCAACGGCTGGTGCTTCCCGTGGACCATCGCCATGCTCGGTGGCACGCACGTGTGCCTGCGGCGCGTGGAGGCCAAGGCCATCCTGGATGCGATGCGCCTGCATGGCGTCGACCACTACTGCGCCGCGCCCATCGTGCACAACCTGCTCATCAACGCACCGGCCGAGTGGCGCGAGGGCATCACGCAGAAGGTGCGCGGCATGGTGGCCGGCGCAGCGCCCCCGGCGGCCATGATCGAAGGCATGGCGCAGATCGGCTTCGACATCACCCACGTCTACGGGCTGACCGAGGTCTACGGGCCGGCCGCCGTGGCCGTCAAGCGTGAGTCCTGGGCGGAGGAGAGCCTGTCCGAGCAGACCCGCCTGAACGGCCGCCAGGGCGTGCGCTACGTGCTGCAGGAAGGCATGACCGTGCTCGACCCCGAGACCATGGCGCCCACGCCGGCCGACGGCAACACCATGGGCGAGATCATGTTCCGCGGCAACATCGTCATGAAGGGCTACCTGAAGAACCCGCTGGCCACCGACAAGGCCTTCGCCGGCGGCTGGTTCCACACCGGCGACCTGGCGGTGATGGAGCCCGACCGTTATGTGAAGATCAAGGACCGCAGCAAGGACATCATCATCAGCGGCGGCGAGAACATCAGCAGCATCGAGGTGGAGGACGCGCTCTACCGCCACGCCGCCGTGCTGGCCTGCGCCGTGGTGGCGCGGCCCGATGCCAAGTGGGGCGAGACACCCGTGGCCTACGTGGAGACCAAGCCTGGCGCCGAGGTGACGGCCGCCGACCTGGTGGCACACTGCAAGACGCTGCTGGCCGGCTACAAGGTGCCGCGCGAGATCCGCTTCGAGCCGATCCCCAAGACGAGCACGGGCAAGATCCAGAAGTTCCAGCTGCGCGAGCGCGCCAAGAGCGCTTCCGCCATCGAGTAGGAGACCGCCATGTCCGACGAACCCCTGGTGCTGCACGAGAAGGACTCTCGCGGCGTCGTCACGCTCACGCTGAACCGGCCGCAGGCCTTCAACTCGCTGTCCGAAGGGCTGCTGGACGCGCTGCAGGCCGCGCTGGACCGCGTGGCCGCCGACGACACGGCGCGCGTCGTGGTCATCGCCGCCGCGGGCAAGGCCTTCTGCGCCGGGCACGACCTGAAGGAGATGCGCGCCGAACCCTCGCAGGCCTACTACGAGCGCCTCTTCGCGCAGTGCGGCCGCATGATGATGACGATCCAGCAGTTGCCCGTGCCGGTGGTGGCGCGCGTGCACGGCATCGCCACGGCGGCCGGCTGCCAGCTGGTGGCGATGTGCGACATGGCGGTGGCCGTGCGCGAGGCGAAGTTCGCCGTCAGCGGCGTCAACCTAGGCCTCTTCTGCAGCACGCCCAGCGTGGCGCTCAGCCGCAACCTGGGAC
>CAZBUU010000154.1:0-9875 GCA_964495125.1 uncultured Rubrivivax sp.
AGCAGGCCCAGCAGCGTGCTCTTGCCGCAGCCGCTGGGGCCGTGCAGGAAGACGGTCTGGCCGGCGGCGATGTCCAGCGACTCGATGGCCAGGCAGTCCTCACCGGCCCCGGGCCAGGCGTAGCGGACCTCGCGCAGCGTCAGCACGCGTCGTTCAGCGCGCCAGCACCACGCGCGAAGCGGGGCGCACCAGCACCGCCTTCAGCTGGCCACGCTGCGTGACCACCTGCAGCTCGATGCGCTTGAGCGGGGCGAAGGCCTCGAACAGCCCCACCTCCAGAAAGCCCGCCTTCGCACCCGCCTTGCAGGCGAACTCGAAGCGGCCTTCGAGGTCGGCGTGGTCACCCTTGGCGGTGGCGGCGTCGGCGCCCAGGCCCAGCGCGGCCGACTTCAGCGTGACCTTGGCCAGCGTGCAGCCGGCCGCGGGGTCGATGCGGAACAGGCCGTCCGCGGCCTGCAGCTTCTTCACCACGGCGGCGGCGCGTTCGCGTTCGGCGTCGGTGCGCGGCGCGCGCTCGAAACCGAGCAGGTTGTCCAGCGGCGTGTCCAGGTCCAGCGTCACGCGGCCCGGCTCCACGCCGACGTCCAGCTGCGCCACGCCGTGCTGGTGCGGCCCGGCGGCCCAGGCGGCAGTGCCTAAGCAGAAGGCGGCGAACAGGGTCGCGATGCGCTGGGGGGTCATGGGGTCCGTGGGCGGCAGCCGGCGAAGTGGCGATTCTGCCCCGTCGCCGCCGAAACCCGGCCCAGGCCCGCGGCGTAGCATGCGCGCACCATGCCCGCCACGCTCGAAGGCCAGCTCGTCGTCGCCATCTCCTCGCGCGCGCTGTTCGACTTCGAGGAGGAGAACCGCGTCTTCGAAGGCAGCGACGACCGCGCCTACATGCAGCTGCAGCTGCAGCGCCTGGACGAACCCGCCCGGCCCGGCGTGGCCTTCTCGCTGGTGAAGAAGCTGCTGGCCTTCAACGCCGGCCATGCCGAGCGCCCGCGCGTGGAGGTGGTGATCCTCTCGCGCAACGACCCCGTCAGCGGCATGCGCGTCTTCCGCTCGGCGCAGCACTACGGGTTGCCGGTGCAGCGCGGCGTGTTCACGCGCGGCGAAGCACCCTGGCGCTACCTTCGGCCGCTGGCGGCCAACCTGTTCCTCTCCACCCACGACGCCGACGTGCGCCAGGCCCTGGCCGCCGGCGTGCCCGCGGCGCGCGTCTACCCCGAGAGCGCGCGCGCTTCCGCAGCCCACCCTGACGAAGTGCGCATCGCCTTCGACGGCGACGCCGTGCTTTTCAGCGACGAGGCCGAGCGCGTCTACCAGCGCGACGGCCTGGCCGCCTTCCAGAGCCACGAGCGCGACCGCGCCGGCGCGCCGCTGTCGGCCGGCCCTTTCAAGCCGCTGCTGGAAGCGCTGCACCGCCTGCAGCGCGAGCCCGAGCCGGGCATGCGCGTGCGCACGGCGCTGGTGACGGCGAGAAGTGCGCCGGCACACGAGCGCGCCATCCGCACGCTGATGGACTGGCAGATCGACGTCGACGAGGCCATGTTCCTGGGCGGCCTGCCCAAGGGCAGCTTCCTGGCGGAGTTCGAGCCCGACTTCTTCTTCGACGACCAGACGGGGCACATCGAGAACGCCGCGCTGCACGTGCCCGCGGGCCACGTGGCGCACGGCGTGAGCAACGGCTGAGGCGGGCCCTCAGCGGCGCGCCAGCCAGATGCCCGTGGCCACGGCCGCGACGGCGGCCGCGGCACCGATCAGCAGCCAGGGGTTGCCGGCCTTCGGCGCGGCCGCCGCAGGCGCCGCGGAGGGTGCATCCGGCAGTTCCAGGTCAGGCACCGGCGAAGGCGCCGGCACCGGCATGTCCATCAATGCGCGCAGGGCTTCCATGCTCTGCGGGCGCTGCTCCGGCCGCACCGTCAGGCCGGCGTCGATGGCGGCGAGGAAGCTCTCGGAGTAGCGGCCCTTGCAGGCCGTGCGCGCGGAGATCTGGTCGTCGCGCACCACGCGCGCCACCGAAGACAGCGGCGGCCGCCCGACGGCCGCGGTGTAGAGCACGGCGCACAGCGCGTACACGTCGGTCCACGGGCCCTGGCGCATCGAGACCTCGCCCTCGTACTGCTCCACCGGCGAATACCCCGTCTTCAGGATGGCGGTGAGCTGCTGCGTGGCGTCGCCGATGACACGCCGCGCGGCGCCGAAGTCCAGCAGCACGGGCCGCGGGCGCTGCTCGAGGTAGCTGCTGCCGGTGGCGCGCGTGCGGTCGTAGAGCATCAGGATGTTGTCCGGCGCCACGTCCCGGTGGTAGCACTTCTGCTCGTGCATGGCAGCCAGCGCGGCCATCATGGGGTCGGCCAGGTCGCGCAGCCAGCGCTCCGAAGGCGGCGTGCCCAGGTCGGCCAGCCACTTCTTGAGCGTGATGCCCTCGTAGTAAGGCATCACCATGTAGGCGGTGCCGTTCTCGGGCCAGAAGCGGAACACCTTCAGCAGCGAGGGGTGGTCGAAGCTGCCGAGCAGCCGCGCTTCGTTGAGGAAGCCTTCCAGCCCCTTCCTGTAGAAGTCCTCGAAGCGCGGCAGGCGCGCCATCACGCTGCCGTCGGGCGCGCGCATGGCCAGGGTGGCCGGCAGGTACTCCTTCAGCGCCACGCGGCGGTCGAGCTTGGTGTCGCGCGCCAGGTAGACCACGCTGTAGCCGCCCACGCCCAGCAGCCTCTCGACGACGAACTCCTGCATCTGATGGCCGGCGCGCAACTCGCTGCCCTGCTCCCGGCGGGGCATCAGCAGCGTCTTCTGCTCGGCACGTTCACGGGCGTCGTCGTCGGACATCGGCGTGTGGGGCTTTCGGGATTGGTGCGCAGTGTAGGTCGATACCCGGCCCCCGGGGTCGCGGGGTCGCCCCCTCCATCGGGCGCCACCTTCACGCACGATTCATGCTTGGCGTGTCTACTGCCAAGCATCTGCAGATCCGCAGGTGCCTTGCCTCATCACCATCCCGGAGGATTCCCATGTTCAAGACCCTTGCCGCCGCTGCCGCCCTCGTCGCCTTCCTGCCCGCCCAGGCGGACACGCTGGCGCAGTGGACCTTCGAGACTTCGGTGCCCACCACGGCAGGCCCGCTGGCCCCGGAGGTCGGCAGCGGCAGCGCGTCCGGCTTCCATGCCGCCACTTCGGCCTACTCGAACCCGGTCGGCAACGGCTCGGCCGAGTCGTTCAGCTCGACGAACTGGCAAGTCGGCGACTACTACCAGTTCGTCTTCAGCTCGCTGGGCTTCAGCGGCCTGAACGTGAGCTTCGACCAGACCAGCAGCGGCACCGGCCCGCGTGACTTCAACCTCGCCTACAGCACGGACGGCAGCAGCTTCACCACGTTCCAGTCCTACGCGGTGCTGGCCAATGCGGCCCCGAACCCGACCTGGAGTTCGGCCACCTACAACCCGATCTACACGCTGAATTTCGACCTCTCGGCCCTCAGCGCGCTGGACAACCAGGCCAGTGTCTACATCCGCATGGTCCAGACCTCCACCGTCTCCGCCAACGGCGGCGTGGTGGCCAGCGGCGGCACGAACCGCGTCGACAACTTCCTCGTCACGAGCAGCCCCGTGCCGGAACCCGGCAGCCTGGCCCTGCTGCTGGCCGGTACGGCCGTGGTCGGCTTCGTCGCCCGCCGCCAGCGCCGCTGAAAACCGTCACGGAGACAGATTCATGACAACGAAACTCTGCGCCGGCGCGCGTGCGGCGCTGCTGGCGCTGCTCGTGGCCGGCGGCGTCTCGGCGCAGGCCGCCGACACGCCCATCTACCAGATCCAGGGCAACACGGCGACCAGCCCGCTGCTCGGCCAGACCGTCACGACCACGGGCGTGGTCACCAAGCTCACCAACAACGGCTTCTTCCTGCAGGACGCGGTGGGCGACGGCGACCCGCTCACCTCCGACGGCATCTTCGTCTTCACCAGCAGCGCGCCCACGGTGGCCGTGGGCCAGTTGATCCGCCTGACGGGCGTGGTGGCCGAGTTCAACACCGGCAGCGCCTCCAACGCCGACACGCTGGCGCACAAGGTGACCGAGCTCACCGGCCCCACCGCCATCACCCTGCTCGGCACGGGCACGGTGACGCCGGTGGTGATCTCGCTGCCCGAAGCGGTGAACGACGAGCTCGAACGCTACGAAGGCATGCTGGTGACGATCACCGGCCCGCTGACGGTGCAACAGAACTTCTTCCAGGCCCGCTACGGCCAGCTGACGCTGGCCGCCGGCGGCCGACTGGAGACGCCGACCAACCGCTTCCGCCCTGGCGCCCAGGCGCAGGCCCTGGCCGATGCCAACGCGCGCGCGCGCATCCTGCTGGACGACGGCCGCACGACCCAGAACCCCAACCCCACGCCCTACATCAACCCGAACGGCCTGCCGCGCGCGGGCGACACGGTGGCCGCCATCACCGGCGTCATCGACTACGGCCTGGCCACCAACAGCACGGCCGGCTTCGGCGACTACAAGATCCACCCGACGGTGGCGCCGGTGTTCACCGCCGCCAACCCGCGCAACGGCACGCCGCCGGTGGTGGGCGGCAACCTGAAGCTGGGCAGCATGAACGTGCTGAACTTCTTCACCACCTTCACCAACGGCCAGACCGCCGACGGGCTGACGGGCCAGGGCTGCACCCTGGGCGCCAGCACCACGGCCGGCAACTGCCGCGGTGCCAACAACCTCCTCGAGTTCCAGCGCCAGCGTGAAAAGATCGTCGAGGCCTTGGCGGCGCTGAACGCCGACGCCGTCGGCCTGATGGAGATCCAGAACAACGGCAGCGTGGCAGCACAGAACCTGGTGAACGCGCTGAACACCAAGATCGGCGCCGTGACCTATGCCGTGGTGGCCGACCCGGCCACCGGCACGGGCACCGACGCCATCAAGGTGGCGATGATCTACAAGCCCGCGCGCCTGACGCCTGTCGGCGCAGCACTCAGCGACAACGCCGCCATCAACAACCGGCCCACGCTGGCGCAGACCTTTGCGGCGGCCAACGGCGAGAAGCTCACGCTCGTCGTCAACCACTTCAAGAGCAAGGGCAGTTGCCCGAGCGCCGGCGACGCCGACGCCCCGGGGAACGTGGACAGCGGCGACGGCCAGGGCTGCTGGAACCTGCTGCGCCTGCAGCAGGCGCAGCAGCTGCGCACCTTCGTCGCGCAGGTGCAGTCGCTGGCGGGCAGCAACGACGTGCTGCTGGTCGGCGACTTCAACGCCTACGGCCAGGAAGACCCGATCTTCGACCTGACGAGCAGCGGCTACGTCGACCAGATCGGCCGCTTCAATGCGTTCGGCTACTCCTACGTCTTCGACGGCGCCGCCGGCCGGCTGGACCACGCCATCACGACGGCTTCGATGTCGCCCAAGGTCGCCTTCGCGACGCACTGGCACATCAACGCCGACGAGGCCGTGATGTACGACTACAACCTGGAGTTCAAGGCGCCGGCCATCACCTGCGGTGGCCTGTGCCCGCCCGACCCCTACGAGGCCAACGCCTTCAAGTCCTCGGACCACGACCCGGTGCTGCTGGGCCTGAACCTCTACAAGACGATCCTGGGCACCGCGGGGCGCGACACGCTCGTCGGCACGCCGGGCGACGACATTCTCGTCGGCGGCGTGGGGGCCGACGTGCTCACCGGCGGGGCGGGCCTGAACATCTTCGCGTACCAGGGCCTGCGCGATGCCGGCGACACCATCACCGACTTCGTGCCGGGCAAGGACAAGCTGGACTTGCGCCAGTTGCTGGCCGCCATCGGCTGGAACGGGGTGGACCCGGTGGCCGAAGGCTGGGTGAGCTTCACGCTCACGCGCAGCGGCCAGACGCAGGTGAACGTGCGCGTGGGTGGCATCTCGCCCACGACCGACCCGCGTGCGCTGGTGTTCCTGAACGGCGTGCTGCCCGCGGCCGTCGTGGCGGCACGCGACCTCATCGTGCGCTGAGGGGAACACCATGCAAAGACCTCTGGTGATTTCCCTCCTCGCGCTGGCCGCCGGCGCGGCGCAGGCGGCCGGCCCGACGCCGGCCGGCTGGAGCCTGCTCGGCGACGCGCTCAACGTGGCCGGCGCGCTCACGCTGACCACGGCCTACACCGACGAGACGCCGTTCAACGTTTCGGGCATGCCGGCGGCGTACATCGACGCCGTGGAGCCCGCTGCCGGCGTGGCAGCCTACGCGCTGGACGGCCTGGACGAACCCGCCTACGAAGGCAGCGTCGCCGCCCAGAGCTTCGCCGTGCAGGCGGGCGACACGCTCAGCTTCGACTGGGTCTTCACGACCCAGGAGACGCTGTTCCAGGACCGCGCCTTCCTCGTGCTCGACGGCCAGCTCATCACGCTGGCCACGCGCAGCACGGCGCCGGCCGGGGTGCAGGGCTTCAGCCACACCTTCGGCAGCGCCGGCACCGCGACGCTGGCCTTCGGCGTGGTGGACACGGGTGACTTCATCGGTGTGTCGCAGCTGGCCGTCTCGGACCTGCAGCTGGCCGCCGTGCCCGAGCCGGCCACCTGGGCGCTGTGGCTGGCCGCTGCGGGCGTGCTGGGCGCCTGCCGCCGCCGCGCTCGCCCATAATCGCGCCGCCCGCGCCGGCCCCATGCCGGCGCGGGAGCGCCATGTACCCTGCCCCGCAAGCGGCCGCGCCTGCCGAGTCCAAGCCCGTGACCCTGACCCGCCTGCGGGCCATGGCCGCCGGCGGCGAGCGCATCGCCATGCTCACCTGCTACGACGCCACCTTCGCGCGGCTGCTGTCCGACGCCGGCGTGGAGGTGCTGCTGGTCGGCGATTCCCTGGGCATGGTGCTGCAGGGCCATGCCAGCACGCTGCCGGTCTCTCTGGACGCCATGTGCTACCACACGGAGTGTGTGGCTCGCGGCAACCGGCGTGCCTGGGTCGTGGGCGATCTGCCCTTCGGCAGCTACCACGAGGGCCCGGCCCAGGCCATGGCCAGTGCCGCACGCCTCATGCAGGCCGGCGCGCAGATGGTCAAGCTGGAAGGTGGCGGCTGGACGGCCGAGACCGTGCGTCACCTGGTGGAGCGCGGTGTGCCGGTGTGCGCCCACCTGGGCCTGACGCCGCAGTCGGTGCATGCGCTGGGGGGTTGGCGCGTGCAGGGGCGTGACGAGGCCGCCGCCGAGACCCTGCGGCGCCACGCGCGCGAACTGGCCGACGCCGGGGCGACCATGCTGGTGCTGGAACTGGTGCCCTCGGGGCTGGCCAGCGAACTGGCCGCCGCGCTGCCGATGCCCGTGATCGGCATCGGTGCAGGCGCCGGCTGCCACGGCCAGGTGCTGGTGCTGCACGACATGCTGGGCCTGGGCAGCGGGCCGCGACCGCGCTTCGTGCGCGACTTCCACGCCGAGGGCGGCAGCATCGCCGACGCCGTGCGCCGCTACGTGGTCGCGGTGAAGGACGGCAGCTACCCGGCCGAGGGCGTCCACACCTACTGACAACGGGAAAGGCCCCGCGCGTGAAGACCCTCCACACCCTGGCCGAGCTGCGCGACGCGCTTCCCGGCCCCGGCGCCGCGGCCTTCGTGCCCACCATGGGCAACCTTCACAACGGCCACCTGTCGCTGGTGCAGCAGGCCCGCGCCCGCGGCGGCCCGGTGGTGGCCAGCATCTTCGTCAACCGGCTGCAGTTCGCGCCGCACGAGGACTTCGACACCTACCCGCGCACGCTGCAGCGCGACAGCGATCTGCTGCGTGGCGCTGGCTGCGACCTTCTCTTCGCACCCTCGGAAGCCGAGCTCTACCCCGAGCCGCAGGCCTACAAGGTGCATCCCCCCGCGCCGCTGGCCGACATCTTGGAGGGTGCCTTCCGCCCCGGCTTCTTCACCGGCGTATGCACGGTGGTGATGAAGCTCTTCCAGTGCGTGCAACCCCGCGTGGCGGTGTTCGGCAAGAAGGACTACCAGCAGCTGATGGTGATCCGCGGCATGGTGCGGCAGATGGCCATGCCCATCGAGATCGTCGCCGGCGAGACCGCGCGCGCCGACGACGGCCTGGCCCTGTCCTCGCGCAACGGCTACCTCTCTGCGGCCGAGCGCGCCGAAGCCCCGGCGCTGGCGCGCACGCTGCGCGGCCTGGCCGACGCACTGAGCGCCGGGCGCAGCGACCTTGCGGCCCTGGAGGCCGAGGCCATGGCGGGGCTGGCAGCCCGCGGCTGGGCGCCGGACTACATCGCCATCCGGCGACGGCAGGACCTGGCCGCCCCTGTGCCCGGGGACGCCCGGGTGGTGCTGGCTGCGGCGCGGCTGGGCAGCACGCGCCTCATCGACAACCTGGAAGTCGACTGAGCGGGCTCAGCGCCCGTAGCCACGCAGGCGCTCCAGGTCGAGCACGCGCACGCCGCCGTACTCGACCCGGATCACGCCCGCGGCCTGCAGGGCGTTGAGCGCCTCGTTGACGCGCTGCCGGCTCAGGCCCACCAGGTAGCCCAGCTCCTGCTGCGTGATGCGCAGCAGCTCGCCCACGCCCGGGTACAGCACGGGGTGGAACAAGGCTGCCAGGCTGCGTGCCACACGCGCGTCGGGGTGGTTCAAGCGGTCGATCTCGCGCGCGGCGATGAACTGACCCAGGCGTTCGTTCAACTGGTTCATGACGAAGCGGTTGAAGCCGATGCTGCGGTCCAGCAGCCAATGGAAGGTGTCGGCCGGGATGCCCGCCACCACGCTCTTGCGCAGCGCCTGGATGTTGTAGCGGTAGACCTCGCTCTTGAGCACCGTGCCTTCGCCGAACCAGCCGCCCTTGCTGACGCCGGTGAAGGTCATCGGGATGCCCGAGGCCTCGTCGTTGCTCATCTTCAGCAGTCCGTCGACGACGCCGAACCAGTAGGTCACCGGCTTGCCCACGCGGCACACCAGTTCGCCCGGCAACACGGTGATGACGCGCAGGTCACGCCGCACGCGCTCGCACTCTTCATCCTCGAGCCGGTCCAGCCAGGGGATCTGCGGCAGTTCCTCCGCCAGCACCGCGCGCGAGCGCGAGGTGCGCACCGGCGTGGCATGCGAAGCTGACGGGAAAGCCTGCGTGGCCATGCTGGGGTCCTAGGGGAAACGCCGGTGAGAACGAACCCTAGGATTGTCGTCGTAACGACAGATGGGCGTCAAAGTTCTGCCCAGAATCGCGCTCCAGAACGATCAGGAGACTTGCGTTGCAGACGACGTTCCCCCGTCTGATGCTGGACCACGCCGCGCAGCGGCCGCAGGCTGCGGCGCTGCGCGAGAAGCTGTTCGGCATCTGGCAGACGCTCACCTGGGGTGAGCTGGCCTTGCTGGTGCGCCGCCTGGCCTGCGGCATGGCGCACGCGGGCCTGCAGCGCGGCGACCACGTCATCGTGGTCGGCGACAACCGGCCGCGCCTGTACGCCTGCATGCTGGCCGCGCAGTCGCTGGGGGCCGTGCCGGTGCCGCTGTACCAGGACGCCGTCGCCGCCGAGTACGTGTTCCCCATCAACAACGCCGACGTGCGCTTCGCGATCGTGGAAGACCAGGAGCAGGTCGACAAGATGCTGGAGCTGCGCGAGCACTGCCCGCAGATCGGCCGCATCTGGTACGACGAGCCGCGGGGCCTGCGCAACTACGGCGAGCCCGGCCTGGCCTCGCTGGACGCCCTGGTGGCCGAGGGCAGCGCGCACGACGCCGCCAATGCGCGCCTGTTCGACGAGGAAGTGGCGCAGTGCCAGCCCGACGACGTGGCCGCCATGTTCTTCACCAGCGGCACCACCGGCAACCCCAAGGGCGTGGTGCACACGCACCGCACGCTGCTGGACCGCGCCAAGGCCGGCCAGAACTTCGACAAGCTCACCGAGCGCGAAGAGGTGCTGGCCTACATGCCGCTGGCCTGGATCGGCCAGAACATCTTCAGCTATGCGC
>CAZBUU010000155.1:0-9747 GCA_964495125.1 uncultured Rubrivivax sp.
GCATCGCGATGGTGGCCACCGGGCCCAGGCCCGGCAGCACGCCGATCAGCGTGCCGAGCATGGCGCCGAAGAAGGCGTAGGCCAGGTTCTGGAAGGTGAAGGCGACGCCGAAGCCGAGCGCCAGGTTCGAGAGGAGATCCATGCGATGCTCCTCAGCGGGCCAGGAAGACCGGCCACATGGGGATCGTGAGCTGCAGCCCGACGATGAAGATGAGCCAGCTGCCCAGCGTCAGGATCACGGCGTTGATGAGCGCGTCCTTCCAGTGGAACTCGTCGCCGGCCATGGCGGCCACCATCACCAGCAGGGGCAGCGAAGCGATCATGCCCAGGCGCGGCAGGATGAAGCCGAAGCCCGCGACCGACACGACGATCACCAGCAGCGGCTTCCAGGCCCACGGGCCCATCTTGTCGCCACCCTCGACCTCGAAGGTCAGCGCCTTGAACAGCACCATGCCGCCGAGCACCGCCATCAGCACGCCCAGGCCGAAGGGGAAGTAACCCGGGCCGGGGCGCGCCGAGCTGCCGAAGCTGTAGCCGGTGGCGCCCCACGCGAAGGCGACACCCACCCCGATGAACATGAGTCCGGACCAGAAGTCCTTCTCGCTCTTGATCTTCACGCCTGTCTCCTCCTCAGCCCGGGCGGCTGCGGTTGCGGCGCGATTCTAGGGACGGGTCCGGAAGGGGCCGCTGTGGTTTCCACGTAAGCGTCGCCCGGTGCTCCGGGGCGGTGCGCGGCTCAGCCGTTGATGTCCAGCGCCGGCGTGTTGCGCAGCACTTCCTCGAGGGTGGTCTGCCCTTCGGCGACCTTCATCGCGCCGGCCAGGCGCAGCGGACGCAGGCCCTCTTTCACGGCCACGCGGCGCAGGGCCGCGGCGTCCAGCGAAGGGTGCACGGCGGCGCGCGCGCCTTCGCTCATCACCAGCAGTTCGTAGAGCCCGGCGCGGCCGCGGTAGCCGGTGTGGCGGCACTCCAGGCAGCCCACGGGCTTGTAGGGCCGCACACCGCCCGACAGGCGCCAGGGCCGCACGGCGGCGTCCAGCGTGTCGCGGGTGACGGTGTCGTCGCGCTGCTTGCAGGCCGGGCACAGCGTGCGCGCCAGCCGCTGCGCCAGCACGCCGATGACGGTGGCCGCGATGAGGTAGCTGGGCACGCCCAGGTCGGCCAGGCGCGTGACGGCGCCGACGGCGTCGTTGGTGTGCAGGGTGCTGAACACCAGGTGGCCGGTGAGCGCGGCCTGGATCGCCATCTCGGCGGTCTCCAGGTCACGGATCTCGCCCACCATGATGATGTCCGGGTCCTGCCGCATCAGCGCGCGCAGGCCCTCGGCGAAGCCCATGTCCAGCGCCGGCTGCACCTGCGTCTGGTTGAAGGCGGGCTCGATCATCTCGATCGGGTCCTCGATGGTGCAGACGTTGACCTCTTCCGTGGCCAGCTGCTTGAGCGTGGCGTAGAGCGTGGTCGTCTTGCCGCTGCCCGTGGGGCCGGTGACGAGGATGATGCCGTGCGGCCGCGCGATGAGCTCCTGCCAGCCCTTCGATTCATTGGCGCCGAAGCCCAGCGCCGCCAGGCCCTTGACGGTGGTCTCGGGGTCGAAGATGCGCATCACCATCTTCTCGCCGAAGGCCGTGGGCAGCGTCGACAGGCGCATCTCCACGTCGCCGCCCGCGCCGCCGTCGGGCGCGTCGGGGCGGCGCGTCTTGATGCGGCCGTCCAGCGGGCGGCGGCGTTCCACCACGTCCATGCGGCCGAGCAGCTTGATGCGCGCCGTCATCGCCGCCATCACGGTGAGCGGCACCTGGTAGACGGTGTGCAGCACGCCGTCGATGCGGAAGCGGATGGCGCCGATGTCGCGCCGTGGCTCCAGGTGGATGTCGCTGGCGCGCTGCTCGAAGGCGTACTGCCAGAGCCAGTCGACCACCTGGACCACGCCCTGGTCGTTGGCGTCCAGGGTCTTGGCGCTCTTGCCCAGTTCCACCAGCTGCTCGAAGCTGGCGGTGACGGCCACCTCGCCGCTCTTCTGCGCCGCGCGCACGTTGCGCGCCAGGGCGTAGAACTCGGTCGTGTAGCGGCGCACGTCGTCGGGGTTGGCCACCACCAGCTTGACGTGGCGCCGCGTGTGGCTCTCGATCTCGCTCACCCAGCCGGTGTCGAAGGGCTCGGCGGTGGCGATGGTCACCTCGGTGGGCGACACGTTCACCGGCAGCGCGCGGCGCAGTTCCGCGTACTGCACGCTCATGACGTCGGCCACGCGGCCCACGTCCACGCGCAGCGGGTCGATGCGCAGGTAGGGCAGCCGGGCGCGCGCGGCCAGCCATTCGGTCAGCGCCTCGGTGTCCAGCGGCGAGCCGCGGCCGGCGCGCAGCAGCCCGGCGCCACCCAGGCGCACCAGCGCGTGCATGCTGGAGCTGCCGGCGCGGAAACGCGCGGCCACGCCGTCGGCGTCTTCCTGCGTGATGAAGCCGTCCTCGCGCAGCCAGCCCAGCAGCAGCGGCCACTCCAGGCGGCCCCTGGCCACCGGGGCGGGCACCGGGGCCGGGGCTGGGGGAGCGGCGGGTCGGGTCATGGGAGCGTCGGTCCTTCGGGATCGGAAACGTAAGGCCGCACCATGCGCAGCCACTTGCGCGCCGGCAGGCCCACGGCCCCGAAGCGGCTCTCCAGCGCCGCCGCGCGGGCCGACAGCACCTCGCGCGCCGGCACCTCGACGCCACGCCCGGCGACGACCACCGTGTTGCCTTCGCGCGTGGGGCGCAGGCTCCACACCTGGTCGGCGCCGAATGCGGCGGCGATGCGCGCGATGCTGTCACGAAAGCTGGCATGGCGACCGAACAAATTGACGCTCATCACCCCGCCATCTTCGAGCGTTCGGCGGCAGGCGGCATAGAAATCCTCGTCGTCCAGCACCGGGGCCGCGGCCTCGTGGTCGTACAGGTCCACGTGCAGCAGGCGCACGCTGGCCGCTTCGGCCTGGGCCAGCCAGTCGGCGGCGTCGCCCTTCACCACCTCGGCAACGGCCGGCAGGTGGAACCAGACGACGTTGGCGGCGACGACGTCGGGGTTGATCTCCACCACCGTGGTGGGCCACTTCAGTTGCTGCGCCGTGAAGCGCGTCAGCGCGCCGGCGCCCAGGCCCAGCTGCACGGCCTGGCCTTCGTGCAGCGTCTCGGTGGGCAGCCACAGCAGGGCGGCCAGCATGCGCTGCACGTAGTCGATCTCCACCACCTGCGGCTTGCGGATGCGCATGCCGCCCTGGATCCAGATGGAACCCAGGTGCAGGTAGCGCACGCCGTCCTGCTCGGACAGCGTGACCGGCGGCAGGGCCTGCGCACGGCGCTTGGTCATCGCGGCAGCCGCCGCATCGTGAGCATCTCGTCGGTGGTGTGGGACTCCAGCCAGCCCTTGTGCAGCGCCTCGCGACGGGTCACGAACTTCACGGGCCACATCGTCGCGGCGTCCACCCACATGGTGACCAGCAGTTTGGAGCCGCCGTCCGGCCGCAGCACACGCCCGCGGTGCACGGTGCGGAAGGCGCGGAAGGTGCCGGCTGGCACCGTGACGTCCTCCAGGGCCTCGACGCGGTGGTCGTAGAAGTTGTGCATGGGCCGCCCGTCGCGCGGCGTGTTGGTGAACACCGAGCGCCAGCGCTTGCCCACCGTCATGTCGGCGGGCATGAAGAGGATGCCCGGGTCCTTGCGGCCGCTGCCGTTGACGAGGATCGTGCCCATCTGGTCCAGCACGATGCGCCCGTTCTCGATGACCACGCGCTGGCCTTCGATGGAGGTCACGCGCCGCCACATCGTCTCCTGCGCGTCGCCCGCCATGTGGTCGGTGTTGCGGTTCTCCCAGGCATCACCGACCCGGTAGCGGTCGGCGCCCGGCGGCAGGCGCACCACCTGCTCCAGCCCTTGCGGCGCCTGGGGCAGCACGGCGGGCGCCGCGATGCGGTCCAGCGCGAACTGCGCCAGTTCGGCGAAAGGGCCGTTCGGGTCGCGCTGGATGAAGGCGTAGAAGTCCTCGGGCCGGCTCGAGCCGCTGATGCGCGCCCAGGCCGTGCGCTGCTCGTCGAAGGCGCGCAGCCGCTCTTCCTGCGCCGGCGCGGCCACCGGCCGACCGTCGGCGAAGACGAAGTCCTCCTCCAGGCTGGTGCTCTCCCAGGGAATCTGCCGCCCTTGCGTGGCCTGCCGCACCTGCAAGCGCACGCGCTTGAACACGTCCTCGATGCGCGCCTCGGGCTTCTTCAGTTCCTGCAACAGGTAGCGCGTGTACAGGCCGTTGCCGTCGCTCTCGCTGCCGTCCTCGGCCACGTTGCCCGGGGCCGTGGCATAGGCGAAGAAGGTGCCCGGGGGCGCGTCCATCGGCGCCAGGCCGCGTGGGCCGCCCTCGGCCCCGAAAGGGTTGTCGCGGCAGGCGTCCAGCATGAGGATGTTCATGCGCGTGCCGGCGCCCTGGAAGGCCTTCAGCACGCGCTGCACGTCCACGCCCTGCTTGGGCACGTCGGCGGCGGTCTCGATGCGGATGTCCACCGGCAGCATGTAGTTGCGCCAGTCGATCTGCAGCCCGTGCCCGGCGTAGTAGAGCAGGCCGATGCCCTGGCGCCCCTGCAACGCGGCGGCCGCGCGCTCGATGGCCGTGCCCATGCGGGACAGGTCGGCATCGCGCTCCTCGATGACCTGGAAGCCCAGGCTGCGCAGCAGTTCGGCCATCGCCCGCGCATCGCGCACCGGGTTCAGCAGCGGCGAGCGCGCGTAGGCGGCGTTGCCGAGCACGAGCGCCACCCGCGTCGCGTAACCCTGGGCCCAGGCCGGCATGGCCAGCAGGGCGGGCAGTCCGCCCAGGCCGGCGAGGACGCGGCGCCGCGCGCCGTCGGGGGAAAAAGTGTTGTCCTGCATGGCCGGCTATGGTGCCCGAAGCCGCGCCTCAAAGGCCCGCAGCCTCGAAGGCGGCGTGCCAGGCCTCACGCTTGCGCTCGAAGGACCAGCTGGCGTTGGCCGGGCTCGTGGACGGCAGCCGCCAGACCGTGTAGCCCAGGGCCTGCAAGGCGCGCGTGGCCCGTGCCGATTCGCCGCCGTTGTGCGCCACGTGGCGCAGGCCCGGCGCGCGCCGGCGCAGGCTGGCGAAGTCGTTCCACTCGGCGTCCTCGATGGCCTGGTCCAGGCTGCCTTCACGGCGGCAGCTGGCATAGACGTCCCACAGGCCGACACCGCGCGCACGCAGCAGCGCCAGGCGCCGGCGGTAGGGCAGCGCGGGCAGGTCGGCGCCGAGCAGGCTGCCCAGGAGCGGCCAGAACTGGTTGCGCGGGTGGGCGTAGTACTGGCCGGCACGCAGCGAAGCTTCGCCCGGAAAGCTGCCCAGCACCAGCAGCCGGGCGTGACGCGCGATGACGGGCGGCAGCCCGACGAGTCGCTCGCCCATTCAGCCTTCGAAGACCTTGAGCTTCTCGCGCTGGTACATGTCGCACTTGCCCGTCAGCACCTTGAACTCCAGCCCCGGCGTGTTCTTGTTGTACTTGCGCGCGTCGATGCGCAGGCAGTTGCCCAGCGTGTCGCCCGGCACGCGCACGATCCAGACGATGCGCGGCGACTCCGCCGTGCCGGCCTGGTTGGGTTCGCCGAAGCGCTTGAAGTGGGCCGTCAGCTCGGGCAGTTCGGCCATGACATGGTCGCGGTCGAAGGCGAACTTCGCCTTCACGTCCTTGAGCACCTCGCTGCGCATCTGCTGCGCCGCCTGCGCCCAGGCGCCGCCGGCCGTCGCCACCAGCATGCACGCCACCACGCCCCATCCCCGGACTCGAACCATCACCCTGCCCCGCCTCGTTGATTGAAGAAGAACGAGATGATGCCAGCGTGGGCAGCAGGGGCTTCAGCGCGGCACGCGCTGCCAGGCCACCAGTTCCTCGGTGCTCTTCATCTCCAGCACGTTGCGGTGCATGCGCGTGAAGTGCCGCACGGTGCGCAGCGGCCACAGCGTGGCGGCGTCCACCCACATCGTGGCACGCAGGTCGGCGCCGTCGCTCACGCGCAGCAGGCTGCCGGTCATGCCGATGCGCCAGGCGCGGAAGCGGCCCAGCGGCATTTCCACGTCCTCCAGCGCCTCCACGCGGTGGTCCACGAGCACCCGGCTCGGCGCCCCGCCCGACAGCGGGTGGCTGTAGTAGGCCGAGTGCCAGCGGCGCCCCACCGACAGCTCGGCCGGCACCATCAGGATGCCGGGGTCGCGGCGGCCGAGTTCGTTCTCGATCACGTTGCCCATCTGGTCCATCACCACGCGGCCGTCGTTGACGAGCACGCGCATGCCCTCGATGGCGCTCACGCGGTAGTGGCGCAGGTCGCGCTGGTCGTCGCGCAGGTGGTCGGTCCAGGCCATGGTCCAGGTGTCGCCGACGCGGTAGCGGTCCTGCCCGGGGCCGGGCGGCGGGCGCGAGGCCAGCTCCGCCAGGGCCGCCGGCAGTTGCGGGCGCAAGGCCTGCGGCGCGACGCGGTCCAGCGCGAACTGCGCCATTTCCACGAAGGGCCCCTGCGGGTCGCGCGCGATGAAGGCCGCCAGTTCCTCGGCGCGCCCCGTCTCGCGCAGGCGGGCCCAGGTGGTGCGCTGCTCGTCGAACTCGCGCAGCCGCTGGCGCGCGCTGGGGGCGGCCACGGCCTCGCCGCTGGCGAACACGAAGTCCTCCTCCAGGCTGGTGCTCTCCCAGGGCACCTGCCGGCCCTGCGTGGCCAGCCGCACCTGAAGCCGCACGCGCTTGAACACGTCCTCGATGCGGGCCTCGGGCTTCTTCAGCTCCTGCAGCAGGTAACGCGTGTACAGGCCGTTGCCTTCGGCCGCCGTGCCGTCCTCGGCCACGTTGCCGGGCGCCGTGGCGTAGGCGAAGAAGGTGCCCGGCGGCGCGTCCATCGGCGCCAGGCCGCGCGTGCCGCCGGCACCGAAGGGGTTGTCGCGGCAGGCGTCCAGCACCAGGATGTTGGTGCGCACCCCGGCCCGCTGGAAGGCCGTCAGCACCTGCTGGACGTCCACACCCTGGCGCGGAACGTCGGCGGCGGTCTCGATGCGGATGTCCACCGGCAGCATGTAGTTGCGCCAATCGATCTGCAGCCCGTGCCCCGCGTAGTAGAGCAGGCCCACGCCCTGGCGGCCGTGCAGCGCCGCAGCGGCCTGCGCCAGCGCGGCCAGCATCTGTTCGCGGCCGGCATCGGCAGCGAGGACAACCTCGAAACCCAGTGACTCCAGCAACGCGGCCATGGCCTTGGCGTCGTTCAGCGGGTTGCGCAACGGTGAGCTGGGGTAGGCGGCATTGCCGATCACCAGCGCCACGCGCACCAGCGCCGCCCCGCGCGCCGGGCCGGCATGCAGGCCCGCGACGCCGGCCACGGCGACGCAGCCGGCACCCGCCAGCCAGCGGCGGCGTGCCGGCGCAAAGGCCGGTGCGGTGGTCACCACGTCCATCCTGCCGATGCTGCCGGGGGCGCGGCAGCCCGATCGCCCGAAAAGCGCGGTCATCCGGGCGTCCGCCCCGCCGCCGCGAAGGCACCCGCCAGCCGAGGCAGCGCAGCCTCGGCGTTGGCCGAGGTCACGACCGCCGTTTCGGCCAGCGTCCAGCCGCGCAGACCGGCCAGCACGGCGGCGATGCGCGGCAGCTCGGCGGGTTCGTTGCGGCTGCGGGCGCCGGCCGCGCGTTGTTCCGCCGTGCGGTACAGCCAGTGCGGCGGGATGTCCGGCGCGTCGGTCTCCAGCACCAGGGCCCCGGGGGGCAGCCCGCGGGCCAGCGCGCGGATCTGCAGCGCGCGCTCGAAGCTCATGGCGCCGCCGAATCCCAGCCGGAAACCACGCGCCACGAAGTGCTGCGCCTGCACGGCGCTGCCGTTGAAGGCATGGGCGATGCCGCCGGGCACCTCGATGCGCCGCAGCCCCTTGAGCAGCGCATCGCCCGAGCGCCGCACGTGCAGGATGACGGGCAGCCCGTGGTCGCGAGCCAGCTTCAGCTGGGCGAGGTAGAAGCGCTCCTGGCGCGCGCGGTCCAGCCCCGGCACGAAGTGGTCCAGGCCGATCTCGCCCACGGCCACCAGCCGGGGGTCGTGGCGGTGCTCGTGCAGGGCCGCCCCAAGGCGGTCCAGGTCCTCGTCGGCCGCACCGTCCACGTAGAGCGGGTGCAGCCCCAGCGCATAGGCCAGACCGTGCTCGTGCGCCAGGCGCCGGACGGTGTCGAAATGCGCGGCTGCCACGGCCGGCAGCACCAGCCGGTCGACGCCGGCCGCGCGGGCCCGCTGCACCACGGCGGGCCGGTCGGCGTCGAACTCCGGCGCGTCGAGGTGGCAATGGCTGTCCGTCCACATGCTGCGATGATGGCCCAGCCCGTGCCCACGGCCGCTGCAGGCCGGCACGCAACGTGATACCGTGCTTCGACGTTCCAGCCCGCCCTCGCCTGCCGATGAAGAAGGCCCCGCTGTACAGCCGCTCTCCCCGCCGCCCGGTGCCAGCCGCTGGCGTGGCGGCGCAGGCCGGCACGCCGGTCGGCACGCCCGCGGTGGCCGAAGCCGCACCACCGCCCGGCCGCTGGCAGGGTTTCGCCCAGCGCCACGCGGCACCGCTGTGGGCCCTGGCCGGCGCCATGCTCGCCCTGAGCCTGCTGGTGGCGATGCAGATGTGGCACCCGGGCGCCCGGCCGATCACGCAGGACGACATCGACGCCGCCGTGCGCCGCACGCTGGAAAAGGAGCCGCTGCCGTCGGAGGCCGCCAAGGCCTACGAAGCCATCCTGCCCAGCGTGGTGCGGGTGATCGGCCTCATGGACGAGAACGACACCGGCGAAGACAACCCCGAGCAGCGCGCCATGGAGCGCAGCCTGGGCACCGGCGTGGTGATCATCGACAACGGCACCATCCTGACCAACCTGCACGTCGTCTCGGGCGCGAAGAAGGTGCGCGTGCGCTTTGCCAACGGCCACGAGAGCGATGCCGTGCTGGTGGGCGCCCAGCCCGAGAACGACCTCGCCGTGCTGCGCGCCAGCAGCTTGCCCGACGACCTGGAAGCCGCCACCATGCGCAGCACCGGCGACCTGCGGTCCGGCGACCACGTCATCGCCGTGGGTCACCCCTTCGGCATCGGGCCGTCGGTGAGCTACGGCGTCGTCTCCGGCATGAAGCGCGAGTTCCGCTCGCCCGAAGGCGAGAAGACGCTGTCCAACCTGATCCAGTTCGACGCCGCCGCCAACCCCGGCAACAGCGGCGGCCCGCTGGTCACCATGGACGGCCAGGTGGTGGGCATCGTCACGGCCATCCTCAACCCGTCCGAGCAGCGCACCTTCATCGGCATCGGCTTCGCCGTGCCCATCGAGAATGCCGCCAATGCCGCCGGCATGCATCCCTTCTGAAGGCCCGTCGATGACCGAACCCGCCGAATCCACCGCCACGCTGATGGAGCGCATCCTCTACGAGACCAAGCGCGTCGTCGTCGGGCAGGACCGTTTCCTCGAACGCGTGCTCGTGGCCTTGCTGGCCCAGGGCCACCTGCTGGTGGAAGGCGTGCCGGGCCTGGCCAAGACGCTGACGGTGAAGACGCTGGCGCGCACGGTGCGCGGCAGCTTCAAGCGCATCCAGTTCACGCCCGACCTGGTGCCGGCCGACCTGGTCGGCACGCGCATCTACAACCAGAAGACCGGCGAGTTCGGCACCAGCCTCGGCCCGGTGTTCGCGAACCTGCTGCTCGCCGACGAGATCAACCGCGCGCCGGCCAAGGTGCAGAGCGCGCTGCTCGAGGTGA
>CAZBUU010000156.1:0-9678 GCA_964495125.1 uncultured Rubrivivax sp.
CGAAGATCAGCCACTCGGTCTCGGCGCCGCAGCGGCTGCAGCGCATGCGGCACATCGGCTTTCCGAGGTCGGCGGCGTCGGTGCTGCAGTCCACGTTGCCGGCGTCGCTGACGTGCATCAGCACGCGCGGTGCGCGGCGCGGGCGTTCGCCGAAGAGGTCAGCGGCCACTGGCCACCCTCCTCAGCTTCACCGCCCGCCGCTTCAGCCGCGGCTCATCCTGCTCCGCGCGCAGCCGACGTCCTGACGCCGCGGTGTGCATCGTCGCCTTGGCGGCCATGTAGGCTTGGTGCGCCTCCAGGGGTGTGTCGAAGTCGCCGAGGTAGTAGGACCGGCCGTCCACCTTGATCGAAGAGGACCACGGCTTCTTGGCTGTCGATCCGCTCACGTGGGCGCCGAGCAGCCCGGATGTCGTCTTGCTGCGCTTGGGCAGCAGGTTCTGCATGTTGACGTTCTGAGGCACGTCCCGGAGGTTCGCGATGCGGTTGTCGGTCTTGATGCCGTTGATGTGGTCGATCTGCTGCGTGGGCCACTCGCCGTAGTGCAAGAACCAGCAGACCCGGTGCACCATGAACTCGCGGCGCTGGATTGCGAAGCGCAGGTAGCCCCACGAGTTGATGCAGCCGATCTGGTCGCCGGCCGCCGCCGTGGCGCGCGGGCGCTTCACTCTCCAGGTCAGCAGCCCCGTCAGCGGGTCATAGGCCATGAACTGTCGCAGCACGGCCTCCACCTCGGCAGGCACAGAACGCCGGCCGCAGCCGTGCGTGTGCGCGGCGGGGTTGTCGATGCGGACGATGCTCACGATGCGCCCCCTTCCTGCGCCGGCTTGACCTCCTGCGCCTGCGTGGCGCCTTCCTGCGCGTGGATGCCGTTCGCTCGCTCAGGGTGCAGCTTGAAGTAAACCCGCTTGAACGACTTGATGAACTCGCGGCGCAGATGCTCCGCGAACTCGCTGCCTTGGCATGGCCCCATTACTGCCTCGATGTCGGCATCCGTCAGCGGCGCTGCGGGAGGGGGCGCGGCGTCGATCAGGTCCAGCAGGCGCTTCGCGTCCACCTCGTCCAAATCGGCAGAGTGCCCGTCCTCGATCACGGCACGCAGCGTGGCTCGGATGTCGTACCAGATCGCGTCATCGCGCGCTTGTGCGGCTTGGGTCAGCGCCACCAGCGGCGCGGCCTTCTTCCCAAACGCATCCTTGCCAGTCGCGCGGTCCTTGAAGTAGACCGACCATTCGCCTGAGGCGGCGCGCTCCACATCGCAGTAGAACTCGGGGCCGTCGATGTACCAGCCCTTGCGCTCCGGGTCTTCCTCGGATGGCCCCATCGGTCGCATCGTCAGCGTCGCGGCCTGGGTGGGTGCGGCGGCGAGCCACACCTTGATCGATGCCACAAGGCACGCCTTCAGGTTGTTGAAGATCGGCCCCGGCAACGACACCGGGCAGGTTTCCACGAACGCCCAGGCGGCTTCGTTGATGGCCTCGCCGGTCAGGTCCAGCGCTACCGGCTGCGGCGCGGCGGGAGGGGCGGCGTACAGTGGCTGCATTTCGTAGCACACTGGGTCAGTGTTGCGGCTTGGGTCCGTGACTGCTTTGGCGTGCTTGTAGGTAGTCGGCAGCCAGTCGCCCCACTCGCTGTAGTGCGTCTTCCCATCAACCGCAGCGTGCGGCCATGTAGTGACGTGGCGCGAGCGAAGCAGTGCGGCGACCGGCTGCGCCTGCTCGGCCTGCTTCACTGGCGCATACTCCACCTGTTGCCCGCCATCTTCCAGCCGCACCCACACGCGACCCCCGATCCCATCGTGTGAGGCGCCTCCGCTGTACGCTGTGACGACAGGCCACGGCACGGTGTCGGGCTCGGCGGGCTGCTCGGCCTGCCCCATCGTCGGGCCAGCTTCCAGAGCCTCACGCACCAGCGCCTGCAGAACGATGCCGCGAACCTCGGCAATGCGCTGCAGGATGGCGTGCGAGCGGGCCGACACGCGGATCGGTGGCAGCAGGACAAGGCCCAGCGCTTCGTCGGTGGCCGCCTCCTGAGCGGCCGTCGCGGGTATGTTGTCGGGCTGCTCGGCCTGCGCGTTCCCGGGACACGACTTGCAGCGCTGCTCCGGCTGATGCGGGCACGGCTCGCGGTCGAACTCTTCGCAGCAGACGGTGGCGCCGTTGATGATGACTGCGCCTGGCTTGCCCTTGGACTGCTCGGCCTGCGCGAGGGCGGCGCGGGCTGCTGCCCATGCGAGCGGCTTGCGGTTGTTGTAGTCGGCCTCCAGCGCCAGCGCTTCTTCTGCCGTGCCTGGCTCGGCAGCGTCGCAAAGCCGCTCGTAGCGCTCCTTGATGTCCTTCAGCGCGACCAGTTCGCGCAGCGCTTCGGTGCCTTGCTGTGCGGGGGCCTGCGCGAGGGCGGCTTCTGCGCGCGCGATTGCCGTCACGTCACACACGCCGATGCCTGCCTCGTGCAGCATGATTTCGTTCGCGCGCTTTGCGTGCTTCAGCAGTTCGGCCAGCGCCAACTTCATCGCTTCGGTGGGGGTGGTCATGCATGCCGCTCCTGCCACAGTTCATTGAACCGCTCCAGGAACAGCCACTTGGCCGTGTCCGGGGACAGCGGGCGGATGACATCCGGCAGCGGCTGCACGCTGGCTAGGCCGTGCCACTCGTCATTGGGCCGCGCCATGAGGTCGCGCTGCTCGGTGCGCAGCATCACCATGTCGGCGTGCTTCACCTCGGGTGGCAGCTCGGCCGGCAGCCCGAAGCGGCCAAGCACCGCGGCCTCGATGCGCTTCTCGATGGCCTTGTAGTCGGGCAGCAGGGCTTTCAGCGGCCGGGACACGTCACCGATGAACGCCTCCGCGGCGTCGTGCAGCAGGCCCGCCATCGCGTGCTCGGGCGGCACGACGAACGACACCAGCACCGAGTGCTGAGCGACGCTGTAGAACTGGCGCACGTGGCCGGTGAAGCGGCAGATGTGCGATAGCGCGTGCGCGATGTCGTGGATGCTGAACGCCGACTTTTCGGGCTCCAGGAAGTCGAAGTAGGAGCCTTCGCTGGTCAGGATGGTGGGCGTGCTCATGGCCGCCTACTCCGCCGTCACCCGTGCACCGCCGCCGCGCTTGCCGCGCGCCTTGGCGATGGCCTGCGCCGCACCGGCTTCGAACGCTGCCGCGTCGCCCTTGCCCGCGTCGGGGTGCGCGCTGCCGTCGTCGTCCTGCTGCTGGCCCTCGCCGCCCACCGGCTTGCCGTTGGCCAGCGCCTCGGCGCGGATCTCGTCGTCGGTCTTGCCGCCGTTCTTCGGGAACGGGCTGCGGCCGCTGGCGTCGAGCTTGGCCTTCGACACCTCGGCCGTCGTGCCCGCCGCCGGCGCTGCGGCTGCGTCCTTCTGCACGCGCTTCTGCTCCGGCTTGGCCGGCGCAGCGCTGGTGCCCGGGATCTCGCCCTGGCCTTCGTCCACCTCGGGCCCGGCCAGCAGCATCTGGATGTCGGTGCTCTTCAGGCCCGTGAGCTTGCCGCGCGTGGTGTCGCTCAGGCCCGGTGCGTCGGCCGTCCACTGCAGCACCAGGCCCTTCTGCTCGGGCCGCATCGACACGCGGTGCACCTTGACGTCGTCCAGCACGATGTTGGACTTCCCGCCCATGCCCAGGTCGATGGTGATCTCGCAGCCGGTCTGCTCGTAGACCCAGGGCAGGCGCTTGACGTGCTCGCCCACCGAGGTCAGCTCGGCCGTCTCCAGGCCGTCGAGCTCGCCCTGCTTCTTGCCGTCGGCCTTGCGGTACAGCATGCCAGGCAGGAAGCCGTCGAACATGGCCAGCGCGCCGGCTCCGAGCGTGGCCCGCAGCAGCAGCTGCGCACCGGGGTTCTCGTCGGGCTTGCGGTCCTTCTTGGACAGCACGCGAACGTCGAGACAGCGGACCTTGGTGAGGGATTCGAGGACGAACATGGGAGGGGGCCTTTCTGGCGGTGGGGAAGGGTTAGGTGGCTTCTGCTTCCACCGTCTCGGGCTTGCGCACGAACACGGCGTTCGACTTGAGCAGCTTGCGCAGATGCGGCGGCACCTGGCCGCGGCTCCAGTTGTTGTCGGTGAAGAACTCGCGGCCGTCATCCAGGCGCACCAGGAACTCGGAGCCGCCGAAGCCCAAGCCCTGGTTGCTCCAGTGCTCGCTCTTGTGCTGGCCGACGTAGGCGGTGTAGGCCTCAATGCCGACAACGAACGACACCTTCGGCTGATCGCCACCACGCACGCGGCGCGGGTCTTCCTTCGGCACAAGATCGCGCGGCGGCCGCAGGTACTCGGCCTGGAACTCCAGCCAATGCGCCGCGCTCCTGGCTTCGGAATCCAGGGCCTTCTCGATACTCTCGCGCAGCGTCAGGCCCCACTGTGTGCTGCCGCCGCGATGGCTCTTCCCGCGCAGGCGTTCGGCCTGCGTGAAGACGCGGGGCGCGCCCTGGTCGTCATCAGCCCACCAGAGTTGATCGGCGTGGGTGGCCGGCTTTGCGCTCAGGATCTCTCCCGTGAAGACCGCAGGAGACGCCGCCATCGTCTCGGCGTGCGCGTGCTCCATGAAGCGCGCCACGATGTCGGCGTCGGGCACGTTGTGGCCCAGCTCGCCCAGGCCTCCGGCGCGGTACGGCGGATGCTCGCCGTACTCGCCGACCATGGCGGCCTTGGCCTGCGCCATGAACTCGCGCGGCATCGGCAGGCCGCCCAGCTCCAGCAGCAGCGCGACGCCTTCGGCGCGGCGCGCGGCGTACTCGGGGCCGGGCGGCAGCCACGCGAGATTGCGGGCGCGGCAGTGCAGCTTGTGCCGCAGATCGTTCAGCTTGCTCTCGGCTTCGGCGCGACCGTTGGCCATCTTGCAGTGGTCGCAGCCGTCATTGGTGCCGAGCTCTTCTTCGCAGAAGGGGCACGGGTTCGGCTCTGGGTCGCTCGGTTCGTCGTACATGGTGATGTCCTCGGTGTTGTCAGAACAGCCCCGGGCTCGTCGGCCCAAGGATCTCGCCCGTTTCCGGATCGATGTTGGGAGGCAAGCCCCTGGATGCCGCCGCCGCTTTGGCGATGCACCGGTGAGGGCTGCCGTCGGCGCTGAATGGGCGCCGGTCTTTGAACGTGATCGGCTCGCTGCAGCGGTTGCAGCGATAACTCGCTGTGCGCGCGGCGAGACACTTGTGCTCGCGCCCATCCTCACCGTAGGCGACACGGTTCTCGAAAGTGATTGAGGCGCCGCAGTGCCGGCACTCGTAAGTGCGCACCGCCACTCGGCGCAGGAACTGGTCCAGCCCGTGATCGTCGCCGCCGTGCATGTGCGTCATTCGGTGGTTCAGGCCGTCGCGCTCTTCGCGTACCGCGAGCGCAGCACCGCAGCCGACACGGCCTCCTGGTGCAGCACTCCGTCGGCCGGGAACTGGAAGGTGCAGCTGTTCTCGGCCAGCGCGAAGATCGCGGCGCGCAGGGTCTGCGGGTCGAACTTGCCGCTGGTGCGCACGCGGATGTGGCGATTGCCGGTGCTGCGGGTCGTGTGCGGGTAGAAAATCAGCCGCAGCTTGCCGGGCACGTTGAACGTGAACGCCTCGAAGTCGTGCACGCCCTCTTCCAGCGTACCGCCCAGGTCGGCAAGCCGTTCGCGCGCCGCGTTGAACTCGGCCAGGAACGCGCCCTTGCGGCAGTAGCGGCCACGCATCGGGTCAGGCATGTGCGGTCTCCTCGGGGCGGCCAATCGTCCTGCCGAAGCCGATGGCCTCTTGGAACAGCGCCTCGTCCTGCGCGCTGCGGTTCGGGATCGCGGCCAGCCGGTCAAGCTGCTGGCCGTACCAGTCGCGGCGGGCGCGGATCACGGTCGCCTGGCTCGCGTCGATGGGCAGCACGCGGTCGGCGTGGGCCTGCCAGTGGTCGCGTAGGGTGGCGGCGGTCACGACTGCTCTCCAATGCCGGCTTCCCACTGATGTGCGTTCTCGGCCGCGCCGCGCAGTGCGTCCATCAGCGGCTGCTCCTCGCGCGTCATGCCGATGCGGTCCAGGTGTGCCAGCAGCGCATCAGCGGCTTCGATCAGGTTGCGGTTCGCTCGCTTGAGCATGTCCCGCTGCCACTTCATGCGCTGGGCGGTGTCGCCGGCCGTCTTTGGCAGATCGACGTCGATGTCGCGGTACTCGCGGCCCTCCAGGGCGATCAGGGCGCGCTGCTCAATCCAGCGGATGCGGCGCGTCTGGCTGCGGCTCTTGGCCGCGGTCTTGGCGATGTGGTCCAGGGCCGAAGCGAGGATGAGCGGGTCCACCTGAACGGCGGCCGTGTTCGCGCGCTCGTAGATGTGCTCGGCGCTCACGACTTCGCCTCCGCGAACGCCGGGTGGCCCTCGAACACAAGGCGCGCGACGCGGCAGGGTCCGTACTTCCAGCGCGTTGACGCTTCCATGTTGGCGGCCTGCTGCCGTGCGCGCTCCAGGGTTGCGCCCTTGGTGTAGGTTTCCAGGATGATCGGGCCGTCGTCGTTCTTGACGCCGTCGTTCGCGCAGACCACCACGTAGATCGGGGCGGCGGTCATGCCGTCACCTCGGCCGCGTACAGCTCGGCCATCGCGCCGACGTGGCTCACCAACTGCCGGCAGATCGTGCGGAACTGCGTCTCGGTGTAGAGCCCGCGGCCCTTGACCGGCATCGCGGCCGGCTTGACGTGCAGCGCATCGGCGACGAACTCGGCGCGGACGGTGAAGCCCAGGCGCTCGCAGATCACGCCCAGCGTGAGCGTGGCGGGTTCGTCGGCGCGCGGCGCGGGTGCCGGCGCCGGAGCCTGCGCCGGCTGCTGCCGGGCGATGGCCGGGTGTGCCGCGGCGAAGCGCGCGGCGCCTTGGGCCTCGTTCAGCGCCTGAGCGGCCGGCGAAAGCGTCTGCCCCTGCGTGGACTGCTGAGCGGCCAGCAGTTCAGCCGCCGCCGCAGCTTTCGCGGCGGCTTCTTGCGCAGCGCGCGCCGCCGCCTCCTCCTGCTGCCGGCGCTGCTCAGCCGCACGCGCCTCGGCCTCGGCACGCTCGCGCGCCTTGCGCTCCTCGGCGGCCTTGTGCGTCGTGATCCGCGCATCCACCAGCGTGGCGAAGTCGTCGGCCGGCTTGTGCACCAGCGCGCTCAGATCCGCGAACAGGAACTCGAAGCCCTTGGCCACGCCCTCGAACACCGCGAGGTTGATGCGGATCGCGCGGCCCTGCGCGTCCGCCGCGATCTTGGCCGCCGCCAGCGTCGTGTCGAGCGCGTCCTGCATGCTGGCCACCGAGCGCTTGCCCTTGATGGCGCCCGCGAAGTCGGCCACCACCGGCAGCAGGCGCATCGGGGCGATCTCGGCATTCACCACGGCGACGTGCATGTCCAGCGCCTGGCGGGCTGCCACGATGGCGTGCTCGCGGATCTCCAGGCCGCGGCGCTCGTCCAGCTTCTTCAGGTCCAGGCGGACGGCGCGGGCCTCGGCCTTGATGTCGTCCATCGTCTTGAAGAGCGCGTCGATGGTGGCGGTCTGCGACAGCGCGTGCTGCTTGGCGCCGTCGATGCGCGTCTCGATGTCCTCGCACCACTTGATGGCCTTGCGCGCGTCTGCGAAGTCGCCGTCGGTCTTCAGCTCGCGGTTGACGCTGCGGATGGCTGCGAGCGCCGTTTCCTTGAACTCGGCGAGGTTCGACGCCGTGACCTGGCCGGTGACCTCGATGCGCAACGCGGGCAGGGTCTCGGGGGCCTTGCCGGCGGGGGCGGGCTCGGCGGCCTGGGGCACGACGTAGGCCGCGAGGTCGCGTGCGAACTGGTCCCAGCCGGCGAGGATGGCGCCGCGCAGTTCGTCGTCGGGCAGATACCAGACGCTGTGCTCTTCGACGAGTTCGCCCTCGGGCGTCCACTTGGTCGCCATGAACAGCACGCGGCCGGCGCCGCTGACGTGCAGCTGTTGCTCCATCTGCACGCGGTGGTAGATCGGCAGCAGCCGGCCGGGCGCTTCATCGCCACCACCGACCAGCGACTCGATGGCGGCAAACGCGGCCTTCAGGTCGGCGTTCAGCGCCTTGTGCTCGAAGGCCGTGGACTCGTCCAGCGTCAGCCCGTCGAAGCTGGCCGACAGGCGGCCTTCGCTGCCAGTCACCGGGTAGAGGTCTTCGCCGATGATCTTCTCGGCCAGCGGACGGGCCAGGGCTTCGGCGCGGTGGCCGTTGTCGAAGCGCTTCTGCGTGGCGATGTCCACGTCGGCAGCCACGCCCGTGTGCAGCTCGCGCAGCAGCGCGGCGCGCGTCTTGTAGGGGCTGCAGCCCATCATGGCCGGCGCGTCGCTGGCGTTGAAGTGCTGGGCGCGGTAGGCCAGCCACTCGGGGCTGCCCTGGATGAGGTCGTGGGTCTTCATTGCGCGGCTCCCTCGGCGGCTTCCATGTCGCCCACGAAGTCGTCGGCCGGCGTGTCGGCGGTCTGCGGCTTCGCACCCAGCGCCAGGATCGTGGCGCGCTGCGCGTCGGTGAAGGTGGCCTTCGTGCTCAGCATCGCCAGCAGATCGGCCGCGCTCTTGCGGCCCGACTCCACCAGGCCGGTCCAGGCCGGCAGGTTCTTGGCAAAGGCGTCGTCGGCGTAGGCGGGCAGATCTGGCTTCTTCGGCGCCGGGATCTCGCCCGTTGCGGGATCGGCGCGGCGCGCGGCCGTCGTGAACGGCTCGCTGTCCTCCAGTTCGTCCACGCTGTAGACGCCCAGGATCGCGCCAGGGCAGTACAGCCGGCTCCAGTTCTTCGCCTGCAGGTAGCTCATCTGCTGGCGCACGTTCGTCTTCCACAGCGGCGAGTTCTTCGTCGTCACGCTGTTGGCCGACAACCACTCGCCCCACGTCACCTCAGACTCGCCGCGCAGCACGGCGCCGCAGCGCGTCTCGATGCCGGCGCCTTCGCCGCGCGACTCGAAGCGGAAGGCGCCGCGGATGGCGCCGCTGTTCTGCACGACGGCAATCACCAGCTGGGCCTCGTAGCCAAGGCGCCCGCTCACGACGTGGGTCTTCTGCGCCACGGCGAACGGGTTCATGTTCCACAGCATGGCCTGCGTGATGATGGCCAGGCAGTCGCCGATGTTGCCGCGCAGGTGCTCGGGCACGGACAGCTTGCTCTGCGCCATCTGCTCGGCCAGAGTCATCATCTTGTCCATGCTGTCGCCCTCCAGCATGTAGCGGGGCGAGTAGTCGGCCTGCAGCAAGCGGTCTAGTTCGCTGGCGCCGTCGATGGTGCGGGTGGCCGCTGCTGCGACCTGGGTCATGGTTCCGGGTGCGTTCAATTGAGTCTCCAGGGTGAAGGTCAGAAGATGGCGGCCAGCGTCTTGCCGGCCCAGGTGAAGAAGGCCAAGGCGCTGCCGCTGGTGAGCCACGACACGCCCGCGATGACGGCCAGCGTGATGACGGTGAAGCCGACGACGGTGCCGGCGAGCTCGCCCGCGTCCTGCGGCGTCTTGACGCGGCGCGGCTCGGCCTGCAGTTCCTCGGCTGGCGCCAGCTGCGCCACGGGCTTCTGCACGCCGCACTGCTCGGGGCTCGCGCACAGCGCGCGGCCTTGCTTGCAGTTGCCGGCGCAGTGCGGCCCGGTGCCGAGGATGTCCAGCTGCCAGTGCGTGTGCCGGCGGACTTGCGCGTCGGCCCAGGCTGCAGCCGTCTCGGGGGTGGTGGTCTTGGTCATGGTCAGAACTCCTTCAGCAGCGCCAGCCGGCAC
>CAZBUU010000157.1:0-9678 GCA_964495125.1 uncultured Rubrivivax sp.
GCGCGTCGAGCTCGATGCGCGTCATCACCTTCTCGTGGCCGATGCCGCGCCGCGGATCCAGGTTGACGGTGTCGATCAGCTGCCGCACGGTGTGCGTGCCGTCGCCCTGCACCTGGCCCGGCGTGCGCAGCGTGGCGGCGATGAGCTCGCCGCCCACCACCAGCAGCCGATGGTCCTGGCCCTGCAGGAAGCTCTCGACGATGACGCTCGTGCTGTGCTCGGCCGCGGCGGCAAAGCCCGCGCGCACCTCCTCGGCCGTCTTCAGGCCGATGCTGATGCCGCGCCCGTGGTTGCCGTTGTAGGGCTTGGTGACCACGGGGTAGCCCAGGCGCTCGGCGGCACGCACGGCGCGGTCGGCGCTGCGCACCAGTTCCTGCCGCGGCACCGGCAGGCCGCAGTTGCCCAGGATCTTGTTGGTCTCTTCCTTGTCCTGCGCCAGTTCCACCGCGATGTAGCTGGTCTTGCCGGTGACGGTGGCCTGGATGCGCTGCTGGTACTTGCCGTGGCCCAGCTGGATGAGGCTCTGCTCGTTCAGGCGCAGCCAGGGGATGTCGCGTTCTTCGGCCGCCTTCACCAGGGAGGCGGTGGAAGGCCCCAAAGCGCGCCGCTGCGCGTAGCGGATGAAGTCGTTGCGCGCGCTGTCCCAGGCCCAGTCGGCCGGCACCGAGTCTTCGGGACGGAGATCTTCCGGCAGCAGCGAACTCAGCAGCTGAAGGGCCAGCTCGCCGGCCTCGATGCCCTCGTCACGCTGCTCGTACTCGTAGACCACGGTGTAGACGCCGGGCCGGCCGTCGATGCTGCGCGTCTTGCCGAAGGTGACGGCCTCACCGGCGATGTTCTGCAGCTCGATGGCCACGTGCTCGAACACGTGGCCCAGCCAGGTGCCCTCGCCCTCGCGCATGCGGCGGATGAAGCCGCCGGGCTCGCGGTAGCTGCAGCCGTGCTCGTGCAGGCCGGGCAGCGCGGCGACCAGGGCGTCGATGAAGCCGTCGCCCAGGCGCGCCGTCGGCCAGGCCTCCAGCGCGCCCAGGTCGAGCACCACCTTGATGACGGGGAAGTGCGCGTACAGCGACGGGCCGACGTAGACGTTGCGTTCCAGGATGCGCATGCGTGGGGCCTCGTGCAAAGGGTTGGCGTTGGAAACCTTATACCTGCTGCTGTGCCGCGGCCCAGGCTTCAGCCACGGCGCGCGGGGCCCGCAGCCGCAGCCAGGTGGCGCGGTCGGCCTCGGGCAGCGTGGCGGCGCAGGCCTGCAGATGGGCGTGGGCGCGTGCCAGCAGCGCGGCGGCCTGAGGCGCGTCGCCCTCGGCCAGCGCCAGGCGGCGGCAGGCCATCAGCACGCGCAGCGGAAAGCCTTCGTCGGGCCGCAGGGGCGGTGGCTGCGCGTTCAGCGCCGCCAGCTGCGCGCTGGCGTGCTCGCGCGCCAGGTCCAGGCGGCCTTCGGCCAGGGCCAGCTCGATGAGTTCGGCCGCCGGCTCGGGCTCGGTCTTCACGTGCCGGCGCGTGGCCTCGTCGAACGCGGCCAGCAGGCGGCGCGCTTCGTCGGCCTGGCCCAGCAGTGCGTGGTACTCGCCCAGCTGCCGCATGAGCCCGATGGCGGCATGGGTGTCCTGCGTGGCTTCGGCGCAGGCCAGGCCCTGCTGCCCCAGCCGCAGCGCGGCGGCGGCGTCGCCGCGCTCGCACTGCACCTCCGCCATGGCCATCAGGGTGTAGGCCTCGCTGCCCCGGTCGCCCACGGCCCGGGCGATGCCCAGAGACAGCGCCAGGCGCTCGGCGGCTTCGTCCAGGCGGCCGGTGTGCAGGGCGATGACGCCCAGGTTGTTCTGGATGCCGCACTCCATGCGCCGCAAGTGGCCGGCCTCGGCCACGGCCAGGGCCTCGTGCATGCGCGACAGCCACAGCGCGTGCTGTCCCAGTTCGCGGGCCACCGACGACAGCCGGCTCAGCACCACGGCCTCGACGTCGCGCCGACCGGCCGCGCGCGCCAGCGGCAGCACGGCGTCCAGCGTCGCCTGGGCCTGCGGCAGCTGGCGCATGAACAGCAGCGCCTGCGCCTTGTCGGACAGCGGGAACAGGCGCAGGGCGGGGTCGCCCAGCCGGTCGGCCAGCGCCAGCGCGCGGTCGGCCTCGGCCACGGCGCCCGGGGCGTCGCCGGTGACCAGCAGCAGCTGGGCCCGCGCGCTGGCGGCGCGGGCGCGCAGCCGGTCGTCGCCGCTGCGCTCGGCCAGCGCCAGCAGGGTCTCCGCGCCGGCGCGCTGGCGGTCGCGGCGGCCGGTGGCGTTGAACACGCGGTTGGCGTGCGACAGCAGCTCGAACCGGGTGACCACGTCCTCCTCGGGCAGCAGGGCCAGCGCGCGTTCCAGGTGATGTTCGGCCGCGGCGTAGGCGGCTGCGGCCGAGGCACCGTCAGCCGCGCGCTGCCACCAGGCCACGGCCTGCTCGGCGTCGCCGGCGCGTTCCCAGTGCTCCGCCACCAGCGCCAGGTGCTCGCCGACGCGCCCACCGCTGGCCTGCACCAGCCATTCCGCGGTGCGGCGGTGCCAGTCGCGCCGTTCGCGCTTGAGCACGGTGTCGTAGGTGGCCTGGTGCAGCAGGTGGTGCTTGAAGGCGAACTCCCGCGCGCCGGCAAAGGCCGATTCGGCGTGCGGCACCACCAGCTCCCTCCGCGTCAGCGCGGCCAGGCGCTGCCCGGCCTCTTCGTCCAGATGGCGCAGGGTGCTGTCCCAGTGCACATGGCCGATCACGCTGGCCTGCTGCAGCGTGCGGCGTTCGCTGGCGTCCAGCGCGTCCAGACGCGCCTGCAGCACGCCGGCCAGCGTGGGCGGCACGCGCAGCGCCGACAGGCGCGCCGTGTCCACCCGCCAGGGGCCGTCGGGCGAAGCGACGATGACGCCGTCGTCCAGGCACATGGCCACCAGCTCTTCCAGGTGGAAGGGGTTGCCGTCGGCGTTGACCAGCAGCAGCTCTCGCAGCGAGGCCGGCGGCGCGGTCACGCGCTGCAGCAGCGCGTCGAGCAGCAGGGCGGCATCGCCGCCGGCCAGCGGGGCCAGTTCCAGTGCACCCTCGCACCAGGCCGCGCGCCGCTCCCGCAGCGCCGGGCGCGCGAACCGGGCCATCAGCACCGGCGCCTCGGCGCAGGCCGCAGCCAGGTGGTCCACGGCGTCCAGCGAGCCTTCGTCGGCCCAGTGCATGTCGTCCAGCAGCAGCACCTGCGGCGCCTGGCGCGACTGCGCCACGAGCCACTGCGCCAGGGCGTGGAAGGCGCGCTGGCGCAGCTGCCGCGCGTCGTGCACCAGGGGGCGCACCTGCGGATGCTGGGCGTAGTCCAGGCCGATGAGCTGGCCCACCAGCGCCGTGGCTTCGTCGGCCTGTTCGCCCAGCACGGCGCCGAACAGCGCGGCCAGCTTGCTGCGTGCCGTGTCGGCGTCGTCGCTGTCGCTCAACCCGCCCTGCGCCGAGAGCCAGTGGCGCAGCACGCCGTAGGGCTGGTGCAGGCCATGGCGCAAGGCGCGGGCGCGGTGCAGGCAGGGGTGCGCGGCGTGGGCGGCGAAGTCGGCGTCCACGGCGGCCAGCAGGCGGCTCTTGCCGAGACCGGCGTCCGCCAGCAGCGTGAGCTGCTGAAGGTGGCTCGACGAGAGCGCGCTTTCGAAGGCCCCGCGCAGCGACGCGCGCTCGGCCTCACGGCCCACCAGCGGCGTCACCAGGCCTTCCAGACCGCGCAGCGCCGTGACCTCGCCGGCGCTGAGCTCGCGCCGCACGATCCACGTCGGCAGCGGCGCGTCCAGGCCCTTCACGTCCAGCGGCGGCTGCGCCTCGGCGTCGAAGAGGCCGCGCACCTGGCGCCAGGTGTCGCGACTGACGCGCAGGCCGCCGGGCGGCGCCGTCTGCTCCATGCGTGCCGCCACGTTGACGGTGAGGCCGCGGATGGCGCCGTCGCCGTCCACGCCGCCGCCCAGCAGCGCCGGGCCGGTGTGGATGCCCACGCGCACGTCGGCGATGGCGTCGGCCCCGGCCAGGCGCCGCGCGCGTTCGCCCAGGGCGCGGCCTTCGGCCAGCAGCGCCAGCCCGCTGCGCACGGCGCGTTCGGCGTCGTCTTCGGCCGCCTGGCGTTCACCGAACACGGCCAGCAGCTGGTCGCCGGCGTACTGCATGACACGGCCGCCATGGGCTTCCACCACGGCCGTGCAGCGCGCCAGCGCGCCGTCGATGAGCTCGTGCAGGTCTTCGGGGTCGAGCCGGCGCGACAGCACGGTGAAACCCACCACGTCCAGGAAGAGCACGGTCACCGGGCGCAGTGCCTGGGCGGGCGCCTGCTCGGACGCGGCAGCGTCCTGCAGCGCGGCCAGTCGCTCGCGCAGCGGCGCCAGCGCGGCGTCCACCAGCGCGCCGCCCAGCACCGCGCGCTGGGCTTCCAGGCCCGCGATCGCGGCTTCCAGCTGCGCCCGGGCTTCGTTCATGCGGCGCTTACTGCTTGGGCGGGTTCAGCGTGCCCGCATCGGCACGGCGCGTGTGCAGGTTGAAGGTGGAACCCTGCGTCAGGATGTGCAGCTTCAGGCCCAGCAGGCATACGGGCCGGCCTTCCTGCACCGTGTCCATGCTGCTGAACTGCACCTCGGCGGCGTCCACCACCGTGATGCCGCCCGAGCCTTCCACGTGCACCGTGTTGTCGGGCGCGATGAAGGCGGCCGTGTCCTCGTCCAGGCCGATGCCCACGGCGAAGGGGTTGTAGGCCAGCGCGGTGAGCAGGCGGCCCAGGCGGTCGCGCTGGCGGAAGTGCTGGTCGATGATGAAGCGGTTGGTCAGGCCCATGCCCGGCGCCAGGCGCACGCTGCCGGCCACGGGCGTGCTGCCTTCGTCGCCGAAGGCGATCATGTGCTCGCTGATGAAGGCCGCGCCGGCGCTGGTGCCGGCCACCGGCACGCCGGCGGCGTTGAGCTGGCGCACGGTCTTGGCCACCGGCGTGCCGCCGATCAGCGTGGACAGGCGCAGCTGGTTGCCGCCGGTGAAGAAGACGCCGGTGGCACGCTGCAGGACGTCCAGGCGGCCGGGTTCGTCGCAGTCGCGCCGGGTGTCGAAATCCAGCGAGGTCACGCGCGCGGCGCCCAGCTCGCCGAAGATGCGTTCGTAGCGCGGCCCCGTGGCGCGCATCTGGCTGGCGGTGGGGATGACGACGATGTCGGCCTCGCGCCCGCCGGCCAGCTTCACGAAGCGCTGCAGGATCTGCGGCGAGTTCTCTTTTTCCTCGGCACCGCCGATGGGGATGATCCAGCCGCGTTCACGGCCTTCGGCCACTCTGCTTGCACACATGGGTGTGCATTGTGTCAGTGGCTTCAGTCGATCTTGGCCCCCGAGGCCTTCACCACCTGCGCCCACTTGGCCGTCTCGGCGGCGATGAACTTCGCGAAATCCGCCGGCGTGTTGCCGCTGGGAATGGCGCCCTGCGACAGCAGCCGGTCCTTTATGGCCGGCTGCGCCAGCGCCTTGGCCACCTCCTGCTGCACGCGCATCACCACCTCGGCCGGCGTGCCCGCCGGCGCCAGCAGGCCGAACCAGGAGCTGGCCTCGTAGTTGCGCAGCAGCGCGCCGCCGGCTTCGGCGATGGTGGGCAGTTCGGGCATGGCCGCGCTGCGCTGGCCGCTGGTGACGGCCAGCGCCTTGAGCTTGCCGCTCTTGATGTGCGGCATGGCGCTGGGCAGGTTGTCGAACATCAGGTCGACGTTGCCGGCGATGAGGTCGATGAGCGCCGGCCCGCTGCCGCGGTAGGGCAGGTGCAGCATGAAGGTGCCGGTGAGCGTCTTGAACAGTTCGGCCGACAGGTGGATGGAGGTGCCGTTGCCCGAGCTGGCCACGTTCAGCCGGCCCGGGTTGGCCTTGGCGGCGCGGATGAGGTCGACCACCGTGTTGACGTTGAACTTCTGCGCCGAGGCCGGGTTCATCACCAGCACGTTGGGCACGCCGGCCACCAGCGTGACGGGGGCGAAGTCCTTCACGTGGTCGTAGGGCATCTTCGGGTACAGCGCCGGGTTGATGGCGTGCGTGCCCACCGTGCCCATCAGCAGCGTGGTGCCGTCGGCCGCCGCCTTGGCCACCTCGGCGGCGCCGTTGTTGCCACCGGCGCCGGGCTTGTTGTCGACGACGAAGGGCTGGCCGAAGGCGCGCTGCAACTCGGGCGCGATGGCGCGCGCCAGGATGTCGGTGGTGCCGCCGGCGGCGAAGGGCACGACGATGCGCACCGGCTTCGCGGGCCAGCCAGCCTGGGCGCGCGCCAGCCCGGTCCAGGCGGGCAGCATGACGGCGGCGAGCAGGGTTCTGCGGTTCAAGGACATGGGCAGTCTCCGGGTTCTTGGTTCTTGCTGGACACGGCCGCCAGTGTGCCCGCGGCGGCGCGCCGCGCCAGCCGGAGCATCCCTACAGCTTCAGCTCCAGCCGCAGCTGCCAGTTCACGTAGCTCGGGCCCGTGCTGCGCCCCGTGGTGCGTTCGGTGTCGCCGCTGGCCACCTGGACGTCGGTGACCGTGGTGGTGCTGAAGTCGCGCGGCACCAGGTTGTTGGCCAGCAGGCGCAGGCCGACCGTGGGGCTGATCGTCCACAGCGCGAAGCCGTCCCAGACGAGCTTGGTGCTCGTCGTCACCGTCTGCTCGGCCTCCAGCCGCGTGGTCGTGCCGGGCACCCAGTTCAGGTTGCCGCCCAGCGTCAGCGGCAGGCCGCGCAGGCGGTAGTCGGCGCCCAGGTTGGCGGTGGCCCTGGCCTGCTGGTCCAGCCGGTTGTCGGGGCCGGGCACGGACTTCACGCGCGAGGTGAAGAAGGACGCGTTGGCGCGCAGTTCCACCGGCGCCGCGCCTTCCACGGCCTGGTCGAGGCGGAACTTGGCTTCCAGCTCCAGCCCGCTGGTGGTGGCCCCGCCGATGTTCTGCGCGCGCCGCACCCAGCGGTCGAAGGGGCTCCAGGACACCTGCTCCTGCGCCACCTGGCTGCGGATCAGGTTGCTGATGTTGCGGTGGAACAGGTTGGCGCTGAGCACGCCGCCGCCTTCGAGGTAGCGCTCGGCCGCGACGTCGATGCCGGTGGCCAGCTCGGGCTTGAGGGCCGGATTGCCGGCGCTGTCGGGGCTGGTGCGCGGGTTGGGGCCGAGCGCGGGGTCGTAGTCGCGGTTGATCGAGGGCCGGGCGATCAGGTTGCCGGTGCTGGGGCTGCGGTAGCTGCGTGTCAGGCTGACGCGGATCTGGTCGCGCTTCTTCGGGTCGGGCTTCCACACCGCATGCAGCAACGGCGTCCACACGCTGGTGCGGTTGGTGGGCCGGGCCTCCGCGCCGTCCTGGCCGGTGTCGCCTCGCGTGGTGATGCCTTCCCAGCGCAGCCCGGCGTGGAAGCCCCAGCTCGGCGACGGATTCCACTCGTCCTGCAGGAAGGCGGCCAGGCGCAGCGTGCTGGCCTTGAGGTTGTCGCCGAAGTCGGTGAGCAGCGGGCTGCCGTCCTGCAGGTTGATGCGCGTCTCGGTGCGGCGCGCGGCGTCGATCTCGCCGCCGCCCACCAGGCTGTGCTCGCCGCCGGCGTCGCCACCGCCACTGACGCCCGAGGCCTTGAGCTTCAGCGTGAGGCTGTCCTCGCGCGAGCGGTTGTGGTCTTCCAGCACGCGGCGCGCCGTGGCGCTGCCGTTGTCGTACTCGTGGCGCAGTGAATCGCTGCGCCCGATGCCGCTTCCGGCGTTGCCCTGCAGTTCCAGCCGCACCGGCCCCACGCGCTGGCGGTACTGCGCGCCCAGCCGGGCATTGGTGAAGCGGCTCTCGCCGTGGCTGTCGCCGAAGTCGTAGAGGTCCAGCGTGCTGGCGCGCACCACCGGCTGCTGCTGCGTGAAGCGCGCGTCCGTCTTGGCCTCGGTGTGGAAGACCATGGGCATCAGCGTCAGCGAGTCGCCGCTGCCTTCGGCGCCCAGCCGCCACTGCAGGCGGCCGCTGAGGTTGGCGCCGATGCGGCTTTCGTCGGTGCTGCTCTGCGAGCTGCGCTTCTCCAGCAGCGTGCCGGTGGCCAGGTCCGTCACTTCGCTGGTGCTGCTGCCGCTGTTGCGCCGGTGCGGGTTGAACAGCGAACCCGAGAGGTTGTAGATGAAGTTGTCGATGCTGTCGTTGTGCGTCCAGAAGACGCCGCGGCTGACCTGGCCGTTCTCGACACCCAGGCCCAGGCGCAGGTCGTTCAGGCGCTTCTTGAAGCCTTCGCGCGTGATGATGTTGATGGTGCCGGCGATGGCGCGCGCGCCGGTCTCGGCGGTGGGCGCGCGCAGGATCTCGATGCGTTCCACCTGCTCGGGGGTCAGGCTTTCCAGGCTGAAGCCCGGCGGGATGCGCTGGCCGTCGATGAGCAGCTGCGTGAAGCCGTTGCCCAGGCCGCGCATGCGCGGCGGCCCGCCGCGGCCGGGCGCGCCGGGCGTGGTGACACCGGGCAGGCGGCGCAGCACCTCGCCCAGCGTGGCGTCGCCGAACTTGTCGATCTGCTCGCGGCCGATGACGATCTTCGACGCCGTGGCGCGGCGCCGTTCATCGGTGTCGGAGTCGCGGCCGCCGGTGATCTCGACGCGCTGCGGCGCGGCGGCGGGCGCCGAGGCCGCGCGGGCCGGCGCGGGCGCCGAGGCGGCACGGGCCGGTGCGGGCGCCGAGGCGGCGGGAGCCGGCTGGGCCAGGGCCACGGCGGCGGACGAAATCAGATTCAGCGCCAGCAGCGGGCGCAGGGTCACGGGCGAGGGCATGGTGCCGATTGTCCCGAGTGCGCGGCGACCGGCCAGTGCGCTGCGACGGGATTTGCGAAACTTTGCGACGAAGTGCGGCAGGACGCCGACGCGGGTTAGTCTCTGCGGCCTCGAAGCCCCGCAACAGAACAAGGAGTTGCCGATGAAGACCCGCGCTGCCGTGGCCTGGAGGGCCGGCGCCCCGCTGACGATCGAGACCGTCGACCTGCAGCCCCCGCGCGAAGGCGAGGTGCTGGTGGAGGTGAAGGCCACCGGCATCTGCCACACCGACCACTACACGCTCAGCGGTGCCGACCCCGAAGGCCTGTTCCCCGCCATCCTGGGCCACGAAGGCGCGGGCGTGGTGCTGGAAGTGGGCGCCGGCGTCACCTCGCTCAAGCCCGGCGACCACGTCATTCCGCTGTACACGCCGGAGTGTCGGCAGTGCAAGTTCTGCCTCAGCCGCAAGACCAACCTGTGCCAGAAGATCCGCAGCACGCAGGGCCAGGGACTGATGCCCGACGGCTCCAGCCGCTTCAGCATCGACGGCAAGCCCATCCTGCACTACATGGGCACCAGCACCTTCGCCAACCACATCGTGGTGCCCGAGATCGCGCTGGCGAAGATCCGCGAGGACGCGCCCTTCGACAAGGTCTGCTACATCGGCTGCGGCGTCACCACCGGCGTGGGCGCGGTGCTGTTCACGGCCGAGGTGGAAGCCGGCGCCAACGTCGTGGTGTTCGGCCTCGGCGGCATCGGGCTGAACGTCATCCAGGGCGCCAAGATGGTGGGCGCGGGCAAGATCATCGGCGTCGACATCAACCCGGCGCGCGAAGCGATGGCGCGGCAGTTCGGCATGACGCACTTCATCAACCCGAAAGAGGTGGAGAACGTGGTCGATGCGGTGGTGCAGCTCACCGGCGGCGGCGCGGACTACAGCTTCGAGTGCGTGGGCAACAC
>CAZBUU010000158.1:0-9550 GCA_964495125.1 uncultured Rubrivivax sp.
CACCCGCTGCACGGCGGCACGATGGACAACAAGGTCGTGCAGACGCTGGCGCGCGCCTTCGTGCAACTGGGCTACACCGCCGTGCGCTTCAACTTCCGCGGCATCGGCGCTTCCGGCGGCAGTTGGGACGAGGGCCGCGGCGAGGTGGACGACGCGCTGGCCGTGGTGGCCGCGCAGCGCGCGGCGGGCCAGCCGCTGGTCGTCGCCGGCTTCTCTTTCGGCGGCTTTGTCGCCAGCCAGGTGGCGGCGCGGCTGCCCGAGGGCGAAAAGGCCGAACGCGTGGTGCTGATCGCACCCGCAGTGCGGAACTTCGAGGTCGCGCCGGTGTCTGCCGATGCGCTGGTCGTGCATGGCGAGGCCGACGACGTGGTGCCGCTGGCCGATCTCTTCGACTGGGCGCGGCCGCAGTCCCTGCCCGTCACCGTGCTGCCCGGCGCCGGCCACTTCTTCCACGGGCAACTGTCCGTGCTCAAACAGATCGTCCTGCGTGCGTGGCACTCCGGCCACGCCTGAATCGAAACCGATGCGTCTTCTTCTTGCCCTCGCCCTTCTCGCCTTCACCGCGCTGGCCCAGGCCCAGTTGCCACAGCCCCCGGAGATCGCGGCGCGCCAGTACCTGCTGATCGACCTCAACAGCCACCAGGTGCTGGCCGAACGCGACGCGGATGCCCAGGCCGAGCCGGCCTCGCTGACCAAGCTGATGACGGCCTACCTGGTGTTCAATGCGCTGCGCGACAAGAAACTGGCGCTGGAGCAGAAGCTGCCCGTGTCGGCGCGGGCCTGGGCGCAGCGCAAGGGCGGCGGCTCGCTGATGTTCATCGACACCACGATGACACCCACCGTGAACGAATTGCTGCACGGCATGATCGTGCAGAGCGGCAACGATGCGTCCATCGCACTGGCCGAGGGCGTCTCGGGCACGGTGGAGAACTTCGTCGCCGCGATGAACCGCCAGGCCCAGGCCTGGGGCCTGAAGAACACGGCGTTCAAGAACGTCGAAGGCCTCACCGAGGCGGGCCACTTCATTAGTGCGCGCGATGTCGCCACGGTGGCGCTGCGCATCATCGAGGACCACCCGAACTTCTACCCGATCTACAGCGTCCGTCAGTACACCTACAACAACATCAAGCAGGACAACCGCAACATGCTGCTGGGCCGCGACCCCAGCATCGACGGCATGAAGACCGGCTTCACCGAAGCCGCCGGCTACTGCTTGGTGGCCAGCGCCGTGCGCGACCTCCCGGGCGGCAAGCGCCGGCTGCTCAGCGTGGTGCTGGGCACGGCCAGCAAGGAGGCCCGCGCCTCCGAAAGCCAGAAGCTGCTGAACTGGGGCTGGCAGGCCTGGGACGCGGTGCGCCTGTTCGAGGCCGGCAAGGCCATCGCCACCGTGCCGGTGTGGAAGGGCGACAAGCCCGAAGCGAAGCTGGGGGCACCGGGCGCCGTGTTCGTCACCGTGCCCAAGGGCGAAGGCGACAAGCTCAAGACCGTGGTGGAACGCACCGACCCGCTGCTCGCGCCGCTGAGCGCCGGCCAGCGCGTGGGCACCATCAAGGTCACCACCGCCGCCGGCACGCCGGTGAGCAGCGTGCCGCTGGTGGTGCAGGAACCCATTGGCCTGGCCGGCATCTTCGGCCGTGCCTGGGACTCGATACGGCTCTGGATCAAGTAGCTGCCGCAGGGGCGGTGCCACAATGACCGCCTGCCCCCAAAACTGAGCCCCAAGATGAACGACCCGCTGGTGTTCCTCAATGGCGAGGTCCTGCCGATCTCGCGCGCCGTGGTCAGCGTGCTGGACCGCGGCTTCATCTTCGGCGACGGCGTGTACGACGTCGTGCCGGTGTACGGCAAGCGCCTGTTCCGCTTCGACGAGCACATCGCGCGCCTGAACCGCTCGCTGGCCAAGCTGCGCATCACCAGCCCGGCCACACGCGACGAGTGGCTGGCCCGCTGCCGCCAGCTGGTGGCAGCCACGGCCGAAGCCACCGGCGCCGAGGACCAGGTGGTCTACATCCAGGTCACGCGCGGCGTGGCGCCGCGCGACCACGTGATGCCGGCGAACATCACGCCCACGGTCTACATGATGGCCAACCCGATGAAGCCGGCCACGCCGGAGCAGCGCCATGCCGGCGTGGCCTGCACCACGGCGCGTGACTTCCGCTGGGAGCGCGGCGACATCAAGAGCACCAGCCTGCTGGGCAACGTGCTGGCGCGGCAGATGTCGGCCGACCACGGCGCCATGGAAACGATCATGTTCCGCGACGGCTACCTCACCGAAGCCGCGGCCAGCAACGTGTGGATCGTCCACGAAGGCGCGCTGTTGGGCCCGCCCAAGAGCGAGCATGTGCTGGAAGGCATCCGCGTCGAGCTGCTGCGCGAGCTGTGCGAGGACGTGGGCATCGCCTACAACTTGCGCCCCATCCCCGAGGCCGACGTGCTGGCCGCCGACGAGGTGCTGCTGAGTTCGGCCACGAAGGAGATCCTGCCGGTGACCAGGATCGACGGCGAACCGGTGGGCCATGGTGCGCTGCGCGGCAAGCCGGGCCCGGTCTACGCCAGGCTGCACGAGGCCTACCAGCAGGCCAAGCGCACGATGTCGATCTGAAGGCCGGGCCAGCATGGCGGACATCCCCCCCGAGCAGAGCCTGATCCCGTACCCGTCGGCCTTCCCTATCAAGGTGATGGGCGCGGCGGTGGAGGGTTTCGAGGCCGCCATCGTGGCCATCGCGAAGCAGTTCGACCCCGGCTTCGACGCCAGCACCGTGGAGCGCAGGCCCAGCAAGGGCGGCAACTACCTGGGCGTCACCATCACCATCACCGCGACCAGCCGCGAACAGCTCGACGAGCTCTACCGCACGCTGAGCACGCACCCGATGGTGAAGGTGGTGCTCTAGGAGCCCTCCAGCTCGCGCAGCTTGCCCGGCGCGGCGGGGTCGCCGGCCCGCGCGGCGGCTTCGTACCAGTAGCGCGCCAGGCGCAGGTCGCGCTCCAGGCCGTCGCCCTGCTCGTACATCGAAGCCAGCAGGTACATCGCGCCCACGTCGCCGGCCTTGGCCGCTTCGCGGAACCAGCGTGCGGCCTGGGTCGGGTCCCTGGCCGTGCCGCGGCCGAGGTAGAGCGCGGTGCCGGCCTCCACCTGCGCGGCCACGCTGCCACCCTCGGCGGCGCGCAGGTACCAGGCCACGGCGGCCTGCAGGTCGCGCGCACCGAGCTCGCCGCTCTCCAGGCCCTGCGCCAGCATCAGCTGCGCGCTGACGAAGCCTGCTGCCGCAGCGCGTTCCAGCCGCCGTTTCGCCGCGGCCGGGGCGGGAGGCCCCAGCTCGCCGCGCAGGTTCATCACGGCCAGGTTGAAGTCCGCGGCCGGCAGGCCGCGGCGCGCCAGCGACTCGAAGGCCGCGCGGGCACGGGCGGTGCGGCCGCCTTCGTAGTCCTGCACGGCGCGCTCCAGCGCGGCCTGCAGGGCGGGATCGGGAGGCGCGGCGCTGGCCGCGGTGCAGGCCAGCAGCAGGGCGGCGAGCCATCGGCAGGAGGATGTCATCGGCATGGGTCGGCGCACGATAGCGTTTCATGACAGCCGGGGCCCGCCGACATGATCCAATCCCGTCATGACCGAAGGCCGTCCCAAGCTCAGCGTGAAGCCCAGCGCCCCCGCGCGCGACCCGCGGCGGCCCCGCGTGCGCGGCGGCGCACCCGTCAAGACCGCACAGGCACAGGCGCCGGCTCGTCCCGATGCGCGGTCGCCGGCGCGCCCACCGGCACGTCCGCCCGCACGCCCCTCTGGCCAGCCACCCGCACGCCCGGCCGCGGCACCCAAGCCCGCAGCGCCCTCACCCCGAGCGGCCTCGGACGACGGCGTGCGCGTCTCCAAGCTGATCACCGAACGCGGGATCGCCTCGCGGCGCGAAGCCGACGAGTGGATCGAGGCCGGCTGGGTGCGCGTGGATGGCCATCTGGCGCAGCTGGGCCTGCGCGCCCGTCCGGACGCCGTCATCGACATCGACCCGCGTGCCCGCAACGAGCAGGCGCGCCGCGTCACCGTGCTGCTGAACAAACCCATCGGCTACGTCAGCGGCCAGGCCGAGGACGGCTACGAGCCCGCCTACGTGCTGGTGACGCGCGCCAACCGCTGGGAAGGCGACGACTCGGGCATCGAATTCCAGCTGGGCCATCTGCGCCACCTGGCGCCCGCAGGCCGGCTCGACATCGACTCGACGGGGCTGCTGGTGCTGACCCAGGACGGCCGCGTCGCCAAGCGCCTGATCGGCGACGAGACGCGCGTGGAGAAGGAGTACCTCGTGCGCGTGACACCGATGGTGCCCGGGCCCATGCCCGAGCATGCCGTGCAGCGCCTGGGCCACGGCCTTGAGCTCGACGGCGTGAAGCTGCGCGAGGCGCGCGTCAGCTGGCAGAACGAGGATCAGCTGCGCATCGTGCTGCGTGAAGGGCGCAAGCGGCAGATCCGCCGCATGTGCGAGCTGGTGGGCCTGAAGGTGCTGGGCCTCAAGCGCGTGCGCATCGGCAGCGTGGTGCTGGGCCCGCTGCCGCCGGGGCAGTGGCGCTACCTGCGCGACGACGAACGCTTCTGATCAGGAGCCCAGTTCCTCCAGACGCTTCTTCGCGTCCTCGAGGGCGTTCTTCGGGCCCTTGCCCGCCGCGATGAAGCGCGTGAACGTGGCGCGCGCCGCGTCCTTCTGACCCAGCTGCTGCTGCGAGATGCCCACGCGCCAGCCCAGCGGCAGCCCGTCGGCGCCCTTCAGCGTGGCGGCCTGTGCATAGAGCTTCAGCGCCTCCTCGTGGGCCCCGGCTTCGGCCTTCACGCGGGCCAGCGCATAGGCCGGCTGCGCGTGACGCGGGTGCTCGCGCACCAGCTTCTCGGCCAGCGGCAGCGCCTTGGCACCCTGGCCCTGCCCGGCCATGGCCAGCACGCACTGGGCGGCCCAGCCGCGTGCATCGTCCGCCAGCTCGGGCTCGGTGATGGCCGGCAGCGCGGCAAAGGCCTGCGCGGCGGCGTCGTACTTCTTGTCCGCCGCCAGGGCCCGCGCTTCCAGCACGCGCGTCTGCTCGGGCCGGGGCGCGCCGCGCGCCAGCTCCAGCGCCTTGGCATTGCTGCCCCCCATCATGGCCGGCAGCATCAGGTAGAACTCCGACAGCGCGCTGCGCGCCGGGTACCAGGCGGGGTCGATCTCGTTGGCGGCCTGCAGCGCGTCACGCACGGTGCCGGCGCTGCGCGCGGCTTTCCACATGCCCTCGCTCATGGCCTGGATGCCCAGCACCACGCCCAGCGCGTACTGGCAGGGCGCGGCCCGGGGCTGCTTCTCCACGCAGGCCTCGGCGCGCTGGATGGCCGCCTTGCGGCCGGCCGCGTCGTCCCGGGACAGCGCCGCCATCGCCACGCCCAGCACGGCCTGGGCGTCGTCGGGCTGCGTGGCCAGACGTGCAGCGGCCGTGCGCTGCAGTTCGTCCCAGCGCTCGGCCCGGTACAGGCCCTCGAGTGCCGGGTCCTTCAGCATCTGCGCGAAGGCCGGAGAGGCCGCCAGCAAGGTGGCGACAAGGGCCGCTGGGGCCGGCAGGGTGCGAAGGAACATGGGGCGGGGTTCGTCGTGGGGATGCCCATGATGATCCGGGCGCGGCGATTCCGTTCCGCAGCGCATGCGACGAACGACGACGGGACGCGACGGAGCCCGCCCACGGCGGCCCGGACGCGGCGGCCTGCTAGGCTCGACGCATGTCCACTTCTTCCCAGGCCGCGGGGCCGGTTGCCCCGTCGCCGGCTGCCGCGGCGCCGCCCGTGGTCAGCCGCGCCACGGCCGCGCTCGTGCTGTCCCTGCTGCTGGGCCTGCAGCCCGTTTCCACCGACGTCTACCTGCCCGCGCTGCCGATGCTGACGAAGGCGCTGGGCGCGCCGATGAGCAGCGCGCAGCTCACGATGTCGGCGCTGATCCTGGCCTTCGGGCTGGCCCAGATGGTCTGGGGTCCGGTGGCCGACCGTGTCGGGCGGCGTCCCGTGCTGCTGCTGGGGCTGGCGCTGTACACGGCGGCCAGCATCGGCGGCGCTCTGGCCGGCAGCATCGAGGCCCTGGTGGTCTGGCGGGTGCTCCAGGGCGCCACGCTGGCCGCCGCCGTGGTGGTGGCGCGCGCCGTCGTGCGCGACCTCTACGACCCCGTGGCCGGCGCGCAGGTGATGGCGCTGGCCCTCGGCGGCCTGGGCATCATCGCGCTGCTGGGGCCGCTGCTGGGCGGTGTCGTGGCGCAGCTGTTCGGCTGGCGTGGGCCGCTCACGCTGGTGGCCGTCGCCGGTGCCGCCACGGCCATCGTGGTGGCCCTCAAGCTGCCCGAGACGCTGAGCCGAAGCCATGCCCGGGTGACGCCGTGGCGCGCCCTGTTGCCCACCTGGCTGGCCATCGGCCGGCACCCGGTGTTCGCCTGCTGGGCGCTGCTCGTGGCCTGCACCTACGGCGGGCTGTTCACCGTGCTGGCGTCGTCGTCGTTCGTGTTCATGGACGTGCTGGGCCTGCCCGCGGCGGCCTATGGCGGCGCCATGGCGCTGGGCTCCATCTGCTACATCAGCGGCACCGTCGTGTGCCGGCGCTGGATCGCCCGCCACGGGCTCGCCCGCACGGTGTGGCGCGGCGCCTGGTTCACGCTGGCCGCGGGCCTGCTGGCGGCCGTGCCGGCCGCGCTGGGCGAGTCGTCGGTGTGGATGGTGCTGCTGCCCTACTGCGTCTTCGCTTTCGGCCACGGCATGCACCAGCCTTGCGGACAGGCCGCCGTCGTCGGGCCCTTTCCGCAGTCCGCGGGCGCGGCTTCGGCGCTGGCCGGCCTGCTGCTGGCGCTGGTGGCCTTCGGCATGGGCCGCTGGCTCGGTGGGGCACTGGGCGACAGCGTCAAGCCGATGGCCTACGGCCTGGCCTTCTGGTCGGCCCTCACCTGCACGGTCGCCTGGACGCTGGTCCAGCGCCACGCGAAGTGATGGAGGGCCTCTGCCTGGCCGGCCCCACGGCGTCGGGCAAGACGGCGGTGGCGCTGGCATTGGCCGAACGCGTGCCGCTGGAGGTGGTGAGCGTCGATTCGGCTCTGGTCTACCGCGGCATGGACATCGGCACGGCCAAGCCCGGCGCGGACGAGCGCGCCCGCGTGCCGCACCACCTCATCGACATCCTCGAGCCCACCGAGACCTACAGCGCCGCACGTTTCGTCGACGATGCGCGGCGGCTCGCCGGCGAGATCCGCGCGCGCGGACGGCTGCCGCTGCTGGTGGGCGGAACGATGCTGTACTTCAAGGCTCTGCGCGAAGGCCTGGACGCCATGCCGCCGGCCGATGCCGCCCTGCGCCGAGCCATCGATGCCGATGCGGCGCTGCGCGGCTGGCCCGCGCTTCACGCCGACCTGGCGCGGGTAGATCCGGCCACCGCCGCGCGGCTGGCACCGGCCGACGGCCAGCGCATCCAGCGCGCGCTGGAAGTGCACCGGCTCAGCGGCCGCCCGCTGTCGGCTTGGCAGCGCGGCCGCAGCGAGACCGACGAAGCCGCCTGGCCGCTGGTGTCGCTGGAGCCCGCCTCCCGAAGCTGGCTGCACGCACGCATCGCGGAGCGCTTCGACGCCATGCTTTCGGCGGGCCTGCTCGACGAGGTGCGCGGGCTGCGCGCGCGCGGCGACCTCGACGAGAACCTGCCTTCGATGCGTTGCGTCGGCTACCGCCAGGCCTGGCAGGCGCTGGTCCTGGAGCGGCCGGAGGGTCTGCGCGAGGCGGGCATCGCCGCCACGCGACAACTGGCGAAGCGACAGCTGACCTGGTTACGCTCGATTACGGGGCGCACCGTGGTGCAGTGCGATGCTGAAGATGCGCTGGCCCGGGCCCTCGGCGTGCTGCTGCCGCTGGCTGCACAAGCGGCGTGAACGGCTTGGCCCCGTTCTTGCGAACCACCATCGGGTTACGAAGCCGATGCCGGGGTTACGACCCCGCGCCTAGGGTGAGGCCCGGAGCGGTAGGGGGGTAGTTCGCGATATAGTGCCGCGCCCCGGCTGCATCAGCTTGGGGCGGCCCGACAGGCCGCAAGCCCGCACGAGTAGCGCCTTGCACTTTGCATGTGCAAGAGCAGCTGGAGGATGGATTGGACTACGCGGATACACAACGCAATGGCAGCAAGCACGCGATGGGCTTCGGCCTCGTCGTCGCGCTTCACCTGGTGCTCGGCTGGGCCCTGTTGAACGGCTTGGCGCAACGCCTTGTCGAAGTGATCAAGTCCCCCTTGGAGACCAAGATCATCGAGGAGGTGAAGCCGCCCCCGCCGCCGCCGCCGGAGAACCTGCCGCCGCCGCCGAAGTTCGCGCCACCGCCGCCGTCCTTCGTGCCGCCGCCCGAGGTGAACGTGAACCCGCCACCGACGCCGGCACCGACCATCACCACCACACAGGTGGCTCCGCCGCCGCAGCCCTTCACGCCGACGCCCCCGCCGGTGGTGGCACCGCCTGCACCGCCCGCGCCGCCGCGAGTGGCGGCCAAGCCGGCCATCGCCAACGTGGCCGACTGCGCGCCCACCTCCGACGACTACCCGGCCGCCGCCAAGCGCGCCGAAGCGACCGGCACCACGCGCATCCGCTTCACGATCGGCCCCGATGGCCGACTGGCCGGCTCCCCCGAGATCGTCCGTTCGGCCGGTTCGTCGCGCGAGCACAAGATGCTGGACCGTCTGGCCGCCTCGAAGCTGTCGGAGTGCCGGTTCAGGGCCGGTTCCGACGAGAACGGAAAGGCGGTTGGCGCCTCCTTCGACGTTGACTACGTCTGGAAGCTCGACTGACGCCTTCCCCGCTCCCATTTCCTGCACGAAGATTTCCCACGAAGAGCGCGGCCCCGGACCCGCGCCTGCCCGTCCCTTTGGAGTCAACATGAACGTGAACCCTCTTCTGACTGCCCGCACCTGGGCCCCGATGTCGCTGCTCCGGCGCATGGCCGTGCTGGCAGGCATCGCCCTGGTGGCCGCCCTTCCCGCGACGGGTCACGCCCAAGCCGCGTCGGAACCGGCAGCAGCCGCCTCGGCCGCTGCCGAACCGGCTCCGGCGCCCGCGCCGGCCCCCGCCGCCGCAGCGGCGCCTGCCGTGAGCGAAGAAGCCGTCGACAACCCCTACGGCCTGAAGGCGCTGTGGACGCAGGGCGACTTCGTGGCCCGCGGCACGCTGATCATCATGATCATCATGTCCATGGGCAGCTGGTACGTGATCTTCACCAAGCTGTTCGAGCAGCGCGCCATGCTCAAGAGCGCGGCCGAGTCGGCCGACACCTTCTGGAAAGCCAGCTCGGTCAAGGCTGGCGCCACGGCGCTGGCCGAAGGCACCGCCTTCCAGTTCATCGCCAACCAGGGCATCAAGGCCGCCGACCACCACGAAGGCACGATGGTGGAGACCATCGACAAGCACACCTGGGTGAGCATGTCGGTGGACCGCGCGGTGGGTTCCATCCAGAACCGCCTGCAGGACGGCATGGCCGTGCTGGCCACGGTGGGCTCCACCGCACCGTTCGTGGGCCTGTTCGGCACCGTCTGGGGCATCTACAACG
>CAZBUU010000159.1:0-9502 GCA_964495125.1 uncultured Rubrivivax sp.
GCGCGTCCATCGTCAGGTCATGGGCGCGTTCGGGGTCGAGGCCGAAGAGGAAAGGACGGGTGAGGGCGTAGGGGACGAGGGACATGTCCCCATTGTCTCAGCGCGCGTCCCTTCGTGAGCCCTTGCCGCAGGCGCTGGCCAGCCGCAGCGACGCGAGCGCCAGGCCGGCGAGGGTCAGGCTGCCGGGTTCGGGCACGGTGCCGCCGTGGTCCGCAGGCACGGTGATGGCGTGCATCAACACGTCGAGGTAGGGCCGGTGACCGGGCTGTCCCCAGGTGCCCCGCGCGATGCCGTCGCTGGTGGTCAGGTGGCTGGCCATGTAGGCATCGAGTTCGCGCTCGTGCTGGTTCAAGGCCACGGCCGCCACCATCACGCCAAGAGCTTCGGCTTCGTCGCGCGCGGCGTGGACAGGGGCGGTGCAGGGGGTGTCGCAGAAGGCCGCGCCATCACGGCTGGTGTTCTGCTCGCCGTTCGCGGAGATGGCCACCACCCGGCGCCGGGCCTCGAAGGCGTTACTGTCGAGACCAACCCGAGCCCGGTCCACCCCTTCGGCCAGGTTCGTGAATTCCCCCAGCGATCCGCCACCCAGGGATGCTTCCCCTGGGCGCGGCATCTGCAGCCGCTGCAGCGCATCGGCAAAGCGGTACACCTCCGAAGGCACCGGCAGCCAGGTCCAGGCCATTTCCTGCACGACGTTGCTCGCGAAGAGGTAGACGCCGATGCTCACGCCGACCGTGTCGTTGATGCCGGTGGAGGAGTTCCAGATGTCGTTCACTGCCTGGATGAACGTGACGTCGCGCAGCGCGGCGGCCCAGCCGTCGCGCTGGCTGACGAAGGCCGCGTCGGAGACGCTGCCCGAAACGTCCAGCACCAATGCGATCTCCGCGACCACGGGACGCGCCGCGGCCGGTGCCGCCACGAGCCCGGTGGCCACGCTGAGCGCGGCCATGGGCAGCCATGCGCGCCAGCGGCGCGCGGTTGGTTGGGTCGATGTTTCCATGGCGGTGACTCCTGCATCGGTTTGGGCTGTAGGCCGGAGCAAATGCGCCGACACGGGTTACAGCGCAAACGCGCAGGCTCAGGGATCACCGGGTCGCTTACGGAAGCTTGACCTGCGCAAGCTTGGCCGCCAGTTGCTGAGGCTGGAGGCCCTGCGAGCGCGCCAGCAGCGCCATGCCGAGGATGACTTTCTCCATCTCGGCCGGAGGAAGCACGAACTGCCCGCGCTTGTCGACGTAAGGAGGGCTGGGGCCGCAGGAGCCCACGCTGCAACTGGCATTCCTGAGCGCCGCAGCGGCGTCGGCCAATCGCTTCAGCTGACAGCCTTCATCGCAGCGCTGGATGCTGCTGGCTTCTGATTGCTTCTGCGGCGGCTGGGCGCCAGCAGCGCCGACAAGGGCCGAGAGCAGGAGTGCCAGGGCTGGCTGGGTGCGAGGTCTGGACATGGATTCCTCCGGTGGTGGGCTAGAACAAGGGCGACGGGTGGCTGGCAGGCGTGCCTGCTGCAGGGGCGAGGAAGGTTTCGCTGGCGTGCCACCAGGCCGAGCCGGGCTCCAGCTTGGCGCGCAGGCCCGTGACCGCCGATTCGAGCGCCGCCCGCGCCGAGGCCGAAGGCTGCAGCACGCTTTGCGCATGGGCCGCATAGACCCGGTTGCGCAGCCGCAGCGGGTGCGCTTCGGGCAGGGCCGAGCCCATCGCCTGGCGGGCCTGGTCGAAGAGGGCCAGAGCATCGTTGCCACGCCCCTGCGCCAGGGCGACCAGGCCGGCCAGGTCCTGCGCCTGGCCGCGGTCCACGGGGTGTCGCGGTGTGGCCGCGGCCAGGCGTTCCAGAGACGCGTCAAGCGTGGCGCGGGCCGAGGCGATGTCGCCCAGACGCCACTGCGCCTCGGCCCGCTGGTGCTGCACGCGCAGCATCTCGGCTGTCTCGGGCGCATAGCCCAGCGCGGCCAGGCCAGCTGCAACGTCCTGCAGCACCGCAAGCGCCTGTGCGGCCTGTCCGTCCAGCGCCAGTGCACGGGCCTCGGCCTGGCGTGCCAGCCACTGGCTGCGCCTGTCGCCCAGGGTCTGGGCCAGGGTCGCGCCTTCGGCGGCCGCGCGCATTGCCGCAGGGGCGTCGCCCAGGCCGTAGAGCGCGGCCGACAACAGGCGCCACTGGCCGGCACGTTCACCGCCCTCGGGTGTGCGCTGCACCAGGGCTTCCAGTTGGCGGCGCGCCGCCGCGTACTGCCCGAGTTCGATCGCGATCAAGGCCTGTGTTCGCTCCAGCGAGATGCGTTCGGCGGCGCGGATGCGGCTGCCCTCGCCGGAGAGGGCAGCGGCGTGCCTGATGGCGTCCGAGGCTTCTTCCAGCCGCGTCGCGTTGCGGGCCACCACGGCCAGGAACTGCCAGGCGGCCGCCGTGTTGATGTCGGTCGGGCCGAAGGCCGCGGTCGACGCCGCCACCGCCTCGCGGGCGTGCAGCAGTGCGGCGTCGGTGTTGCCGGCGGTGGCGTGCAGGTTGCGCAGCACGGCGTGTGCGTGCGAGCGCGCCTTGCCGCAGGCCAGGTCGTCGCCCGAGCAGGCCGCGAGGGCCTGCTCGGCCACGGCCTGTGCAGCCGGCTTGTCCTCGCGGATCAGTACCTGGGCCAGCCAGGCGCGCGCGGAGTTCAGGCCGCCGTGGCGGCCGGGCACCCGCGGTTCGAGCAAGGCGATGGTTTCGCGCAGCAGTGCACCCGCCTGTTCGGTCTGGCCCAGGCGCAGCTGGATGCGGCCGAGCTCGCCGAGGATCTCGCCCAGCGTCACCGGGTCGCTCGCGAACTCGTCGCGCGCGCGTTCGATGGCGGCGGCCACGATCTGCCGGCCGGTGACTTCGGCGCCCGTGCTGCCGTCCACCGGTTCGACGTCGCTCATCATCAGGAACAGGAAGCTGCGCACGGCGTTCGCCCGCTGTTCCTGGGCCACGGTATCGAGGTGCCCCTGCCAGGCCAGGCCGGCCGTGACCAGCAGCAGGGCCAGCGCCGCGCCGCCGACAGCCGCGGCGAGCCGGTGCCTTCGCAGGAGCAGGCGCAGGCGTTGCCAGACGGGCACGCGCCGGGCCAGGATGGGCTCGTCGGCCAGCAGCCGACGCAGGTCTTCGCCGAAGCGCTCGGCCGAGGCGTAGCGGTCCTCGGGCTTCTTGCGCAGCGCCTTCAGCAGCACGGTGTCGAGATCGGTGCCCAGGCCCGGCGCGGCCGGCTCGACCTGCACCACCGCCTGCACCAGCAGCGGCAGCGTGAGTTCGCCACGGCCGTAGGGCAGCCGGCCGGTGAGCAGCTCGTGCAGCAGCACACCGGCGGCGTAGACATCGGTGGCGGTGCTGACGGGCGTGCCCAGCACCTGTTCGGGCGCGGCGTAGCGCGGGGTCAGCACGGCGGCGTCCTGCGTCAGCGCGCTGGCGTCGGCTGGCGCGGCCAGCAGCTTGGCGATGCCGAAGTCGAGCAGCTTGACCTGACCGTCTTCGGTGACCAGCACGTTGCTGGGCTTCAGGTCGCGGTGCACGACGAGGTGCCGGTGTGCATGGTCCACGGCGGCCAGCACCTGCTGGAAGAGCGCCAGGCGCTGCCGTTGCCCCAGGCCACGCGACTGCGCATGCGCGGTGATCGACAGCCCGGCCACGAACTCCATCACGATGTAGGGCTGGCCATCGTCGTCCACGCCGGCATCGTGCAGGCGGGCGATGTGGGGATGGTCCAGGGTGGCGAGCACGTCGCGTTCGCGGGCGAAGCGCTCGGCCAGCACGGCCGAGCCGTGCGTGAGCAGCGGCAGCTTGATCGCTGCCTCGCGCTTGAGGCCGCCGTCGGCGCGTTCGGCCAGCCACACCTCGGCCATGCCACCGCGGCCCAGTTCGCGCAGCAGGCGCCAGCCCGCCACGCGCTGCCCGGCCGCACGTGCGGGCTGCGTGACGGCGCGCAGTTCGCCCAGCGCCGGCGCCAGCAGGGCGCGGGAGCTGCCTTCGTCGTCGCAGGCAGCCAGCAGGCGCAGCACGCGCTGCTGCAGGGCAGGTTCGGTGCGGGCCAGTTCGGCCAGCTGCCGCTCGCGCTCCGGGGCCGCGGTGTCCAGCAGGGCGTCCAGCAGCGCCAGGGCCCGCGCGTCCAGATCCAGCGACGCGCCGGCCACGCTGCTCATGGTGCCACCCCAAGGGTGTCGTGCAGGAAGGCCTTGGCGCGCTGCCAGTCGCGCTTGACCGTGGGTTCGGAGACGCCGATGGCCAGCGCGATCTCGCTCACCTCCATGCCCATCACGGCGCGCATCTCGGCCACGCGCAGCAGCCGTTCGTCCAGCTGGCCCAGGCGTTCCAGCGCCTGGTTCAGCGCCAGCAGCTGCTCGGGCGTGCCGCTGCGGTCGGCGACGTCTTCGCCCAGGGTCAGCGGCAGGAGTTCGGCATGGCGCTTCTTGGCCAGCCGTTCGCGCGCCAGGTCCACCAGCAGCGAACGCATGGCGCGGCTGGCGTAGCCCAGGAATTCCTCGCGCGAGGCGAAACGCAGGTCGCTGCGCCCCTGCAGGCCCAGGTACAGCTCGTGGGCCAGCGTGATGGTGGAGATGGGCGCCTGTTCGCGCGCGAGCCGTGCGTGCGCCAGGCGCAGCAGCGCCCGGTAGTTGTCGTCGAAGGCGCTGCCGATGGTCTGCTCGTCCAAGACGCCCTCCTGCGCTGGCCCGGAGCATAGGAGAAGCGGCGCCGCAGCGCGAGGCCCCCTTGCGGCCGGCCGCACCGACGCCCCCCAGGGAGGGAGAGGCACGCGTGATCCCCGGCCCTTCCGGCTTGCGCTCTTACCCACAAGGCGGCGCTGTCGTCGCCCTGCGCGGGGTCGCCGAGCCCTCCCCTTCCGGAGCCACCATGAGACTGCACATCTACCTGCCGATCGCCGCCCTGCTGGCCTGTGCCACGGCCAGCGCCGACACCTTCAGCTGGACAGCCGCCAGCGGCCTTCGCCCCGATGCCGGCGGTGCCTTCACACGCATCGCGACGGGCAGCGCGAGCGACGGCTTCACCGCCGCCGGCGCGCTGCAGCTGAACTCCGGCGCGCACCCGGAGTACATGCACTACATCGCCACCGGCGCCCAGCTGGCCATGCCCGAACAGCTGGTGCTGGAGTTCAGCACGCGCTACGTGGCGGGCGACAGCGCCTCGACCCTGCGTTCGCCACTCATGGTCTCGGCCAACTTCGAGGGCGGTGCCGGCGCTCTGCTGATGATCGACGGGCGCAGCGCGTCCTTCATCGAGGGCAGCGACCTGCACGCCACCCCCGGTGCCCAGCTGCTGCCGGGCGCGTTCCAGCACTACCGCCTTACGTTCTTCGGCCAGGCGGAGGGCGACCCGGTGCGGCTGGAGATCGACGGCGTGCACCGCTACACCTACGCGCTGCAGCGCAACGCCAACAACTACCCCGGCTTCGCGCGGATCTGGTTCGGCGACGGCACGCTCGGCGCGGGCGGCACGAGCGATTGGCTCAGCTTCAGCCACAACGCCGCGTCGCCGGTGCCGGAGCCGGCCAGCGTGCTGATGATGGCGGCGGGATGGGGGGCGCTGCTATGGCGCCGGCGCCGCGCTTCGAGCGCCCGATAATGGCGCGATGACGCAGGACGAACTGAAAGCACTGGTCGGGCGCGCGGCCCTCGAATACGTGGTCCCGGGCGAGGTGGTGGGCGTGGGCACCGGCAGCACGGTGAACTGCTTCATCGACGCACTGGCCGATTCCGGCCTGCGCGTGGCGGGCGCCGTGTCCAGTTCCACCAAGAGCACCGAGCGGTTGCTGGCGCGCGGCATCCGCGTGCTTGAAGCGGGCGAGGTGACGTCGCTGCCGGTCTACATCGACGGCGCCGACGAGATCGACCCCCGCGGCCACATGATCAAGGGCGGCGGCGCCGCGCTGACGCGCGAGAAGATCGTCGCCGACCTGGCGGCCCGCTTCGTGTGCATCGCCGACGAGAGCAAGCGCGTGCCGGTGCTGGGCGCCTTTCCGCTGCCCGTGGAGGTGATCGCCATGGCCACGGCCCAGGTGACGCGCCGCTTCGCCGCCTTGGGCGGCACGGCCACGCTGCGCCCGGGCGTGCTCACCGACAATGGCCACCCGCTGCTGGACGTGCGCGGCCTGGCCATCACCGACCCGCTGGCGATGGAGTCCGAGATCAACCAGTGGCCGGGTGTGGTGACCTGCGGCATCTTCGCCCGCCACCGCGCCAGTGTGTGCCTGCTGGGCACGGCGTCCGGCGTGCAGACGCTGGTGTTCTAATCGCCTATCGCCCACAGAGGACTTTGCCTTGGCCAAGCCCAATTACTCGTTCGAGAAGCGGCAGCGCGAGCTGGCCAAGAAGAACAAGAAGGAAGAGAAGGACCGCCTGAAGGCCCAGCGCAAGGCCGGCCAGCTGCCGCAGGGCGAAGAGGGCGCCGAAGAGGCCGACGACGACGCGCCCGACACGGCGGCCGCACCTCCGGCTCAGCCCGGCTCCTGAAGGCCGCCTGCGCGCGCTGCGCGCACGGCCCAGCGCGCCGGGTCCACGGCGTCAGCAAGTTCCTGTTCCAGCGGCCATGGCGAGCCCGTGGCCTGAGCGGCGACCATGCGTGCCATCAATGGCCCCAGCGTCAGGCCCCGGGCCCCCAGCGCCGTCAGCACGAAGAGCCCCGGCTCGCGCAGCAGCAGCCGGCCCTGGTCTTGCCGTGGCGGCTGTGCGGCCGTTGGCAGAGCACCGACGATGGGCAGGCGGTCGTCGGTGTGCAGGCGGTAGCCCGTTCGGCCTTGCCAGCTTGAAGGCGCGGGCGGCGCGGTGAGCCCGGTCAGGCGCTGCAGCCGCTCCAGGTTCCAGCGGTGGTCGGCCTCGCGAACGGCTTCGTCGCCCGGTTCGCCGGCTTCGCGTGTGGCCCCGCACAGCAAGCCGTCGTGCAGCGGCACCGCATAGCCATCGCCTGCCACGGGCAGCTGCAAGCCGTGCGTGGCTGCCCAGTGCGTGACCTGGCCCCGGGTGTGCCGCAGTGGCCAGCGCGTGCCCGCCAGCGCTTGCGCCTGCCCGGCGTTGGCCAGCACGACGACGGGTGCCTCGGCAACCAGCCGCCCGGCGGCGTCGCGCACCCGCCAGCCGGCCGCGCCGCGTTCCACCGTCGCCACCTCCACGTCGCCCTGGAACTGCACGCCCTCGGTCGCCAGCGCGTGGCGCGCAACAGCGGGCGGCGACAGCCAGCCGCCTTCCGGGAAGAACCAGGCCGGCAGTGGCAGCGGCACGCCGGCCCGGATCGAGGCTTGGTCGGCGTCCAGGGCCTGCACATAGCCCGGCGGCAGCCCCAGCGTGGCCAGCACGGCCTGCATGCCCGGCAGGCCGGCGGCGGCGGCCTGCAGGCGCAGCAGGCCGCCCACCGCACCCGGCACGCCGGCATCGATGGCGAGCCGGTAGGCCCTCGCGGCGTGCAGCGCCGCGCTGCGGAAGAGCCGCGCGTAGGGGCCGTCGTCCGGGTTGACCGTGCCGTGGAACAGGCCGCCAGGATTGCCGGAGGTCTCGCAGGCCGGCGCCTCGCGGCGTTCCAGCACCGTGACCTCCAGCCCCGCGTGGGCCAGCGCCTGCGCGGCGAAGGCGCCGGCCAGGCCGGCGCCCACCACGACGGCGTGGCGGGCCTCGGGCTGCGCGGCATGCGGCAGCGCACGGGGCACGAAGCGGGGCGCGAAGCGCGCCACCGTGATCTCGCGCTTGCCGCCGATGCCAGGGGCCAGTCGGACCTCGAAGCCGCAGGCCGTGAGCCCTTCGCGCAGCTCGCGCGCCACGCTCCAGGTGGCCAGCGTGGCGCCGGGCAGGGCCTGGCGGGCCAGCGCCTTCAGCACGCGCGGCTGCCACATGGCGGGGTTGCGTGCCGGTGCGAAGCCGTCGAGGAAGAAGGCGTCGGCCGGCGTGCGCAGCGCAGGCAGCAGCTCGGCGACGTCGCCGAAGGCCAGCACCAGCTGCACGCGGCCGCCCTCGAAGTCCAGTGCGTGCAGGTTGGGCGTCAGCACCGGCCAGGCCTGCACCAGGGCTGCCGCCAGCGCGGGCCAGGGCGAGCCGGCGTGGGCGCGGCGCAGGTCGGCCAGCACCGGCGGGTGGCGTTCGATGGAGACGAAGTGCAAACGCTCGGCGCGCTGCGGGTCTTCGCGCCAGGCTTGCCAGGTGGCGAGGAAGTTGTTGCCCAGGCCGAAACCGGTCTCGACGATGACGAAGCGCCGCCGCCCGCGCCAGCGTTGCGGCAGCCCGTTGCCCTGCAGGAAGACATGCCCGGCCTGCGCGGCCGGCCCGATGCGGGGGTGGTAGACGTCGCCGAAGTCAGGCGCCGCGGGCACGGCGTCGGGCGTGCTGCCGAAGTCGATGCGGGCCGGCGTGATCGGCCGCGTCTTCATGCGCGTTCGGCGAGCCAGGCCAGCAGTTCGTCGCGCACCGGCGCCAGGCCGCGGTAGGCCAGCACGGCCGGGCTCATGGTGGCGATGGCGGCGTGCAGCCGCGCCGCCCGGCCCGGCGCCGCGGCCAGGTCGGCCAGCGGCTCCAGGTTGACGTGGATGGTGAACACCGCCTGGTGCAGCGCCGGCAGCGGCAGGAAGGTCTGGCGCTCGCTGCGGAACCAGGCGCCGCCCGCGAGGCCGCCGCGCCACCGCTCGGCATCGGTGCGTGTCGGGTGGGCGTGCAGGCGCGGGTGGTCGGTGACGGTCCAGACGAAGCGCTCGAAGCGGTCGGCACCGCCGCCGGCTGCGTGGCCGCTCATCAGGCGCAGCAGGCCGGCCGTGGCCTGCAGCAGCTGGGCGTTGTCGGCCACCGGGCCGTGCACCTCGGCGAAGTGGCGGCCCACCTTGCCGGGCGGCGCCCAGTGGCTGGGCAGCGCCACGCTGAGCCAGGGGATGGTGCCGCTGGCGGCATCGACGATGGCGAAGTCCTCGGCGAAGGCCAGGCCCAGCAGCCCGGCCAGGCGCCAGGGCGGCGGCAGGCCGCGCAGGCAACGCGCCACTTCATCGCCCAGGCCGAAACTGCCGGCGGCCAGCAGTTCGACCTCGCCGCCGGCCACGGCCGTGCCGAGCGCGGGCGCGACGGCACGGTGGCCGTCCCAGGCCCAGGCCCGCGGGTGCTCAGCGGTGGCATGGCGGCACAGGGCGTCCAGCGCGGGCGCAGGGTCGAAGCCTTCGGTGGCGCACAGTGCCTCGGGCCAGAAGGCCGACAGCACGGCCAGCTTCTCGCGCTGGTGGCGCGAGCCCGGCACCAGCGGCACCAGTTGCGGCGTGCCGGCGGGGATGCGCCGCAAGCCCGGCTGCATGCGGAAGGGCGCGGTGACGGCGGCTTCGAAGTCGAAGGGCATGGCGACGCAATGATGCCCAGAAAGAAGAAGGGCACCCCGAGGGTGCCCTGCGACAGCCCGGGGCGGGACTCAGACGCGCTTCTTGTACTCGTGCGTGCGGGTGTCGATTTCGATGCGGTCGCCGTTTTCCACGAAGATCGGCACGCTGATCACGAAACCCGTTCCCACCAGCTTGGCCGGCTTGAGCAC
>CAZBUU010000160.1:0-9389 GCA_964495125.1 uncultured Rubrivivax sp.
TGGCCAAGATCGGCAAGAAGGGCACCTTCATCCAGGGCATGCGCGTCACCGACGAGGAGACGATGGAAGTCGTGGAATGGGTGCTGGGCGGCGAGGTGCAGCAGGACATCGTGGGCCTGATCAACGCCGCCGGCGGCAAGGCCGTGGGCCTGACGGGACGTGACGGCGGCATGATCCGCGCCCGCCAGATGAAGCTGCAGGACAAGGACGACCCGAGCAAGGAGCACGACATCGGCCAGGTCGGCGAGATCACGTCGATCGACCCCGCGGTGGTGAAGGCGCTGCAGGACGACCAGTTCATCCCCGTCATCAGCCCCATCGGCTTTGGCGAGAGGAACGAGAGCTACAACATCAACGCCGACCTCGTGGCCGCCAAGCTGGCCACGGTGCTGAGGGCCGAAAAGCTGGTGATGCTGACCAACATCAAGGGCGTGCTGAACAAGGCCGGCGAGCTGCTCACCGAGCTGACGCCGCGGCAGATCGACGATCTGATCGCCGACGGCACCATCAGCGGCGGCATGCTGCCCAAGCTGGCCGGCGCCATCGACGCGGCCAAGAGCGGCGTGAACGCCGTGCACGTGGTGGACGGCCGCGTGCCGCACGCGATGCTGCTGGAGATCCTGACGGAGCAGGCCTACGGCACCATGATCCGGTCGCACTGAAGTGCGCAGAACACGGGTCTGGCTGTTCGACCTGGACGACACGCTGCACGACGCCACGAACGCGTCGATGCCCGGCATCCGCGACGCCATGAGCGACTACATGGTGCAGCACCTGGGCCTCAGCGACGCCGAAGCCAAAGCCCGCCGCAACCTCTACTGGCGCCGCTACGGTGCCACGCTGCTGGGCCTGGTGCGGCACGAGGGCGTGAAGGCCGCGCACTTCCTGCACCAGACCCACGTACTGCCCGGTCTGGAAGAACGGGTGAGGGGCCACCGCGCCGACATCGCGGCGCTCGCGAAGCTGCCGGGCCGGCGCTACATCCTCACCAACGCCCCGCTGGCCTATGCGCGCCGCGTGCTGGGCGCCTTGGGCATCACGCACCTCTTCCACGGCATCTGGACCATCGAGGACATGGCCATGTTCGGCCAGCTGCGCCCCAAGCCCGACGCGCGCATGTTCCGCCACCTGGCCGCGCGCCTGGGGGTGCCGCCCTCGGCCTGCACGCTGGTGGAGGACACGCTGGTGCACCAGAAGGCCGCCCGCCGCGTGGGCATGGGCACGGTGTGGATGCAGCGCTGGATACCGTCGCGGCACGGCGGTGAACGGCTGCACCGCCGCCCTGCCTACGTGGACCGGCGAATCAGGCGCCTGCGCGCGCTGCTCGGATGACGCGCAGGGCGTCGCGAAGGCAGCGCTCCACCTCGAGCTGACGTGGCGCCGCCGCGGCGCGATGCGCCGGCACGCTGGTTTCACAGGCACGGGCCAGGGTCTGCTCGTCGCGGCCGGCCGTTTCGCCCGAGCGCTGGGCCGCCAGCCAGGGGTCGCCCAGCGCCACCGTCACCGCGATGACGACCGGGGCCAGGATCAGCATGCCGTCGTGGAGTTCGTGTCGCATGCCGGTAGCTTAGGAAGCCGCCGGCACGCCCGCATCCCGCCGAGGAGGGCTCCCCCCACGTTCGTGGCGGCCCGGTCGGCCGTCCGTTGGTCAGTGTTTACCTGCAACGAAGGCCCCACGGACCGTGTGCAAGAATCCTTGCGCCCCCTCCCGCCCTCTCCCGCCGCCCGCCCGACGCCACGATGTCCGACCTGTCTGACCCCGCGCCCGTGGCCGCCGCCGAAGAGGCCCCGGTGCCCGCAGCCCCACCGGCGCGCAAGCGTCCGAAGCCCGGTGAAAGGCGCGTGCAGATCCTGCAGACCCTGGCTGGCATGCTGGAGCAGCCGGGCGCCGAACGCATCACCACGGCGGCGCTGGCCGCCAGGCTGGACGTCAGCGAAGCCGCGCTCTACCGCCACTTCGCCAGCAAGGCGCAGATGTTCGAAGGGCTCATCGAGTTCATCGAGAGCAGCGTCTTCACGCTGGTCAACCAGGTCACCGAGCGCGAGCCCTCGGGCGCCGTGCAGGCGCAGAAGATCTGCACGCTGCTGCTGCAGTTCGGCGAGAAGAACCCGGGGATGACGCGCGTGATGGTGGGCGACGCGCTGGTGTTCGAGAACGAACGGCTCTCGGTGCGCATGAACCAGTTCTTCGACCGTGTCGAATCGCAGTTGCGCCAGAGCCTGCGCGCCGCGGCGGAAGCCGCCGGATCCAGCACGCCGACGGTGGACGCCCAGGCCCTGGCCGCGGCGCTGGTGACGATGATGATCGGCCGCCTGCACCGCTACGCCCGTTCGGGCTTCAAGCGGCTGCCTACCGAGCACCTGGACGCCGCGCTGGTCCGCCTCACGAGCTGACGCAGGTGCTGGAGGTCCAGGCCGCCGGCACGCCGCTGCGGCTCCTGGCGCAGCGCGCGCTGTACCTGCCCGAGTACGGCACCCTGCTGGTGGCCGACGCACACATCGGCAAGGCCCAGTCCTTCCGGCGGCTGGGTGTGCCCGTGCCCGAAGCCACCACCGATGACACGCTGGCGCGGCTGTCCCAGGCCGTCTCGGCCTGCGGCGCCCGGCGCGTGGTCTTCCTGGGTGACCTGCTGCATTCGGCACGCGCGCAGGCCACGGCCCCGCTGGCGGCCGTCACGCGCTGGCGCGACAGCCACCGCGACCTGGAACTGACGCTGGTGCGCGGCAACCATGACCACCACGCCGGCGACCCGCCGGCGAGCCTGGACGTGCAATGCCTGGACGGCCCGCTGCACCTGGGCCCGCTGGCCCTGGCCCACCACCCCGATCCCGTGGCCGGCGCCTACGTGCTGGCCGGCCACGTGCACCCCGCGGCGGTGATCGGTGGTCGCGCCCGCGACCGCCTGCGCCTGCCCTGCTTCCACCTCGGCACGGCCGTCGGCGTGCTGCCGGCCTTCGGCGCCTTCACCGGCACGCACGTGCTGCCGCGCGGGCCTGGGGACCGCGTCTTCGTCATCGCGGGCGACGAGGTCCGCCCCCTACACTTCCCTGCATGAACGCCGCTTTCGAACACCTGCTGGTGCGCGCCGAGTCGCTGCTGGCGCGCCTGGAGAACGTGCTGCCGCATCCGCCAGCGGCGCCGGACTGGAACGCTTCCGTCGCCTTCCGCTACCGCCGCCGGTCGCTGGGCTTCGGCAGCGCCGGGCTGCTGGAGCCGGTGAGGCACGTGGCCACGATCCGGCTGTCGGACCTGAAGGAGGTGGATGGACAGAAGTCGCGCCTGCTGCGCAACACCGAGCAGTTCGTCGCCAGCAAGGGCGCCAACAACGTGCTGATGACGGGTGCACGGGGCACCGGCAAGAGTTCGCTGGTCAAGGCGGTGCTCAACGAGTTCGCGCCGCAGGGGCTGCGGCTGATCGAGGTCGACAAGTCCGACCTCGTCGACCTGCCTGATCTCGTGGACCTGGTGGCGTCGCGGCCCGAGCGCTTCATCGTCTTCTGCGACGACCTCAGCTTCGACGAAGGCGAGCCTGGCTACAAGGCGCTGAAGAGCGTGCTGGACGGCAGCGTCTCGCAGGCCAGCGACAACCTGCTGATCTACGCCACCAGCAACCGCCGCCACCTGCTGCCCGAGTACATGAAGGAGAACCTCAGCTATCAGCACACGGAAGATGGCGAGGTGCACCCGGGCGAGGTGATCGAGGAGAAGATATCGCTGAGCGAACGATTCGGGCTGTGGATCAGCTTCTACCCCTTCACGCAGGACGAATACCTGGCCATCGCCGCGCAGTGGCTGCGCAGCTTCGGCGTGGCCGAGGAGGCGATCATCGCAGCGCGCGCCGAGTGCCTGGTGTGGGCGCTGGAGCGTGGCAGCCGCAGCGGCCGCGTGGCGCAGCAGTTCGCGCGCGACTACGCGGGGCGGCATGGCGGCTGAAGAACGCACGCCGGTGGACGTGGCGGTGGGCGTGCTCATCGACGGCGAAGGCAACTTCCTGTTGACCAGCCGGCCCGAAGGCAAGGTCTACGCTGGCTACTGGGAATTCCCTGGCGGCAAGCTGGAAGCCGGTGAAACCGTCGAAGAGGCGCTGCGCCGCGAACTGCACGAGGAACTGGGCATCACCATCGGCGCCGCTCTGCCCTGGAAGATCGAGCTGATGGACTACCCGCATGCGCGCGTGCGGCTGCACTTCTGCAAGGTCTACGACTGGACCGGCGCCTTCGAGATGCGCGAGCAGCAGGCCATGGCCTGGCAGTCGCTGCCGGTGCAGGTGGCGCCGGTGTTGCCGGGCACGGTGCCGGTGCTGGCCTGGTTCGCCCAGGAGCGCGGCTTCTGCGGCCCCACCCATTAGACTGCCGGGCATGAACTGGCTGGATACCGTTGCCTGGGACGCGCAGGGCCTCGTGCCGGTGATAGCGCAGGAAGCCGCGACCGGCGACGTGCTGATGTTTGCCTGGATGAACCGCGAGGCGCTGGCCGAGACGGCGGCTTCGGGCCGCGCCGTCTACTGGAGCCGCTCGCGCCAGCGCCTGTGGCGCAAGGGCGAGGAGTCGGGCCACCAGCAGCAGGTGCATGACATCCGGCTGGACTGCGACAACGATGTCGTTCTGTTGAAGGTCACGCAGCTCGGCCACGACCCATCCATCGCCTGCCACACGGGCCGCCACAGCTGCTTCTTCCAGCGCCTGGAGGACGAACGCTGGCAGCCGGTGGAGCCGGTGCTGAAGGACCCGGGGACGATCTACCGATGAGCAGCAACGACACCCTCGCCCGACTGGCTGCCGTGCTGGAGTCGCGCAAGTCCGCCGCCGGCGGCGACCCCGAAAAAAGCTACGTCGCGCGCTTGTATTCCAAGGGCACGGACGCCATCTTGAAGAAGGTCGGCGAGGAAGCGACCGAGGTCGTCATGGCCGGCAAGGACGGCGACCCGGCACGCATCGTCGGCGAGGTGGCCGACCTGTGGTTCCACACGATGGTGGCGCTGGCGCACTTCGGGCTGAAACCCGAAGACGTGCTGGCGGAACTGGAACGGCGGGAAGGCCTGTCGGGACTGGAAGAGTTCGCACGGCGAAAGGCGCCGCAAGGAGAGCCAGGATGAGTACCCAGGTCGTTGACGACGTGGCCCGCGACGCGTCGCTGAAAACCATCGGCCATGTCAGCTACCTGCTGCACGCCATCGTCGCCATCGGCGCGGTGCTGCCAGGCGCGCAAGGCAGCGTGGCGCTGCTGCTGGTGGCCTTCATCCTCGACCTCGTCAAGCGTGGCGATGCGCTCGGCACCTGGCAGGAGTCGCACTTCGGCTGGCGCATCCGCAGCGTCGTCTGGGCCGCGGTGCTGTACCTGCTGACGGCGCCGCTGTGGCTGCTGCTGGTGGCGCCGGGCTGGATCGCCTGGTCGCTGATCTCCATCTGGTTCCTCTACCGCGTGGTGCGCGGCTGGATGAACCTGAACCAGAACCGCCCGATGCCGCAATGAGCGCCGATCCGAACTGCATCTTCTGCAAGATCGTCGCCGGGCAGATCCCGGCGAAGAAGGCCTACGAGGACGACGAACTCCTGGCCTTCCACGACATCCACCCCTGGGCGCCCGTGCACGTGCTGGTGATCCCCAAGCAGCACGTCGCCACCCTGGCCGATGTGGGCCCCGAGCACGAAGCGCTGCTGGGCCGCATGCTGGGGCTGGCCCCGCGACTGATGAAGGAACTGGGGGTCGGCAACGGCTTCCGAACCGTCATCAACACCGGGCCGGACGGCGGCCAGGAGGTCTACCACCTTCACATGCACGTCATGGGCGGCCCGCGACCTTGGTCCAAGGGCTGAAGCAGCAACCAGAGAAAGTGGAAAAGGGGCATGGCCCCGCCACTTAGAATCGCGGGTTCAGTTCCCGCAGGAGATGGATCATGGGTGGTTTGAGCATCTGGCACTGGCTGATCGTGCTGCTGGTCGTCGTGCTCGTGTTCGGCACGAAGAAGCTGCGCAACATCGGCGCTGACCTCGGTGGCGCCGTCAAGGGCTTCAAGGACGGTGTCAAGGGCGCCAACGACACGGCCGACGCCGAAGCCTCGGCCGCCACGCCGCCGGCGCAGCAGGTGACGGCCGCCAAGCGCGCCGCCGACACCAACACGGTGGACGTCGAAGCGAAGACCAAGGGCTGATGCAGGCCTTCGGGGCCTGACGCCATGCACGCATGATCGACTTCGGTTTCGACAAGATCGCGCTCATCGGCGCCGTGGCGCTGATCGTCATCGGCCCCGAGAAGCTGCCGCGCGTGGCGCGCACCATGGGCGCCCTCTTCGGCAAGGCACAGCGCTACGTGGCCGACGTGAAGGCCGAGGTCAACCGCTCCATCGAGCTGGAAGACCTGAAGAAGATGAAGACCCAGTTCGAGGACGCCGCGCGCGACGTGGAAAGCACGGTGCGCAGCGAGGTCGACTCCGCCAGCGCCGCCTTCCAGACCGACTGGGGCAGCAGCGAAAGCACCGACCCGAGCATCGCTGCGCCCGAGCCCTACGTCCCACCGGCCCCGAGCTACCGCCACCCGAAGAAGAACTGGCGCCTGAAGCGCGGGTCCACGCCGCAGTGGTTCAAGCAGCGCGCGGGCATCCGCACCAAGGCCCTGTCGGGTGCCGCGCGAGTGGCCCGGTTCCGCCCACCCGGCGCGAAGGGCGCATGAAACCAGGCCGATGAGCAACGATTCGCAGGACGAACTCGCCGGCACCGAAGCGCCGTTCGTTTCCCACCTCGTCGAACTTCGCGACCGGCTGATCAAGGCGATCGCCGCCATCGCCGCCGTGTTCGCCGTGCTGTGCATCTGGCCGGGCATCGGGCATCTGTATGACCTTCTGGCCGCTCCGATGACGGCCAACCTGCCCCCGGGCACGAAGCTCATCGCGACCAACGTGTTCTCGCCTTTCCTGGTGCCCCTGAAGGTGACGCTCATGGGCGCCTTCCTCGTGGCCTTGCCGGTGGTGCTCTACCAGCTGTGGGCCTTCGTGGCGCCGGGCCTGTACTCGCACGAGAAGAAGCTGGTGCTGCCGCTGGTCATCACCAGCACGCTGCTGTTCTTCGTCGGCGTGGCCTTCTGCTACTTCATCGTCATCCCGGCGCTGACCAAGTTCATCGTCGGTGTCAGTTCGGCATCGATCAACGTGGCGCCTGACATCGAGCAGTACTTCGGCACCGTGCTGACGCTGTTCATCGTCTTCGGCCTGGCCTTCGAGGTGCCGGTGGCGGTGATCGTGCTGGCGCGCGCGGGCATCGTCAGCCTCAAGCAACTGCGCGAGTGGCGCGGCTACTTCATCGTGGTGGCCTTCGTGGTGGCGGCCATCGTCACGCCGCCGGACGTGATCTCGCAGCTGTCGCTGGCCATCCCGATGGTCATCCTCTACGAGATCGGCATCCTCGCCGCGCAGATCTTCATCAAGCACACCAAAGCGCCGGAAGAGAGCCCCCCAGCTCGCTGACGCTCGCTACCCCCCGAGGGGGAGCCTCGGCCTGCGGCCCGGCAAAGCCGGTTCCGCGGCCTCTTGCTGGGTCGCGGGGCGGCGGCGGTGGATGCGATGGACCAAGCATGAGGCCGTGCACGGGTTTCCCGGGCACGGGCCGAGCCTCCCCCTCGGGGGTAGCGAGCGCCCAGCGAGCTGGGGGGGCTCAACGAACCCAGGTGTTCAGTTGGATGATGGGCATCAGCACCGCCAGCATGATGAGCATCACAACGCCGCCCATCGTCACGATGAGCAGCGGCTCCAGAATCGTCGCCGCCGCCATGGCGCGGCGCTGAACCTCGGCCGACATCTGCGTGCTGGCGCGCAGCAGCATCTCGGGCAGTTGCCCGGTCTGCTCACCCAGGCGGGCGAACATCGCCAGCAGCCCGGGGAAGCGCTTCTTGCCCGCCAGCGCGCTGGCCAGCGGCGCGCCCTCGCGCACCTGCACCAGGGCTTCCAGCGCATCGGCGCGCATGGCACGGTTGCCCAGCGTTTCCGCGGCCGCCTGCAGGGCCTTCAGGATGGGCACGCCCGCGCCCGCCAGCATGGCCAGCGTGCCGCCGAAGCGCGCCGCGTTGTAGCCGCGGGCCAGCCGGCCCAGCAGCGGCAGGCGCAGCACGGCAGCATCGGTCCGTTCACGGAAGGCCTCGTTGCGGCGCGCCATCACCAGCGCCGTGAAGCCGGCCACAAGCAGCAGCGCCACCGCCCAGCCCCATTGCCGCACGAAGCCGCTCACGGCCAGCAGCATCACCGTCAGCAGCGGCAGCGCGCGTTTGGAGGAGGAGAACACGCCGGCCACCTGCGGCACCACGAAGGTGACGAGGATGATCACGATGACCAGCGCCACCAGCGACACGATGGCCGGGTAGAGCATGGCACCCACCACCTTGGAACGCAGCGCCTGGCGCTGCTCCAGATCGTCGGCCAGCCGCTCCAGCACGGGGCCGAGCGCGCCGCTCTGCTCGCCGGCCGCCACCACCGCGCGGTAGACATCGTCGAACTCGCGCGGCGCCGTGGCCAGCGCGCGCGCGAAGGCACTGCCGGCGTTGACTTCGCTCTTCAGGTGCGCCACCAGTTCGCGCTGGCGCGGGTTCTCGGCCTCGTCCGCCAGCGCCGTGAGCGCGCGTTCCAGCGGCAGGCCCGAGCCCACCAGCCCGGCCAGCTGCCGCGTCCACACCGCCAGCCCCAGCGCAGAGAACACGCGCCGCGTGAAGCGCGCCGCGGTGTCGTCGTTGGCCGCCATGGTGACCGGCGTGACGGCCAGCGGCACCAGTTCGCGCGCGCGCAACTGCATGCGCGCGGCCTTGGCGTTGTCGGCCTCCAGCAGGCCGCTCTGGCTCTTTCCGGCGGCGTCGAGGGCTTCGAAGCGGTAGGCCGGCATCTCAGTCGCGGGTGACCCGGATGACTTCTTCCAGCGACGTGATGCCGTCGCGCACCAGGCGCTCGCCGTCTTCGCGCATGCTCAACAGCCCGGCCGTGCGCGCCGCCGCCACCAACTGCTGCTCGGGCGCTCGCTCGTGGATCAACGCCTGGACCTGCGGGCTCACCGTCATCAGCTCGTAGACGCCGGTGCGGCCCTTGTAGCCGGTCATGCTGCACTTCTCGCAGCCCACCGGGTGCCAGTGGCCGTCCTCGCCCTGGCGCTTGCAGTGCGGGCACAGCTTGCGCACCAGGCGCTGCGCCAGCACGCCCAAGAGGCTGCTGGACAGCAGGAAGGGCTCCACGCCCATGTCGATGAGGCGGGTGACGCTGCTGGGCGCGTCGTTGGTGTGAACGGTGGCCAGCACCAGGTGGCCCGTGAGGCTGGCCTGGATGGCGATGCTGGCGGTTTCGTAGTCGCGGATCTCGCCGACCATGATGACGTCCGGGTCCTGGCGCAGGATGGCGCGCAGGGCCTTGGCGAAGGTC
>CAZBUU010000161.1:0-9367 GCA_964495125.1 uncultured Rubrivivax sp.
ACATGGCCTGGGCCTACTTCCAGCGCGCCGCGGCCGACCACGTGGTGCATGCCGAGCTGTTCTTCGACCCGCAGACGCACACCGAGCGCGGCGTGGAGATGGGCGTCGTCATCCGCGGCCTGCGGCGTGCCTGTGACCGCGCGCAGGCCGAGCTGGGCCTGAGTTCGGCGCTCATCCTGTGCTTCCTGCGCCACCTCAGCGAAGAGGCGGCCTTCGCCACGCTGGAGCAGGCGTTGCCGTACCGCGAACACTTCATCGGCGTGGGGCTGGACAGCGCCGAGAAAGGCCACCCGCCGGAGAAGTTCGCCCGCGTGTTCGCACGCTGCCGCGAACTCGGCCTGCACGTGGTGGCGCACGCGGGCGAGGAGGGGCCGCCGGCCTACATCGAGAGCGCGCTGGACGTGCTGAAGGTCGAGCGCATCGACCACGGCGTGCGCTGCGTCGAAGACCCGGCACTGGTGCGTCGGCTGGCCGCGATGCGCATGCCGCTGACGGTGTGCCCGCTGTCGAACGTCAAGCTGTGCGTCTACAGGACGATGGGCGAACACCCGCTGCCGGCGCTGCTGGCCGCGGGCCTGTGCGCCACGGTCAACAGCGACGACCCGGCCTACTTCGGCGGCTACATCAACCAGAACTTCGTCGAGACCTTCGAAGCCCTGCCGCAGCTGGGTGCGCGCGAGGCCTACATGCTGGCGAAGAACAGCTTCGAGGCCGCCTTCGCCACGGCCGAGCAGAAGGCGCGCTGGACGGCGCAGCTGGACGCCGTTTTCGCCTGACGCCGCTTCAGGCGGCGGCCGCCGGCGGCGCGAAGCGCTTCACGGCCCAGCTCAGGAAAACCGCCAGCGCCAGCACGAGCAGCGTGCCGACGCCCCAGACGGCCCACACCAGCACGCTGCCGGCGGTGCCCAGCCAGCCGGTCAGCGTGGCGACCACGGTGGCCGCGGCGGCGGCCGCGGCCTGCCAGTCGGGCCACCAGGCCTCCAGCACGCCGATGCCCGGCAGCGATGCAGCCCAGTCGGGCAGCCCGTCCAGCCAGGCCGGGCCGTGGGTGAGCAGGGCGTGCGCGCCCCAGCCCAGCAGGGTCCAGGTGCCGATCACGAGCAGGGCCAGGAGCCAGATGAGGATCTTCATGGCGCAAGCCTAGCAACAGCACCCCTGTCCCGGGGCGGCGCGGGGCCTTCGGCGGACCGGCCCCGGCCGTGGTGGGGCGATGGGTTACCTTCGCGGCATGTCCAGTCCCTCCGTTGCCACCCCGCCCCCTGTCCATCTGCTGGCTTGGCGCCAGGCCTTGCGCGACTTCCGCGCCGGTGAACTGCGCCTGCTGGCGGTGGCCGTGACCCTGGCCGTCGCGGCCCTCACGGCCGTGGGTTTCTTCGCCGATCGCCTCAGCAGCGGCCTGCAGCGCGACGCCCGCCAGCTGCTGGGCGGCGATGCCGTGATCGGCAGCGACCGTCCGGCGCCGGCCGACGTGGAGGCCAAGGCGCGTGCGATGGGCCTGCTCACCGCGCGCAGCGCCAACTTCCCCAGCATGGCGCGCGCGCCCGACGAACTGGGCGGCGAGTCGCGCCTGGTGGCCGTGAAGTCGGTGACCGAGGCCTACCCGCTGCGCGGCCAGCTGAAGTTGCAGGCCACGGCCGAAGGCCCCGTCGTCACCACGGCGGCTTCGCCCAAGCCCGGCACCGTGTGGGTGGACGCCGCCGTGCTGAGCGCCCTGCGGCTGAAGCTGGGCGACGAACTGCTGCTGGGCGATGCCACGCTGCTGATCGAGCGTGTCATCGTCATCGAGCCCGACCGCGGCACCGGCTTCTCCACCTTCGCGCCGCGCGTCATGCTGGCCGAGGCCGACCTGGAAGACACCGGCCTCGTGCAGCCCGCCAGCCGCGTGGGCTGGCGCCTGGCCGTGGCGGCGCCGCCCGCGCTGGCCGGCGCACGGGGCGACGCCCGGGTGCGCGAGTTCACGCGCTGGGTGGAGGCCGAGGCCAAGGTCCAGGGCTGGCGCGGGCTGCGCGTGGAAAGCGTCGAGAGCGGCCGCCCGGAGATGAAGCAGACGCTGGAGCGCGCCGAGAAGTTCCTGAACCTGGTGGCCCTGCTGGCGGCGCTGCTGGCCGCCGTGGCGGTGGCCATCGCGGCGCGCGACTTCGCCAGCCGCCACCTCGACGACTGCGCCATGCTGCGCGTGCTGGGCCTGTCGCAGCGGCGCATCGCCGCGGCCTACACGCTGGAGTTCGCCTTCGTCGGCCTGCTGGCCAGCGCGGCCGGCGTGCTGCTGGGCCTGGCGGTGCACTTCGGATTCGTGCTGCTGCTGGCCGGGTTGCTGAACGCCACGCTGCCGCCACCAGGCCCGTGGCCGGCCGTGCTGGGCCTGGGCGTGGGCATGTCGCTGCTGCTGGGCTTCGGCCTGCCGCCGGTGCTGCAACTGGCTCGCGTGCCGCCGCTGCGTGTCATCCGGCGCGACGTGGGCGGGCTCAAGGCCTCGTCGCTGGGCGTGCTGCTGGCCGGCGTGGGCGGCTTCGCCGCGCTGCTGCTGTTCCTTTCGGCCGACACGCGCATGGGGGCCATCGCGCTGGGCGGCTTCGCGGTGGCCGTGGCGGTGTTCGCGGGGCTGGCCTGGCTGGCGGTGATGCTGCTGCGCCGCGCGGTGCCCGAAGCGCGCGCGCCGCGCTGGCTGCTGCTGGCCACGCGACAGATCGCCGCGCGGCCGGCCTTCGCCGTGCTGCAGGTGTCGGCGCTGGCGGTGGGCATGCTGGCGCTGGTGCTGCTGGTGCTGCTGCGCACCGACCTCATCACCAGCTGGCGCCAGGCCACCCCGCCCGATGCGCCCAACCGTTTCGTCATCAACGTGCAGCCCGAGCAGGCCGCGGCCTTCCGCCAGCGCCTGGCCGACGGCGGCGTGGCGAAGTTCGACTGGTACCCGATGATCCGCGGCCGGCTGGTGGCCATCAACGGCCGCACCGTCACGCCCGACAGCTTCGGCGGCGGCCGCGCCAGCCGGCTGGTGGAGCGCGAGTTCAACCTGAGCCACGCCGCCGAACTGCCGCGCCACAACGAACTGGTGGGCGGGCGCTGGACGAGCGGCGAGGCCGACGGCCTGTCGGTGGAAGAGGGCCTGGCGCGCGAGCTGAACCTGAAGCTGGGCGACACGCTGCGCTTCGACATGGCCGGGGTCGTCCAGGAAGGCCGCATCACCTCGCTGCGCAAGGTGGACTGGGGCTCGATGCGCGTGAACTTTTTCGTGCTGTTCCCGCGCGCCGAGATGGCCGAGCTGCCGCGCACCTTCATCAGCGCCTTCAAGGCGCCGGCCCTGCCGGGCTTCGACAACACCCTCAGCCGCGACTTCCCGAACATCACCAGCATCGATGTCTCGGCCACCATCGCGCAGGTGCAGCAGGTGCTGGACCAGGTGGTGCGCGCGGTGGAGTTCCTGTTCGGCTTCACGCTGCTCACCGGGCTGGTGGTGCTGTTCGCGGCCATCAGCGCCACCAGCGAGGCGCGGGCGCGCGAGTTCGCCATCATGCGCGCGCTGGGTGCCGGCGGCCGCCTGCTGGCGCAGGTGCAGCGCACCGAACTGCTGGGCATGGGCGCGCTGGCCGGGCTGCTGGCCTCGGGCGCGGCGGTGGCCGTGGGCTGGGCGCTGGCGCGCTACGCCTTCGAGTTCAGCTGGAACCCGTCGCCCTGGGTGCCGCTGGCCGGCACGGCGATGGGCGCGCTGCTGGCGTGGGCGGCAGGCTGGTGGAGCCTGCGCGAGGTCTTGCGCCGGCCGGTGCTGGAAACGCTCCGGCGGGCCGGCGCCGTGTGACGCTCAGGAGATCAGGCCCATGTCCGCGCTGGACATCAGACCTTCGATGTCCATCAGGATCAGCATGCGCTCGCTCTCGTTCTCGCCCTGGCCCGTCTTCACGGTGCCGATGCCGGTGATGAACGAGGCGTCGACGCTGGAGTTCATCTCGGGCGAGGGCTTGATCTGCTCTTTCTGCAGTTCCAGCACGTCGGACACGGAGTCCACCACCGCGCCGACGACGCGGCCCTTGACGTTCAGCACGACGACCACCGTGAAGGTGTTGTAGTCGGCGGTGTCGCAGCCCAGCTTCAGGCGCAGGTCGATGATGGGGACGATCACGCCGCGCAGGTTGACCACGCCCTTGATGAACTGCGGCGCGTTGGCGATGCGGGTCGGCTGCTCGTAGGAGCGGATCTCCTGCACGCGCAGGATGTCGATGCCGTACTCCTCCGCGCCCAGGCGGAAGGTCAGGAATTCGCCCCCTTGCGAGGTGCGGCTGGCGGCCACGCCGGCAGCGCCGGCCGCGGCGACACGTGCGGCTTCGTGACGCGCTACGTGGGAGGCTTCGGCGATCATTTCCATGTCGGTTCCTTGGGGCGTTGGTGCTTCTCTGGTTTATCGGCCGGCGCGGGCGCCGTCTTGAGGCAGGATCAGAAAGTTTCCCAGTCGGCGTCGTGCGCCGTGGTGGCCGGGGCGGGCGTCGCTGCGGCCTTCGGGGCCGGCTTGTCGGCGTGAACCACCTTCGCCGGCTTGGCGGCCGGCTTGGCCGGGGCCTTCGTCCTCGTGGTGGCGGCGCCTTGGGCCGCCTGCCCGATGACGCGTTGCGCCACGGCCTTGGGCGCGGTCGCTGCGCCGCTGCCGATGCTGAACGCCGCCAGCACGCCGGCCAGCTGGCGCGACTGGTCCTTCAGCGACTCGGCGGCTGCGGCGCTCTGTTCCACCAACGCGGCGTTCTGCTGCGTCATGGCGTCGAGCTGCGTCACCGCGGTGTTGACCTGGCCGATGCCGCTGCTCTGCTCGGCGGCGGCGGCGCTGATCTCGCCGATGATGTCGGTCACGCGCTGCACGCTGGCGACGATCTCGCCCATCGTGTTGCCGGCGTCCTGCACCAGGCGCGAGCCGCTCTCCACCTTCTCGACGCTGCTGCCGATCAGGCTCTTGATCTCGCGCGCGGCCTCGGCGCTGCGCTGCGCCAGGCTGCGCACCTCGCCGGCCACCACGGCGAAGCCGCGGCCCTGTTCGCCGGCCCGCGCCGCTTCGACGGCGGCGTTGAGCGCCAGGATGTTGGTCTGGAAGGCGATGCCGTCGATGGTGCCGATGATGTCGGCGATCTTCTTGCTGCTGTGGTTGATCTCCTCCATCGTGGAGACCACCTGCGAGACGACGCTGCCGCCGCGCGCGGCCACCTCGCTGGCCGAACTGGCCAGCTGGTTGGCGGTGCGGGCCGAGTCGGCCGTCTGGTTGACCGTCTGCGTCAGGCGCGACATCGAGCTGGCCGCGTGCTGAAGGTTCGACGCCGTCTGCTCGGTGCGCACGGACAGGTCGGTGTTGCCCTGGGCGATCTCCTGGGCGGCCAGCGTCACGCCGTCGGCGCCGCTGCGGATGGAGCCCAGCGTGTGGCGCAGCGAAACCTGCAGCGCCTGCAGCGCGTCCATCATCGCGGCGATGTCGCGGCTGCCGCCGTGGCCGTGGATGTCGTGCGTCAGGTCACCTTGCGACAGGCGCTGCACGTGCTGCGTGAAGTTGACGATGAAGGCCTGCACCATCGAGGCATTCACCAGCAGCGTCACCACCGCCAGCCCGGCGCAGGCGATGCCCAGCCCGGCGGCCGTGACGGCGCCGAGGCCGACGGCCGGGCCGGCGACGGCGACGGCCTGTCCGGTGGCGATGAGCCCGATGGCCAGCAGCAGGCGCTGGCGGGTCGTGAGGTGCTGGAGCATGGGTGTGCGTCCTGGAGTGATGCGGGGGCGGGGGAACTCAGAAACTCGCCCAGTCGTCGGCGCCGGCGACCACGGGCCGTGGCGCTGGCGGTGCCGGCGGTGCCGGCGGGGTGGGCGGGGCGGGCGGCGCCGGGGCGCGGCTGCGCGCCTGCTGCACGGCGGCGCGGGCCAGCGGTGCAGCTTCGGCGCCGAGGCGGAAGCGCGACATGGCGCTGGCCAGTCGCGCGGCCTGCTCGCGCAGGCTCTCGGCCGCGGCGGCGCTCTCTTCCACCAGCGCGGCGTTCTGCTGCGTCATCTGGTCCAGCCCGGCCACGGCTTCGTTCACCTGGCGCAGGCCGGAACTCTGCTCGGTGGTGGCGGCGCTGATCTCGCCGATGACGTCGGTCACGCGGCGCACGCCGCCGACGATGTCGTCCATGGCTGCGCCGGCGTCGTGCACCTGCTTGGCGCCGGCTTCGACCTTCTCGACGCTGGCCTGGATGAGGCTCTTGATCTCGCGTGCGGCGGCGGCGCTGCGCTGCGCCAGGCTGCGCACCTCGCTGGCCACCACGGCGAAGCCGCGGCCCTGCTCGCCGGCCCGCGCGGCCTCCACCGCGGCGTTGAGCGCCAGGATGTTGGTCTGGAAGGCGATGCCGTCGATGGTGCCGATGATGTCGGCGATGCGGCGGCTGGCGGTGTTGATCTCTTCCATCGTCGCCACCACCTGCGCCACCACCTCGCCACCTCGGGCCGCGGCGTCGCTGGCCGAGGCGGCCAGCTGGTTGGCGGTGCGCGCGCTGTCGGCGGTCTGCGACACGGTGCCGGTGAGTTGCTCCAGCGAACTGGCCGCCTGCTGAAGGTTCGATGAGGTCTGCTCGGTGCGTGCCGAGAGGTCCTGGTTGCCGGTGGCGATCTCCGCGCTGGCGGTGCCGATGCTGTCGCTGCCGGTGGCGACCTGGCTGACCATCTCCCGCAGCGCGGTCTGCATGTGCTGCAGCGCGGTCAGCATCTCGGCCGCCTCGTCGCGGCCTTCGGCGTGGATGGCCTGGGTGAGGTCGCCGCCCGCCACGCGTTCGGCCACATCCACCGTCTGGCGCAGCGGCCGTGTGATCGAGCGCGTGATGCCGACGGCGAACACCGTGGCGATGGCCAGCGCCGAAGCGAGCAGCGAGGCGCCCCAGATTTCGGCGCGTCGCGCTTCGGTGCTGATGGCGGCGGTGGCTTCATCCACCCGCTGCTGCTGGTACGCCGCCATCTCGCCGACGGCACCCAGGTAGGCGGCCACCGCGGGGTCCATCTTCTCGGCCAGCTGCGCGCGCGCCGCGTCGGCCTGGCCGGCTTTCAGCGCGGCCAGCACGTCGGCACGCGCCTTGACGTAGATGTCGCGCCGTTCGCCGATCGTCTTCAGCACGGCACGGCCCTTGTCGCTGTCCACCATCTCGCTGAGCTGCTTCTGCAGCGTCGTGATGCGTTCGCTGGTGGTCTTCATCTGCGGCGCGAAGTAGCCCTCCACGTCGACGCTGCCGCCGGCCTTGAGGATCGCCATCGCGCGGTTGACGTTGAGTTCGACGTTGCCGCGCCATTCCAGGGCCAGGGCCACGCGGTGTTGCAGCGACAGCAGGGAGGCGTTGGCCTGTTTCAGGCCGTCCACCTTCATCACGAGGACGCCGACGACGAAGGCCGTGAGCAGGCCGACGAGGCCGAAGCCGAGCGCCAGGCGCCGGCCGATGGGGAGGTGGTTCAGTTTCATGGTTTCAGGTTCGAAAGTCGTTGTGCTTCATGTCAGGCGCTCCTGCAGGCGGAAGCGTTCGACCGCGCCTACCAGCCGTGTCGCCTGCTCACGCAAGGATTCGGCTGCTGCCGAGCCCTGCTCGACAAGGGCGGCGTTCTGCTGGGTCATGCGGTCGAGCTCGCTCACGGCCGTGTTGACCTGACCGATTCCGCCGCTCTGCTCGCCGGCGGCGGTGCTGATCTCGCTGATCATCTGCGCCACGCGCTGCACGCTGCCCTCCAGCTCGCCCATGGTGCTGCCGGCGCGGGCCACGAGCTGCGAGCCCGCCTCGACGCGTTCGACGCTGGTGCCGATGAGTGTCTTGATCTCGCGCGCAGCGGCCGCGCTGCGCTGCGACAGCGTGCGTACCTCTGCCGCCACCACCGCGAAGCCGCGGCCGTGCTCGCCGGCCCGCGCCGCTTCCACGGCAGCGTTGAGCGCCAGGATGTTGGTCTGGAAAGCGATGCCGTCGATGGTGCCGACGATGTCTGCGATGCGCCGCGAACTTTCGTCGATCTGTGCCATGGTGGCCACCACCTCGCCCACGGCGGCACCGCCACGGCGTGCCACTTCACTGGCGGTATCGGCCAGACTGCGCGCCTGGCCCGCCGCCTCGGCGGTGCTGCGCACGGTGCCGGTGAGCTGCTCCATCGAACTCGCGGTCTGTTGCAGCGAACTGGCCGCCTGCTCGGTGCGGCTGCTCAAGTCGGCATTTCCCGAGGCGATCTCCTGTGTGGCGTTGCCGATGGATTCCGCGCTCCGGCGCACCTCGGCCACGGCCGTTTCCACCTGGGCCAACGCCATCTGCAGCTGCCGCGTGGTCGGGTGTCGTGCGTCGATGCGGGCGGCGGCGAAGTTCACCGTGCCGTCGGCCGCGCACAGCTGCTCGGCCACCTGGGCCAGCTCGTGGCCGGCTTCGAAGTCGGCCCGCGCGCGCTGCGCCAGCAGCACCAGCATGGCCGACTCGACGATCACGTAGATCGCGTGTTCGATCACCAGGCCCAGGCCGGGCTGGGTGAAGCAGATCGGCCCCCAGGCCCACTCCTGCATGTAGTTGAAGCTCAGGTGGTGCACGGCGATGGCTGCCGCGCCCGCCACCACCGCACCCCAGTGGCGGTACACCACGGTGCAGGCCAGGAAGGCGAAGACGGCGAAGTGGGCCTCATTGTGGCCGCGCGCCGCGTGGATCAGCAGGCCGACCATGGCCATGCCCAACACGGGCAGTCCGGTCTGGCTGAGCATGCCGCCACGGCCTGCGGCTGCCGTCGCCAGTGCGGCGGCCATCAGCGCGCCGCCCACCACCAGCGGCAGCGCCGGCAGACCGTTGGCCGTGCCGTAGCCCACTGCTGCGGCGTAGATCGCGGCAATCGCGATGAGCACGATCCTGTCGTTGGCGTTGAGGTTCACGGAAGGGGGCCTTGTGAAGGGGTGGAGCCGCTCAGGCGGCTTGCAGGCGGAACCTGGCGACCAGTGACGTGAGCGTCGTCGCCTGCTCCCTCAGTGATTCGGCGGCGGCGGCGCTCTGCTCGACGAGCGCGGCGTTCTGCTGGGTCATGCGGTCGAGGTCGCTGACGGCGCCGTTGACCTGGCCGATGCCCTGGCTCTGGTCGGCGGCGGCGGTGCTGATCTCGCCCACGATGTCGGCCACGCGCTGCACGCTGGCCACGATGTCGTTCATGGTGCTGCCGGCGCTGGCCACCAGCTGCGAGCCGGCCTCCACGCGCTCGACGCTGGCGCCGATGAGGCCCTTGATCTCGCGCGCAGCGGCGGCGCTGCGCTGCGCCAGGCTGCGCACTTCGCTGGCGACGACGGCGAAGCCGCGGCCCTGCTCGCCGGCGCGCGCCGCTTCCACCGCGGCGTTCAGCGCCAGGATGTTGGTCTGGAAGGCGATGCCGTCGA
>CAZBUU010000162.1:0-9337 GCA_964495125.1 uncultured Rubrivivax sp.
CCGGCGGCGTGATGTTCGTGCCGGCCTTCACCGGCCTGGGCGCGCCCTACTGGAACGCGGACGCCCGCGGCGCCATCGTCGGCCTCACGCGGGGCAGCACGGTGGCGCACATCGCGCGCGCGGCCATCGAGAGCATCGCCTTCCAGAGCGCCGCACTGCTGCAGGCCATGGCGCGCGATGCGCAGGCCGCCGGGGGCGAAACGCCGCGCGAACTGCGCGTGGATGGCGGCGCCTGCGTGAACGACCTGCTGATGCAGTTCCAGGCCGACCTGCTGGGCATTCCTGTGGTACGCCCGCAGGTCACCGAGACCACGGCGCTGGGCGCCGCCTACCTGGCGGGCCTGGCCACGGGCGTGTGGAAGGACACGCGGGAACTGGCCGCCCTGTGGCGCGAGGAGCGGCGTTTCGAACCGCAGGGCTCACGCGCGGAGGCGGCCGCGCGCATGGCGCACTGGGAGCACGCGGTGCGCCAGGCCACCGCGCGCTGAACCCGGCTTACTTGACGGCGAAGTCGGCCAGCGTCTTGCCGCCGGCCAGCGCGTCGCGCAGCCATTGCGGACGCTTGCCGCGGCCCACCCAGGTCTGGCCGGCTTCGTTGCGGTACTTGGCGACGGCGGCACCCTTGGCGGCCTTGCGGCCGCGCTTCTTCGCGGCGGGGGCCTTGACGGCCTTGGGGGCCTTGGCGGTGCCCAGGCCCAGGTCGGCAGCGGTGAGGCCGTACACGGTGATCGCTTCGCGGATGCGGCCGATGACGCCTTCCACTTCCTTGCGGCGGAGTTTGTCGGCTTCGTCTTTCAGGGATTCGATTTGCTTGACGATCTGCGCGTAGGTCTTGGTCATGGTGTTCAAAAGAAGGGGAAACTCCCTGGAAAACAAAAGCCTGATGGCTGCATTCCGGCTTCTTGTGCGGGGCGTTGGGAATTCGAATGCCCCGTCCGGTGGGCGCGGATTATGGACCCGAAATGAGATTCGAGTTTCGACGGGATATTGACGAAACGTAAAACCAATTCACGCGGCATCCCAACGGCCCAATTGCACGGCATGAGCGCGCCGTTGAATCGCCGCACGTTCGGCGGCGTCCAGCCGTGCCAGGTTCTTCACCTGCAAGGCCATGCGCGGATGCGACGCGAACCGGGTTTCGTGGCGCAACAGAAAGGCCCAGTACAAGGTGGTGAATGGGCAGGCCCGGGGGCCGGTGCGCTGGACCGGATCGAAAGGGCAGCCGCGGCAATGGTCGCTCATGCGTTCGATGTAGCGGCCGGTGGCCGCATAGGGTTTGCTGGCCATCAGGCCGCCATCGGCGAATTGGCTCATGCCCAGGGTGTTGGGCAATTCCACCCATTCCACGGCATCGACATACACGCTGAGATACCAGCCATGCACTTGCCGGGGTTTCACGCCCAGCAGCAGCGCGTAAAGCCCGGTCACCATCAGGCGCTGGATGTGGTGCGCGTAGCCGTGGCGCAGCGTCTGGCCGATGGCGTCGCGCAGGCAGCGCATGGGCACCTCGCCCGTCCAGTACCAGGCGGGCAGGTCTTCCTGGGCATCCAGCGCATTGAGTTCGCCGTAGGCGGGCATGCGCGTGGCGTAGATGCCCCGCACGTACTCGCGCCAGCCCAGGATCTGGCGGATGAAGCCCTCGGCCGCTGGCAGCGGCACGCGGCCCGACTGCCAGGCGGCTTCGGCCGCGGCGATGACTTCGCGCGGGTTCAGCAGCTTGAGGTTGAGCGACGAGGCCAGTTGCGCGTGGTAGAGCCAAGGCTCGCCTTCCCACATCGCGTCCTGCCAGCGGCCGAAGTCGGGCAGCCGGTGTTCGATGAAGTCGGCCAGGGCCTGCAGCGCCTGGGCACGGGTCACGGGCCAGCCGAAGAGGGCGACGCTGCCCGGGTGCGACGCAAAGCGTGCCTGCACCTGGGCGATGACTTCCCGGGTCATCGCGTCGGGCTCGAAGCGCAGCGGCGCCGGCAGGAAGCCCGGGCCTTGCGGGCCGAAGCCCTCGCGGTTGTCGGCGTCGTAGTTCCATTGGCCGCCGGCGGGTTCGCCCACCACCATCAGCACGCCGTGCCGGCGGCGCATCTCGCGGTAGAAGAACTCCATGCGCAGCTGGCGGCGGCCGCGGGCGTGGGCGGCGAACCCGGACACGCTGCAGAGGAAGTGGCGGTCTTCGCGCCAGTCGATGTCGACGCCGGCCTCGTGCGCCGCCGCCTCCAGTTGCCGGCGCACGCGGAAGTCGCCCGGCTCGGTGGCCACCACGCGGGCCACGGGGCCACGGGCCAGCGTGTCGGCCAGGGCCTGGCCGAGCGATGGCCCTTCCGTGTATTCCAGCGGCAGGCCTTCGTCGCGCAGCGCCTGCGCGAAGTGGCGCATGGCGCTGAGGAACAGCACCAGGCGTTGCTGGCTGCACCACACATGCGTGGCTTCCTCGGCGGCCTCGCACATCCAGACGCGGTCACGCGTGGGATCGAAGCCGTCGAAGGCGCTGGAGCCACGGTCCAGCTGGTCGCCCAGCACCAGGACGAGGTGGCGCAGCGCTTCAGCCACGGGGGGTGCGGCCCTTGGCGCGGCGGCAGGCGTCGGAACAGAAACGAACCGAGTCCCAGTTCTTCGCCCAGGCCTTGCGCCACGCCATGGCCCGGCCGCAGGCTGCGCAGGGCTTGCTGGGCAGGGCGGCCTTGTTGCCCTTGAAGCCGGTGTTCATGGGGTCGGGATTCTGGTGGCGCGGCCCGGGCCGCGCACGGCCAGGGCTGCTGACGCCGCGTTGTCAGCAGGGCGGGTGCAGCATGCAGCCTTCAACGCAACAGCCCCCGACGAGAGGAGACCCCCATGCTGCTCGGCCTGCGCACCGCGCTCTATCCCGCCCCCGACCTGGCGCGCGCCAAGGCCTGGTACACCCAGGTGCTAGGCGTGGCACCCTACTTCGACCAGCCCTTCTATGTCGGCTTCGAGGTCGGCGGTTTCGAGCTGGGCCTGCTGCCCGACGCCACGCCCGCCACCACCGGCCCGCAGCCGCTGTGGGGCGTGGCCGACATCGAAGCCGCGCTGGCGCAGCTGCTGGCGCTGGGCGCGACACCCCTGGAACCCGTGGCCGACGTGGGCGAGGGCATCCTCGTGGCGGCGGTGGCCGACCCCTTCGGCAACCGCCTCGGTCTCATCCAGAACCCGCACTTCAGCGCATCCAAAGTGCGCTGACCAGCGGCACTCACCAGGCCAGCGGGTCGGTGCGGTAACAACGGGCGAACTCGGCGAACAGTGCCGGGTGCGCCGCCGCCAGCGCCGCCGGCTGCTCGAAGAAATGCTCGCTCACCACGGCGAAGAACTCGGCCGGGTTGGTGGCCGCATAGGGGTGGATGACGGGCGGCAGCTCGCCGCGCGCCAGCTGGTCCTTCAGCGCCGCGAACTCGGCCGACAGCACGCGCTGCCAGCGCGCGTAGCCGTCGCGCCGGCCCAGCCAGGGCGAACCGTTGGCGTGGCCGCGCTCCTGGTCCAGCTGGTGCGCGAACTCGTGGATCACCACGTTGTGGCCGTCGTTCGGCTCGGCCGCACCGGCCAGCACGTCGTCCCAGCTCAGCAGCAGCTGGCCCTGCTGCCACGACTCGCCCGACAGCGCGCGGCGTGTCTCGTGCGTGAGGCCCAGCTCGTCACCCTGGCTGCGCTCGACGACGAAGGCGCCCGGGTAGACCAGCACCTGCCGCAGGTTGCGGAAGTAGCCCGCCGGCCGGTTCAGCAGCAGCAGTGCGGCCTGCGCGGCGACGAGCACGCGCACCTCGTCGGTGATCACCTGGCCGGCGCAGCCGATGAAGGGCTTCTCGGCCACCAGCACCTGGATGTGCTTCTTCACCTGCAGCTGCAGGTCGGCCGGCAGGCGCGCGAAAGCGGGCATGCGCCGGCGCAGCACCTCGCGCCAGGCGGCGGGGAAGGGCTGGCGCCGGATGCGCGAGCGGCGCCAGGTGGCCAGCGCGAAGGGCCCGACCAGCCAGGCCGCGGCCGCTGCGGCCACGACGGCGAGAAAGGCGAGGGCGAAGAAGGTCGTCACCCGGTCATCTGGGCGCACGCGGCGCCGCTTTCAAGCCCCGGCGAATGCGGGGGGCCCACTGCCAGAATCCCGACATGCGACGTGCCGACCGCCTGTTCCAGATCGTCCAGCTCGTGCGCGGCCGGCGCCTCAGCACGGCCGAGTACCTGGCGCAGCGGCTGGAGGTGTCCACGCGCACCGTCTACCGCGACATCGCCGACCTGCAGGCGCAGGGCGTGCCGCTGGAGGGTGAGGCCGGCGTGGGCTACCGCATGCGGGCGGGCTTCGACCTGCCGCCGCTGATGTTCACCCGTGAGGAGGCGCAGGCGCTGGTGGCCGCCGTACGGCTGGCGCAGCCGCGGCTGGACGAGGCGCTGGCCGCACAGGGCGAGATGGCGCTGTCGAAGATCCTGGCCGTGCTGCCGGCCGACGCGCGCGCCGCGGCCGAGCGGCTGCTGCTCTTCGCACTGAGCACCGGCCCCGACGCGGCCACGCGCGAGCGCCTGCAGCGGCTGCGCGGCGCCATCGAGGACCGGCGCGTGGTGGTGGTGGACTACGTGGACCTGAAGGGCGAACGCAGCCACCGCCGGTTGCGACCGCTGGCCTGCGTGTTCTGGGACGCCGTGTGGACGCTGGCCGCGTGGTGCGAACTGAGGCAGGACATGCGCAGCTTCCGCATCGACCGCATCGAGACGCTGGGGGTGCTGGACGAGAGGTTTCGCGACGAGGCGGGGAAGACCTTGCCGGATCTGTTGCGAGCGGTGGGGGCCGACTCCCGGACTTGAGCCGCCCATGGAAGGGCCTGGCGCCAGGAAAAACCCTCCAGGTTCTCGCGCCCGGGCCGAGCGCACATCGGGATTTCCCACAGGTTGATGGGGGCCATCAAGGCGTTCACGCTCCGCCCCGCTGTCAGTGCAGATGGCGCGCTAAGTGAACTGGGCGCCACGCACGGCTGAGGGTCAGGGAGGACATCAAGATGAAGTTCAGGGCACCTGGGTGCGGCCGCCGCATGGCCGTTTCGTGCGGGGCCGCGGCGGCGGTGGCCGTCGCGGCACTGGCCGGCTGCGGCGGCAGCGAGGCGCCGCCACCGGCCGGCGAGGCCCGACAGAAGCTGTCGGCCGTTCAGACCGTGCAGGCTGCCCAGGCCGGCCCGGGTGAACGAACCGAGACCTTCTACAGCGAAGGCGGCAAGCTGATGCGCGCCGACGAGAACGTCGCGGCCCTGGGCAATGACCTGATGGGCGACCGCGTCAACCTCTACAACGGCGCCCTGGAGTTCGTGCACACCGATGCCAGCCTGCCGGGCAACAGCGCGCTGCCGGTGGCGGCCGGGCGCCGGCTCGTCACCGGGCAGCCCCAGCGTGTGGCAGGGCACTTCGGCGACTGGGACCTGGAGGTACCCCGGCTTCACGGCGTGTTCTCGCAGTCCAAGGGCTGGAGCGTGGGCGCCGGCGAGGCGAGTGCCAGCACGGCGCGATGCACCGGCTTCGGCCCACCGCCACAGGTGCGCGGCCAGAGCCTGCAAGGCACCTTCAACCCGGAGGAGTACTGGCATGGCAGCTTCCTGTACCTGCCCGGTGCCGGATCGCAGGAACTGCTGCTGCCCGACACCACACTCGCCAGCGTGCAACCCACCGGCACGGCGCTGGCCGCGCCGAAGCTGACCACCAAGGACCGCTGGCTGATCTACTGCGGCACGCCGCTGAAGGCCGGGGCCGGCGAAGGCTTCACGGCGGTGGCGCCCGACGGCACGCGCTACCGATTCGACTGGATGGTCGCGCGCCCCTACCCGCAGATCGAGAAGGCCTACGGGACGCCGCCGCAGCGGCCGACCGGCGAGGACCCGGGCGCCTACAACGCCACGGTGCTGCTCAAGCGCCAGGAAGTGTGGATCCTGCCCACGGAGGTGCTCGACCGCTTCGGCAACCTCGTCTCCTACGAATGGGACGCGGCCATACCCTGGCGATTGAAGAAGATCCTCAGCGTCGACCGGACTTCGGGTGCCCGGCGAGAACTGAGCTTCGAGTACGACGCCGATGCGGCCGAGCCGGCCCACCATCGGGTATCGCGCATCAGCGACGGGTCGCGCGAGTGGCGCTACGGCTATGCCGACCACGCGCCCTATGGCAAGTCGCTCACCAGCGTCACCGTGCCCGGCGGCGGCGCCTGGGCCATGGACATGTCGCAATTGGGCGCCCCTGGCCCCGCGCCCAGCCTCGGGGGGTCTTGCGACGCGGTCTCCAACCTGACGATGGAGGCAGGCCCGGGGGGCACCGGCTGGATGACGCACCCATCGGGCGCGGGCGCCCACTTCAGGATGCAGACCATCACGCACGGTCGCTCCCATGTCGAGCGCCAGTGCCGGGGCAACGACGTCGAGGGTAGCGGCTGGGCCTACTACCCGCTCGCCAGCGACGTGCTGTCGATCCGCAGCAAGACGATCTACGGCGCCGGACTGCCTGCGGTCGACCTGCTCGCTGCCCAACCCGGCGGCATGACGTGGACCTATGCCTACGGGCCGCACAACGCAAGCTTCGCGCCGTGCAGCGGCTGCGCCGAGACCAAGGAGGTCAGCGTCACCGGCCCGGACGGCGCGAAGGCCCGCTACACCTTCGGCAACCGCTTCCGGGTCAACGAAGGTCAGCTGCTGAAGGTGGAGGAAGGCATCGTCGGCGAAGCCCCACCCCTGCGGGTCACACAGCGCAGCTACCGGTCACCCGCGGCCGGGCCTTATCCGGCGCAGATCGGCCAGAGCATCCAACTGCGGGTGCAGGGCGACCTGTCCACGCGCCATGTACCGGAAGAACGCCGCGTCATCACGCAGCAGGGCGTGACCTTCACTTGGCGCGCCGATGCCTTCGACCGCCTGGCGCGCCCCGTCGACGTGACGCGCTTCAGTTCCCTGCCCGAGTCCCGCAGCGAACGCACGGTGTTCGCCGACCTGCCCGATCCGCAGGGCGCGGTCAACCCGACCTTCGGTGACCGCTGGGTGCTGGGCGCCGTGAAGGCTGTGCAACTGCTCAGCGGCCCGGGTGGTTCGCCGACGATGGAGATCGAGTCCCACACCTACCACGCCGATTCGCTGAACCGCAAGGAGAGCCGTTCCTTCGGACGGCTGGTCAGCACTTTCGAGTACCACCCGGACGGGAATCTCTGGAAGCGTGCCGACGGCCTGGGGCAGGTGACACGCTTCGAGAACTACAAGCTGGGCTTGGCGCGGGATGTCACCTACGCCGATGGCAGGAGCGAGCACGCTGAGGTCGATGATCAGGGGCTCATCCGGGAGGTGCGCAACGCGGCGGGCACGAGCACGCTCTACGGCTACGACGGCGCCGGGCGCCTGGAGAGCATCCAGCCGCCGCACGAGCCCGGCCTTGTCTACCTGCCGACCACCCTGAGCTTCGAGCGTGTGGACGCCGGCGAAGTGGGCCTCGCAGGCACCCACTGGCGGCAGCGCGTGAGCACCGGCTCGGCGGTGACGGAGCGCTACTTCGACGCGATGTGGCGCCCGGTGATGACGCGTACTCGGGACGCCGACGACCCCGAGCGCACCAGCCGCACCGTCATCCGGCGCTACGACCCGCTTCAAAGGATGGTGTTCGAAAGCTACCCCAGGCGTGACGGCGAGGTCCCGGACGTCGGCGCCCAGGTGCAGGGCACCCGCCGCTGGACCGACCCGCTGGGCCGCCCTGTGCGCGCCGAGCAGGACAGCGAGAGGGGCGTGCTGGTCAGCACCACCGAATACCTGGACGGCTTCCTGCGCCGCAGCACCAACCCGCGCCGTTTCGCCACGACGCACGCCTTCCAGGCTTTCGACAGCCCGAGCGAGGACACGCTGCGCGCCGCCTTCATGCCGGACGGCGTGACGCTCAGCATCGAACGAGACCAGCTGGGCAAACCCACCGCGATGATGCGCTGGGGCGGTAACGTGGGCGTGACGCGCCGCTATGTCTACGGCGCCGACCAGCGGCTGTGCAAGACCATTGAACCCGAGACCGGGGCGACCTTCCAGTTCCTCGACGCCGCGGGCAACCTCAGTTGGCGCGCGGCGGGCACGAACCTGTCCACCGCCGAGACCTGCGATTTCGCGTCGGTGCCGGAAACCGCGAAGGTGAGCTTCACCTACGACCTGCGCAACCGGCTCAGGGACACGCGCTACGGAGACGGCTACCCCGGCGTCAACCGCACCTACACCCCGGACGGCCTGCTGGAGACCCTGCAGTCCAACGGCAGCACCTGGAAGTACCGCTACAACCAGCGCCGGTTGCTGGAGCGCGAGCAGCTGCTGCAGAACTGGGAGTCCGGCGAGCAGGGCTGGAAGTTCACCCGCCTCTACAACGCGCTGGGGCATGTCCGCGGCTTCGTCGACCCCTTCGGCGAGATCCAGTACAGCCCCAATGCGCTGGGTGAGCCGCGCGAGGTGTCAGGCTACGCGGCCGACGTCCGCTACCACCCCAGCGGCGCGCTGGCCGGCTACACGCTGGCCAACGGCATCAGCTACAGCATGGCGCCCACGCCCCGGGGCCTGCCGCAGAGCTGGCGCTATGTCGACGCGCAGGGCCGCGCCTTGGTGGACGACCAGTACACCTACGACGAGAACGGCAACGTCACCGCCATCCAGGACCAGGTGGAGCCGACGCACAGCCGATCGATGACCTGGTACGACGGGCTGGACCGGCTGCGCCGTGCCAGCACGGCGGCCAACGGCAACTTCGGCCAGGCCGAGTACGACTACGACGCGTTGGACAACATCGTGCGCAGCGTGGCCAGCGGCCGCACGCTGACGCACCACCACAGCGCCAACCGCTTGTCCGGTGTGTCGGGCAGCCAGAACTTCAGCCTCGACTACGACCCGCGCGGCAACGTGGTGCGACGCGACCAGCAGCGCTTCGTCTTCGACATCGGCAACCGCCTGTGGCACGCGCCGGGCAAGGCGAACTACAGCTACGACGGCCATGGCCGGCGTACGTGGATCGGCTATGCCGACGGCTCCAGTGAACTGATGGCCTACGGCGCTTCAGGGAAGCTGCTGATCAGCTGGCACAGCGTGAAAGGCAACACGCGCTATGTGTACCTGGGTGACCGCCTCATCGCCGAGAAGCGGCGCGACCACCTCGGCGCCGAAGCCACCAGCTGGCCGCTGACCGATGCGCTGGGCAGCCCGGTGGCGAACACGAATGCACAGGGCGTGGTGCAGAGCCGGACGCGGTATGAGCCGTATGGGGCGACGGCGGGCGGGGTGAACCCTGAGGGGGTGGGGTTCACGGGGCATGTGAACGATGGGGGGACGGGGCTGGTTTATATGCAGCAGAGGTACTACGACCC
>CAZBUU010000163.1:0-9286 GCA_964495125.1 uncultured Rubrivivax sp.
GGCCGATGACGTTCTTGGCCACGGCGTCGGGCTTGATGATGGACAGGGTGCGTTCAACCGCCATGATGAAAAGTTCTCCTGAATCAACTACTTGGCAAAGCTTTTGATTGTAGCCTGCGAATGTGGCAAGGCTGCGGGGCGCTAGCCCCTGGGCGGTCCGCCGCGGCCGCGATTGCCGCCCCGGTTGCCACCGCCACCGCCGCCACCACCACCGCCACCGCCCGGCCGCTTGCCGCCACGTCCGCCGCCTCCCTTGCCCTTGCGCAGGAAGGCGTCGGCGCCGATGTAGCCCACGGCCGTCTTCAGGGGATCGGGGATGCGGGCCGGGTCTCCGGCCTGGCCGCCACCACCCGCACCGCCTTTCTTGCCGCGGCGCTTGCCCTGACCCGGCAAGCCGGGTGAGCCACCTCCACCGCCAGCGAAGCGTCGGTCGAAGGTCTGCTGCAACGGGTTCGGAATCGGGCCGTCCTCGGGAATCTCGCGTTGCGGCTGGCGGTCGCGCTGCACGGCGCGCTTGTCGTAGGTCTGCTGCAGCGGGTTCGGGATCGGGCCGTCCTCGGGCAGGTCACGGGCATTGGAGCGGCGTTCCTGCTGGATGGCGCGCTTGTCGTAGGTCTGCTGCAGCGGGTTCGGGATGAAGCCGTCTTCATCCAGTTCGCGGCGCGGCTTGGGCTCGCGCGGCAGACGCGGGTCACGCGGCTGCTTGGGCTCGCGCGGTTCACGCGCTTCGCGTGGCGGCCGCGGTTCGCGCATCTCCTGCGGCAGACGCGGTCCACGGTCGGCCTCGTCGGGCCGGCGCTTGCCGCGACGGTTGCGGCCGCGGCCCTTGGCATCGCCTTCGGCTGCTTCGCGCGGGCCGCGCGCTTCGCCCTGCTCGCGCGGCTCCGGGCGCGGCCCGCTGGCCAGGCGGCGCAGGTTGCGCAGATCATGCTCGTCCAGGTCGACCCAGACACCGCGTTTCAGGCCACGCGGCAGCACGACGCTGCCGTAGCGGATGCGGATGAGCCGGCTGACGGCGTGACCCACGGCTTCGAAGAGCTTGCGCACCTCGCGGTTGCGGCCTTCGGTGATGACGCAGCGGTACCAGTGGTTGGCCCCCTCGCCGCCGCCGTCGGCGATGCTCTTGAAGCCGCAGCGCTGGCCGTCGATCTCCACGCCTTCCAGCAGCTTCTGCTTGGCTTCCTCGCCCAGCATGCCCAGCGAGCGCACGGCGTATTCACGCTCGACGCCGAAGCGCGGATGCATCAGCTGATTGGCCAGTTCGCCCGATGTGGTGAACAGCAGCAGACCTTCGGTGTTGATGTCCAGGCGGCCCACCGACTGCCACTTGCCCTGCTGCAGGCGCGGCAGCCTGCGGAACACGGTGGGGCGTTGCTGCGGGTCGTCGTGCGACACCACTTCGCCGGCCGGCTTGTGGTAGGCCAGCACGCGCGGCGGCGGCGGCGCGATGCGCACGCGCACGGGCTTGCCGTCGATGGCGATGCGGTCACCGAACGAGACGCGCTGGCCGACATGCGCCACCTCGCCGTTCACCGTGACTCGCTGCTCGGCAATCATCTGTTCCAGGTCGCGACGCGATCCGACGCCGGACTGAGCCAGCACCTTGTGCAGCTTGGGCGCATCGGCCTCCGGCGCGAGCACGCGGCGGGCCGGGCCGGCCTCGGCGGGAGGCGCTGCGCCGGCATCGGGAGTGTCCTCGGTGTTGACCTCGGACGGCGCTGCCGCTTCGGCTTCGGTGGGCGCAGCGGGCTCTTCAGCCGGCAGTTCGGGCGCGGGTTCTTCAGCGGTCTCGGGCAACTCAGCGTCGAAGGCGCCGGACACCACCTGGGCAAACAGTTCCTCGGCCACCGGGGCTGGCGGCACACCTTCGCGAGCCTCGGCGCCATCGCGCCCACGCTCGCCGCCACGTCGGCCGCGCCTGCGGTTGCGGCTGCGCCGGCTGGACGGTTTGCCATCGACGCCTTCTGCGCCGGCGCGCTCACCACCCTCGGTCGGCGCGGCTTCGGAAGCATCGCCTTCGGCCTGCGGACCGGCTGCGGCGGGCACGGGCGGCGCGACCACTTCGGCCGGGGCCGCCTTGGGCCTGGCGAACACGTCCTCTTGCGAAGGCGCCGGGAAGTCGGCGGCCGACATCGGCGCCGCAGGCTCCGCCGCCACGGCGGTCTTGCGCGGCGCGCGGCGGCGCTTGGGCTTGTCCGGCGCTGCCTCGCCGCCAGGCTCGGCGGCGGGCACGGGCGGGTCGAGGTCGGTTTCGTTCATGCGGGGGTGTCGGTGGGAGGAAGGGGGTCGGCGCTCTCAGGCGCCGGGGCCGCGTCCGCCGGGGGCGGCGCGGGCTCTTCGGAGGGTTCGGTATCCGCCGGGGACAGCGCGGCCACGGGTTCGAGAGACAGGTCCTCGTCGTGGGGCGGTTCGAGCGGCAACGAGGCTTGCGGGGCCTCGATCAGCGACGGCGCCTGCTCCAGCGCGGCCAGGGCCTCGGCCCCGCGGCTGCCGTCGCCGCTGTCGATGAGCGGCAACTGGTCCAGGCTGGCCAGGCCCAGGTCGTCGAGGAACTGCTTCGTCGTCGCATAAAGGGCCGGGCGACCGGGCGCTTCGCGGTAGCCGATGGCTTCGATCCAGCCCCGGTCTTCCAGTTGCTTGACGATCTGGCTGCTGACGGTGACGCCGCGGATGTCCTCGATGTCGCCCCGCGTCACCGGCTGACGGTAGGCCACGATGGCCAGCGTCTCCATCGCCGCGCGCGAGTACTTCGGGGGCTTCTCGGGGTGCAGGCGGTCCAGGTAGGGGCGGATCTCGGGGCGGCTCTGGAAGCGCCAGCCGCTGGCCAGCGCCACCAGTTCGACGCCGCGGTCGCCCCAGTCCCGGACCAGTTCGTCGAGCAGGCGACGCAGCGAATCGGCCCCGAGTTCGCCGTCGAACAGGGCACGCATCTCGTTCAGGGGCATCGGCGAATTCGCGCAGATGAGCGCGGTTTCGAGGATGCGTTTGGCCTCAGCGGTGTTCATGGCCTGGGCTGTGGGTACGGCGCCGCCTGGGCGGGGCCATGCAAGTTCATTCGGGACATCGGGGGCCGCGCGGCAAACGGTGCCTGGCGCGGAGGGGACCCGGGGCGGCGGAGCCGCAGGCCGGGACGGGACCGGGTGTCGGGCGGGCGCGCGGCGAAGGGGGCCAACGCGGGCGCTGCGATCGGACCGTAGTGTAACGCCCCTGGGCCGACGCGGCTTTCAGCGGGCCGCGACCTGCCGCCAGGCCTTCTCGAAGTCGGCCGGCGGCGGGCAGTCGAAGGCCAGCGGCTGCCGGCCCACCGGATGCGCCAGCCGCAGTTCGGTGGCATGCAGGGCCTGCCGCGACAGGCCCAGCGCGGGCTTGCCGCCGTACAGCGCATCGGCCACCAGCGGGTGGCCGGTGTGCGCCAGATGAACGCGGATCTGGTGCGTGCGGCCGGTGTGCAGCGTGCAGCTGACGGCACTGATCCCGTCGCGCTCGCCCCGCCGCTCGACGTCGGTCCGCGATGGTCGACCGCCCGCCACCACGGCCATGCGGATGCGCGAGGCCGGGTCGCGGCCGATCGGCGCCTCCACCGTGAACTGCCGCTCGGCCAGGCGGCCTTCGACCAGGGCGAGGTAGCGGCGATGCACGTCGCGTGCAGCGATGTCGCGCACCAACGCCGTGACCGCAGGCAAGCTCTTGCCGACCATCATGACGCCGGAGGTGTCCTTGTCCAGCCGGTGGACGATGCCGGCGCGCGGCAGCGTGGCCGCGGCGGCGTGATGCGCCAGCAGACCGTTGAGCAGGGTGCCCGACCAGTGGCCCGGCGCAGGATGCACGACCAGGCCCGCCGGCTTGTCCAGCACCAGCAGGTCCTCGTCCTCGAACAGGATGGACAGCGCCATGGCCTGCGGGCGAAAGGCGCGGCTCTCGTCAGTGGGCACCAGTTCCAGCTGCAGCGATTGGCCGGCGCGCACGCGCCGCGAGGCCGTGTCGGCGCGGCGGCCGTCGAGCTGCACATGGCCCTGATCCAGCAGGTGCTGCAAGTGGCTGCGAGAGAACTCGGGCGCCAGGGCCACGAGCGCCTTGTCCAGGCGCTCGCCATGCTGGGCGGTGCCGATGCGGCCGCTGCGCATTTCGAACGGGCCGTCGAAGGCGCCCGCGGCGTCGGCCTCGTCGTCTTCGCCCGCGGGGGGCTCCCTATAATCCGCGCCTTCTGTTGATGCCGGCACCATTCCCGATGACCGTTTCCCTGCTCTCGCGCACGGCCGCGCTGTGCGTGACGTGCCTGCTGGCGCTCGTGATGGCCGGCTGCAGTTCGCCGCCGGTGGATGAGTCGGCGAATGCTACCGCGGAGCGCCTGTACAAGGACGCCAAGGAAGACATGGAGTCCGGCAGCTTCGAGCGCGCGCTCAAGACGCTGGAACGCGTGGAAGGCCTGGCCGCCGGCTCGCTGATGGGTCAGCAGGCCCTGCTGGACATGGCCTGGCTGAACTGGAAGATGGGCGAGCGGGCGGCCGGCCTCACGGCGATCGAGCGCTTCATCAAGCTCAACCCCTCGAGCCCGGCGCTGGACTACGCGCTCTACCTCCGCGGCGTGCTCAACTTCAGCGAGAACCTGGGACTGCTCGGCTCGTGGTTCGGGCAAGACCTGTCCGAGCGCGACCAGAAGGCCGCCCGCGACTCCTACCAGGCCTTCAAGCAGCTCGTCGACCAGTTCCCGAACTCGCGCTACACGCCCGACGCGAAGCAGCGCATGAACTTCGTCGTCAACCTGCTGGCCAACTACGAAGTGCACGTGGCGCGCTACTACCTGCGGCGCGGCGCCTACGTGGCCGCCGCCACGCGGGCGCAGCAGGCGGTGGCCGAGTTCCAGCAGACGCCGGCCGTGGAAGAAGCGCTTTACATCCTGGTGCAGAGCTACGAGAAGCTGGAGCTGCCCCAGCTGCGCGCCGATGCCGAACGCGTGCTGCGCACCAACTTCCCGTCCAGCAGCTACCTCAGCGGCGGCGCGCTCGACCGCAACAAGCCCTGGTGGCGCCCCTGGTAGGCCCTGTGCGCTGACGCGGGCTCAGTGCGCGTCGGCGAGCATCGCCAACCAGTCCAGCGCCTCGGCCTCCTCGGTCAGCACGCCCATCGGGGGCAAGGCCGCCAGCAGCCGGCGGCCATAGGCCATCTGCCGCACGCGTGGGTCGCAGACGACCAGCAGGCCGCGGTCGGTCTCCGTGCGGATCAGCCGCCCGGCGCCCTGCTTCAGCGACACCGCCGCTTCGGCCACGAAGTAGGCCTCGAACGGATTGCGCCCCTCGGCCCGGAGCTGACGCACGCGGGCTTCCACCAGCGGGTCATTGGGCGGCGGGAAGGGCAGCTTGTCGATCAGCACGCACTGCAGCGCGTCGCCGGGGATGTCGATGCCCTCCCAGAAGCTTTGCGAGCCCACCAGCACGCAGCCGCGGCCATCCCTGTAGCGCGCCAGCAGCGCGCGCCGCGGCTCGCTGCCCTGCACCAGCACCGTCAGTTCCTGGCCCAGGACCGCGGCCTGCTCGCGCAGGGCCTCGGCCACCACGGGCAGCACGCGCAGCGTCGTCGTCAGCACGAAGGTCCGCCCGCCCAGGGCCACGGCACATCGCGCTGCCAGCCGCCCCACGGCCGCCGGGTGGCCCGCCGCGTTGGGCAAGGGCAGCCCGGCAGGCACCCAGACGCGGGCATGGGCTGGATAGTCGAAGGGGCTGCCCACGCGCAGGCATCGGGCATCCTCCAGCCCGGTGCTGGAGGTGAACCAGCTGAGCGCGTCGTCGTCGCCCAGCGTCGCCGAGGTGAAGACCCAGGTCTTGGGCGACAGCGCGCGCTGCTGCGTGAGCATCTCCCGGATGTCCAGCGGCGACTCCACCAGGCGCGCCTGCTGCGGACCGAGGTCGATCCAGCGCACGCGCCCATCCTCGGCGTCGGCCATGAAGCGCTCGGCCAGCAGCGCCAGCGTGGCGGCCCGCTGCGCGAGCTTGGGAAACTCGGGTGCGGCCTCGGCCACGGCCGTGGCCGCTTCGGCAGCGGCGCGGGCCGCCGTGCCCAGGCTGCCCAGGGGACCGGGCAGTTCGTCGGCGCGCTCGTCCCAGCGCAGCTTGAGCATGCCGCGCACTTCGCGAAGCGAGCCGGCCGCCGCCAGGCGCAGCTCGCGCGTGGCGATTTCCAGTCCCGACTGCAGCTCCGCCCAGGGCTGCAGCCCACGCGCGTGCTGCAGGCCGGCGGCCAGCAGGTCGCGCGCCAGGTCCAGCGCCTGCCCCGTGGCCAGCGTGGTGCCGAGGAACTGCACGCCGGCTTCCACCAGCTGGTGAGCCTCGTCGAAGACGGCGGCGTCCACGGTCGGCAGCAGTTCGGCCACGCCACTGTCGCGCAACGCCAGATCAGCGAAGAACAGGTGGTGGTTGACGACCACCAGGTCGGCCGCCATGGCGTCGCGCCGCGCCTGCATGACGTGGCAGTTGCGGTGCTCGGGACACTCGGTGCCCAGGCAGTTGTCGCGCGTGCTGGTGACCAGCGGGATCACCGGCGAACGCTCGTCCAGGCCTTCCACCTCGGCCAGGTCGCCGCTGCGCGTGGCCTGCGCCCACAGCGCCACGCGGTTCAGGGCTCGCACGGCGAAACGGTCAGGCAGTTGGCCGCTGGTCTGGGCCTGCAACAGCCGCCAGCGGCACAGGTAGCTGGCGCGGCCTTTCAGCAGCGCCAGCTGCACGGGCAGCTTCAGCGCTTCGGCCAGGCGCGGCAGGTCGCGCAGGAAGAGCTGGTCTTGCAGGCTCTTGGTGGCCGTGCTGACCAGCGCGCGACGGCCCGACAGCAGCAGCGGCACGAGGTAGGCAAAGGTCTTTCCGACGCCGGTGCCGGCTTCGGCCACGAGCGCTGCGCGGTCCTCCAGCGCCAGCGCAATGTGCTCGGCCAGTTCGTCCTGCTGCGGGCGCGGGCTGAAGCCGGGTTCGGCGCGGGCCAGCGCACCATCGGCCGCGAAGGCGCGAGCCACGGCATCGACGAGGGTGCCGCTCACGCGGGTTCAGGGGGATCGAGCTCGCTTTCAAGCCGCGTGATCTGGTCACGCAGCAGCAGGCGGCGCTTCTTCAGGCGACGCAGCGTCAGCTCGTCGGTGGGCTTGTCGAGCACGTTGCGGTCGATGAGATCGTCCAGATCGGCGTGTTCCATGCGCAACTCGATGAGGCGGCGCTGCGGGGAATGCAGGTTCTCGTCCATTGCGGCACAGGGAGGGGCTGTAACGGAGTTTATATTCCGCCCATGCCGGCCCCTGCTTCTTTTCGATTCAGCGCCGCCACGGGTCTGCACCGGGGCGACCGTGCCTACCAGCAGGACCAGGTGGAGATCATCACCCACCCCAAGATCCAGGGCTCGGTGCTTGCCGTGGTGGCCGACGGCATGGGCGGCAAGAGCGGCGGCCGCAAGGCGGCCGACCAGGTGCTGCTGACCGCCCGCCAGATCTTCGAGCGCTACATGCCGGGCCACGACGACGCCGCCGACATGCTGAAGCAACTGGTGCAGGAGTCGCACCTGATGATCAAGCTGACGGCCATCACCTCGGAAGAAGAGCCGCACAGCACGGTGGCCGCGTTCACCGTCTCGCCCTCGCTCGAATGCGACATCGTCCATGCTGGCGATTCGCGCGTCTATCACTTCCGCGGCGCCGAGATGATGCGCCGCACGGTGGACCATTCCTTCGTGCAGCGGCTCATCGACGAAGGCAAGATCAGCGAAGAAGCCGCCAACACGCACCCGCAATCGAACCTGCTCACAGGCTGCCTGGGCACGCACGCCGACCCGCCCATCGCGCTGTGGCACATCGACCGCCTGGACTACGGCGACAGCCTGCTGGCCTGCAGCGATGGCCTGTGGCACTACTTCACGCCGAAGGAGATCGGCGCCATCCTGCACGCCCTGCCCCCGCGTGAGGCGGGCGAAATGCTGATCGGCAAGGCGCGTCAGCGCGCCCGCGGCTCCGGCGACAACCTCTCGCTGGCGCTGGCACGCATCGACCCGCTGCGCTGAGCCGCGGCGCGCAAGCGCCTCACGGCTGACCGGCGCCGGCCGCGCTGGCCGGTACCGGCAGCGGCGCGGCCCGCTGACCCCGACCTGCTCGCTGCGCCTGGCGGGCCTCGATGCGCTCTTGCCGCGCGCGGAACTCGTTCTGACGTTGCCTTGCGTCGATCGCGCGCTGCCGTGCCTCGTCGGCCGATGGCGGTTCGCGCACGGCCCGGGGCGCCGAAGCCAGCGGGGCCGCTGCCACCGCCGGCCGGGCGGCCGAGGCGGCCGAGGATGGCAGCACGGGTCGTTCAGCGGCCCGCCTCTGCTTCTCGTCGACGGCTTCGCGGCGCTCGGCCGCCCGCTGGCGCCGCTCGATGTCATCGATCTCCAGTTCACGGGCACGGGGCGATTCCAGCGCCGCCCGACGTCTCTGGCGCACGTCGTCCATGCAGGCCGTGACGGCGAAGCGACCTTGGCAGCGCGCCTCCTCCTCCGCAAAGGCCGCTTCCAGGCGCTTGCGCTCGACGGCGAGGCGCTGACGCTCGGTGCGCAGTTCGGGCGCGAGCTCGGCGCCCACCACCCCGGTGCCGAGCATCAGCCCCAGCAGGGCCAGCATGAAGCGCACCGGGCTCATGTCAGCGAAGTGTCGACGTCCCGCCGCGCCAGCGCGAGGAATTCGCTGGACTGCATCTCATGCAGCCGCGAGACGGTGCGCGGGAACTCGTGAGCCAGCGGGCCTTCCGTGTACAGCTGTTCAGGGGGCACGGCGGTGGACAGCACCAGCTTCACGCGGCGGTCGTACAGCACGTCCACCAGCCAGGTGAAGCGCCGCGCTTCGCTGGCCAGGCGCGGCGGCATCTGCGGCACGTTGCTGAGCAGCAGCGTGTGGAAGCGCGAGGCGATCTCCAGGTAGTCGTTCTGCGAGCGCGGGCCGCCGCACAGCGTCTTGAAGTCGAACCACACCACGCCGCCGGCGCGGCGCAGCGCACGCAGTTCGCGGTGTTCGATGTGCAGCACCGGCGGCTCGTCGCGCGCTTCGGCCAGCTGGTCGAAGGCACGCGCCATCGCCGCGTCGGCGGCTTCGCCCAGCGGTGTGTGCAGCATGTCGATGCGCGCCAGCGTGAGCTGACGGTAGTCGGTGCCGGCATCGACGTTGACGACCTCCATCTTCTGCTTGAGCAGCTCGATGGCCGGCAGGATGCGGTCGCGGTGCAGGCCGTTGGGGTACAGGCCGTCAGGGTGGAAGTTGCTGGTGGTGACGATGCTCACGCGGTTGGCG
>CAZBUU010000164.1:0-9235 GCA_964495125.1 uncultured Rubrivivax sp.
ACCGCCGCATCCTGCGCGTGCTGCAGGCCGACGGCCGCATCAGCAACCTGAAGCTGGCCGAGGCCGTGCACCTGTCGCCCACCGCCGTGCTGGAACGCGTGCGGCGGCTGCACCGCGACGGCTACATCCTGGGCTACGAGGCGAAACTGAACCCGGCCAGGCTGGGCCAGGGGCTGCTGGTGTTCGTGGAGATCCTGCTCGACCGCACCGTGCACGACGTGATGGACAGCTTCAAGGCCGCCGTGCAGGTGCGCCCCGAGATCCTGGAAGCGCACCTGGTGGCCGGTGGCTTCGATTACCTGCTGAAGACACGCGTGGCCGACATGGCGGCCTACCGGCAGTTCATCGGCAGCGTGATCTGGACGCTGCCCGGCGTGCGCGAGACGCGCACCTACGCCGTGATGGAAGAGGTCAAGCACACCAGCGTGCTGCCGGTGTAGCCGCCTTCAGTGCAAGGGCCCCTGGCGGGCGCGCAGCCACTCACCGGCGGCCTGCTCGCTGAGCGGCGACGCCAGGTGGAAGCCCTGCCCGTAGCCGCAGCCCAGGTCGTGCAGCTGCACCATCTGCGCCTCGGTCTCGATGCCCTCGGCCACCACGCGCTTGCTCAGCGTGTCGCCGAGCTGGATGATGGCGCTGACCACGGCCGACTCCGGGCTGCCGCGCTGCAGGTCGCGCACGAAGCTGCGGTCGATCTTCAGGCTGTCGATGGGCAGGCGCGACAGGTGCGACAGGCTGGAGTAGCCGGTGCCGAAGTCGTCCACCGCCAGGTGCACGCCCAGGCGGCGCAGTTCGTCCAGCGTGCCCAAGGCGCCCTCCAGGTTGGACATCAGGATGTTCTCGGTGATCTCCAGCGTCAGGTGCTCGGGGCGCAGGCCGGCCTCGACGATGGCGCGGCTGACGCGCGCCACCAGCGCCGGATGCGCGATGTCGTGCGCCGAGAGGTTGATGCTCATCGTCAACTCGGCCAGGGACGGGTCGGACTGCTGCCACTGCCGCAGCTGCAGGCAGGCGCAGTGCAGGACGAAGTCCGACAGCTGCAGCATCAAGCCGCTTTCCTCGGCGATGGGCAGGAACTCGGCCGGCACCAGCGTGCCCTCCTGCGGGTGCTGCCAACGCACCAGCGCCTCGAAGCCGTGCAACCGGCGCCGCGCGGGCTCGCCGGGGCGGCCGGCCTGCAGGCTGAACATCGGCTGGTAGACCACGGTCAGCTGGCCCTTGTCGATGGCCGAGCGCAGCTCGCCTTCCAGCCGCAGCCGTTCCGACACGGCCGTGTGCAGGCCGTTGTCGAAGAGCGCGTAGCGCGCCTTGCCGGCCGCCTTGGCCTTGTACATGGCGGTGTCGGCATCGCGCAGCACGGCGTCGGCGCTGTCGTAGCCGATGGCGCTGAAGGTGATGCCGATGCTGGCGCTGGCGATCAGTTCGACGTCGCCCAGCACGAAGGGGCGGCGCATGGCTTCCATCAGGCGTTCGGCCAGCACGACGGCATCGCGTTCGTGGGTGATGTCCGACACCAGCAGCGCGAACTCGTCACCGCCCAGGCGCGCGACGACGTCGCTGGGGCGCAGCTTCTCCTGGATGCGGCGCGCCATCTGCAGCAGCAGCTGGTCGCCGACATGGTGACCCAGGCTGTCGTTGACGAGCTTGAAGCGGTCGAAGTCGATGAACATCACGGCCCAGGTGTGGCCGGGGTCGGCCTTGGCGCGCGACAGCGCCCCCACCAGGCATTCCATGAAGCGGCGGCGGTTGGGCAGGCCGGTCAGCGGGTCGTGGAAGGCCAGGTGCTGCAGGCCGGCCTCGGCGGTGCGGCGCGCCGTCACGTCCTGGGCCTGCAGGATGAGGCAGGGCTCCTCGGCGTGCGGTTCGGTGAAGAAGCTGCAGTGCAAGGACAGCCACAGCGTGCTGCCGTCGGCATGCGGGCAGCGCAGTTCACGCGTGAAGCCTTCGAATTCCTGCCCGTCGGCCAGGCCCAGCTGCTGCTCCAGCGCCAGGCGGTCCACGGCGGCGACGAAATCCTGGAACTTCTGGCCGCGCAGCGCTTCCTCGGGCCGCCCCAGCAGCGCGCCCAGCGCCGGGTTGACCTGCAGGATGCGGCCGTCGAAGGCCAGCAGCGCCATGCCGATGCTGGCGTGCGTGAAGGCGCTGTGGAAGCGGCGCTCGCTGGCCTGCAGCTCGCGCAGGTGGCGCTCGGCCATCTCGGTGGCCTGCTGCGCCATCGCCGCTTCGCGCGCTGCGGCCGCGGCACCGGCCTCGCGCAGGGCTTCGCCGGCCTCCTGCTGGCGGAAGTAGAAGTGCAGCGTCACCAGCAGCATGGCCAGCAGCGGCACCATCACGCCCAGCACCGCGGCGCCCTGCGCCTGCCAGGTGATGAACAGCAGCGCCGCCACCGAGCCGCTGCCGGCATAGGACAAGGCCACCCAGCGGTACAGCACGACGAGGTCGGCGGCCTGGAAGAAGGCCTCGCCGCGCTTCAGGCGCAGCACGCCCGACAGCATCACGGCGTTGATGACGAAATAGGCGGCGGCGAACACCATGGTCGCGGCCATCAGCCAGGCCGCGCCGTCCAGGCCCGCGGCCTTCATCGCCGCCAGCGCGCCGTGCAGCACCCAGCCCGTGCTGCCCAGGGCCAGCGCGGTGACGGCCGGCGTGAGCAGCCGGCTGGTGAGCCGCTTGCTCGTGCGGAAGGCGCCCAGCGCCGTCTCGCCGGCCGCCGCCAGCACGGCGGCCTGCGGCCCCAGCGCCAGCAGCACCAGGAAGACGAAGATCTCGCCCACCGCAAAGGACTGCTTGGTGCCCGGCACGCGGATGGGGAAGAGCCCGGAGCCCACCGACAGCGCCAGCGCGGCCCCGACCTGCAACCACACCGGCCAGGGCTGGGCAACCAGCCAGGCCAGGCTCCAGGCCAGCACGGCGGCGCCCGCCGCGACGGCCAGCCACCAGTAGGCGGCGGCCTGCGGCGTGTAGTCCGGCATCAGCGCGGCATGCAGCCGCCGTGTCCACGGGGCCGAGGCCGGCGCGCTAGGGGGCGCCTGCTCCAATTTCCGAGATCCTCAGTGCAGCACGGCCCGGTTGGCGGCCTCCGGCCGGTCAGCCGGGAGGGCCGGCCAGGGCGCGTCGCGCCGTGTCAGCAGGGAGGATACGTCTTGTGACGCGAGCGGGCGCGCCAGAAGGAAGCCTTGGCCCAGGCGGCAGCCCATTCCGCGCAGAAGTGCCAGTTGGCCGGGGGTCTCGATGCCCTCGGCCACCACGTCCTTGCCCAGCGAACTGCCGAGCAGGATGATGGAACGCACCACGGCCGCCTCGTTGGTGCTGGTTTCGAGCCGGCTGACGAAGCTGCGGTCGATCTTCAGGCAGTCGATGGGCAGCGTCGACAGGTGCGACAGGCTGGAGTAACCGGTGCCGAAGTCGTCGATGGCCAGCTGCACGCCCAGCTTGCGCAGTTCGCGCAGCACCGGCAGTGCGCCTTCCAGGCGCGACATCAGGATGTTCTCGGTGAGCTCGATGCACAGCTGCGCCGGCTGCAGTCCCGCCTCCACCAGGGCCCGCGTCACGCGCGCCACGAAGGCCGGGTGCGCGATGTCATGGCCCGAGACGTTGACGTTCATCGTCAGCCGCGCATGCTCGGGTGCGCTCTGCTGCCACTCGCGCAGCTGGCGGCAGGCGCAGTGCATCACGAAGTCGGTGACGCGCAGCATGAGCCCGGCCTCCTCGGCGATGGGCAGGAAGTCGCCGGGGCTGATGGTGCCGTCCACCGGGTGCTGCCAGCGCACCAGGGCCTCGAAGCCCGCCAGGCGGCCGTCGCCGAGTTCGTGCACCGGCTGGTAGGCCACCTTCAGCCGTCCTTCGTCGATGGCGCGGCGCAGATCGCCTTCCAGACGCAGGCGGTTGGCCACCTCGGTGTGCAGGCTGGCGTCGAAGAGCGCGTAGCGCGCCTTGCCCGCACCCTTGGCCTTGTACATGGCGGTGTCGGCGTCGCGCAGCACGTCCTCGGGGCTGGCATAGCCCAACGCGCTGAAGGTGATGCCGATGCTGGCGCTGGTCATCAGCTCGGTGTCGGCCACGAGGAAGGGCTTGCGCATCGCTTCCATCAGCCGCTCGGCCAGCGCCACGGCGGCGCGTTCGTGTTCCAGCTCGCGCACCAGCACCGCGAACTCGTCGCCGCCCAGGCGTGCCACCACGTCCTGCGGGCGCAGGCAGCCCTGGATGCGCCGCGACACCTGCACCAGGAACTCGTCGCCGGCGCTGTGGCCCAGGCTGTCGTTGATCAGCTTGAAGCGGTCGAAGTCCAGGAACATCACCGCGTAGGCCTGGGCCGCGTCGCCGGGGTGGGCACAGGCGGCCTCGACGGCGTGCGCCAGGTGCTCGTGGAAGCGGCGGCGGTTGGGCAGGCCGGTGAGCGCGTCGTGGAAGGCGATGTGGTGCAGGCCCTCCTCGGCCTTGCGGCGCGCGGTGATGTCCTGCAGCTGCAGGATGAGACACGGCGAGCTCGCGCCCGGCTCGCTGAAGAAACTGCAGTGCGCCGCCACCCACACGGGCTCGCCGCAGGCCCCGACGCAGCGCAGTTCGGTGGCGAAGCCCTCGAACTCGTGGCCGCTGACCAGGCCCAGCTGCTCTTCCAGGCGCGGGCGGTCCTCGGCCAGCACCACGTCCTGGAAGCGCATCTGCAGCAGTTCGTCGCCGGCGCGGCCCAGCAGCGTGCGCAAGGCCGGATTGGCCTGCAGGATGCGGCCCTCGAAACCCAGGAGCGCCATGCCGATGCTGGCGTGCGTGAAGGCGCTGTGGAAGCGGCGTTCGCTGGCCTCCAGCTCGCACACGTGGCGGGCGGCCAGTTCGGCCTCGCGCTCGCGGGCTTCGGCACTGGCCTGGCGCACGGCCTCGGCAGCTTCCTGCTGGCGGAAAAAGTAATGCAGCGTGGCCAGCAGCATGGCCAGCAGCGGCACCATGGCCATCAGCACGCCGATGCCCGAGGTGCGGTAGGTCAGGAACAGCAGCGACGCCACGGCCGCGCTGCCGGCATAGGCGATGCCGATCCAGCCGAACATGCCGAAGAGGTCGGCCCACTGCAGGCGCTCGCCACGCTTCAGGCGCGGCACGGCCGAGATGAGCAGCGTGTTGACGACGAAGTACGCCAGCGCGAATCCCATGGTGGCGACGACCAGCACGCCGGCGTTGCTGGACAGGCGGTCCAGCACGGCATCCATCACCTGGCCCGAGGCGTACATCGCCAGCGCCGCCATGGCCGGCGTGGCGATGCGGCTGGTCCAGCGTCGCGACGTGCGCAGCGCGCCGACCGCGCCTTCGCCCGCCGCCGCCAGCGCAGCCGCCGCCGGGCCGTGCACCAGCAGCAGCAGGAAGATGAAGATCTCGCCGGCCGCGAAGGAGTTGGTCGAGCGCGGAATGCGCACCGGGAAGAAGCCGGCGAGCATGGCGATGCCCGCACCGGCGGCCACCTGCAGCCACACCGCAGCCGGCTGCTGCGACAGCGTGGCCACCGAGGCCAGCAGCGTCGCCAGGCCGAGCACGACCACCGACCACCAGTAGACCGTGGCCTGGCGGTTGTAGTCGGGCATCAGCGCGGCATGCAGGCGATGCAGCGCAGGCAGGGGCACCGGCGGCGAAGCGCTGCCGGATGGGGGCATCATCGGGGGCGATCCTCCGGTTTCGTGCCTTGGCTTTCGGCCTTCGACGCTGCGGCTTGAGGCGCGCGCCGCCGCCGCTTCAGGGCTCGCCCGCCGCCAGTGCCTTTTCGCGCGGATTCGTCGGGTTCGTGCGGCCGGCTTCGCTGAGGATGAGCCCTTCGCTCAGGATCAGGCCTTCGCTGAGGATCAGGCCCTCGCTGAGGATCAAGCCTTCACTGAGGATGAGCCCTTCGCTCAGGATGAGCCCCTCGCTCAGGATCAGGCCCTCGCTGAGGATGAGCCCCTGGCCCAGGGGCCTGCCGCTGGAGACCCACGACGACAGCCTGGCCGACGGCATGAACACGCCCGTGCCGGCTCGCAGCGACGAGGCGCCGGCCAGTTCCACCATCGACACGACACCCGGCGTGACCAGGTTGAGGTTGGGTGCCGGGCTGGCCGTAACGGCCATCGGGAAGGTGTTGCCGGTGTTGGGCCACCAGGCCGTGTTGAGCTTGCTGACCTTGCCGCGCACCCACTGCACGCGCGGGTCGTACCAGGCCTGCCACTTCGTGAAGAGCGCTTCGCCGGTGAGCACGCGGTTGCCGCCGGCGAAGACGAGCCGGCCCCAGGGCACGGTCTGGCCGTTGATCACCGAGCTGGGTGCCGGCAGCGTGGCGCCGCTCCACCACAGCAGCGTGTCGCCCGTGGGGATGCTGCCGCTGGCCAGGCGCTGCGTCATGTCGTTGCGAATGGCCGCGGCCAGGCGCACGGCGCCGTCCACGTTCAGCGCGCCGGCACCTTGCTGCACGAGGCTGGCGTTGGGCAGCACCTGCGCCGTGTACTGCAGGATGGCCTTGACCATCGGCGGCGTGAGGCCGGCGTTGGCCTCCAGCATCAGCGCCACGGCACCGGCCACCACGGGCGCGGCCACCGAGGTGCCCGACAGCGACATCAGCGCCTGGTCCTGCGACTGGGGCATGCCGCTGACCTTGGCCAGGTCGGGGTAGCGCGCGGCGAGCTGGTTCCAGGCGCCGCCGACGGCGGCCGTGTCTTCGCCCAGCGCGGCGACGATGCGGTTGCCGGGGGCCACGAGGTCGGGCTTGAGCAGGTTGTCGATGCGGCGCACGCCGGCGGCGTCGACCCAGGCGCCGCGCGTCGGGCCGCGCGAGCTGAAGCGGTTGACGACGTCGTCGGTGCGGCTGAGCGTGCCCTTGAGGTTCACCGAACCGACGGTGATGACGCTCGGCTCGTGGCCCGGCGAGGTGATGGTGCCGTAGGTTTCCTGGCCGGCGGCGTTGAGCCCGTAGTTGCCGGCCGCCACCACCACCACCAGGCCCTGGGCCACGGCGCTGCGCACGGCGCGGGCCAGCGGGTCGGTGACGTGGGACTCGGTGGAGTCGGCGCCCAGGCTCAGGTTGACGATGCGGATGTTCTTGAACTTCGCGTAGTAGATGACCCAGTCCAGGCCGGCCAGCACGTCGGACAGCTGGCCGTAGCCGTTGTCGTCGAGCACGCGGATGTCCCAGAGGTTGGCGTTCGGCGCCATGCCGGTGCTGTCCACCGCCGGCCCGGTGCCGCGGCCGGCCGCCACGGCGGCGACGTGCGAGCCGTGGCCGTAGCGGTCGGCCTTGGGCGCGAAGCCGCTCTGCAGCCTGGCCAGGTAGGTGGCCATCGACGGGCTGCCCGGGTAGAGCACGCCCGAGACGTCGATGCCCGGTGTCCAGTCGGTGACGCCGGCGCGCAGGGCGTCACCGGCCTGCGTGAGGTTGATGGACTCGCGCACGCGGCTGTCGCCGCCGTCGCCGCGGAAGTTCCGGTGCTGCCAGGAGATGCCCGAGTCCAGCACCGCGATGCCGATGCCACGGCCGGTGTAGCCGCTCAAGGCGTTGTAGTTGGTGTTGCCGGTGCTGCGGATGGCGGCGGTGCCGGTCACCGTTTCCAGCAGGCTGGCCGAACGCGTCATCAGGCGGTTGGGCGAGATGCTCTGCACGTCGCTGCGCGCGGCGATGGTGGCCACCTTGGCGGCCGGCAGCAGCGCGGCCAGCGCCTGCACCGAGCTGTAGCGGTAGTAGAGCGAGCCGCCGGCGGACATCACGGCACTGCGCAGCGCGGCCATCTCCACGTCGCTGCTGTTGCCGACGATCAGCACCTTCACGAAGCGCACGCCGCCGACGTCCCTGGCGAAGTTCACCGCCGGCGTGGTGGGTGCCGAAAGCACGGCCTGCAGGTCGCGCGCGATCTTGGCGCTCTGGGCATGGGCGGGCGAGGCGAACCAGGCGGCGCCGATCAGCAGGACGGACGCCACGGCGACGCGCCAGCGCAGCGAGAAGCCGGTGGCGGCAGGGGTCTGGGCGGTGGAGCGGCGGTACGGCATGCGCGGGACCTCGGGGGCAAGAAGGGCGCCGACGCCTGTGCTGGCGATGCACCCTCGTGAGTTGCTGCGACTGGCCGGCTTGGCCACCCCCGCGACGGAAGACCTGCGCAACCGGCCGATGGCCACCCTTGCGCGTCGATACCCCCTAATGTACGCGCCGGCCCGGCACAGGCAACAAGCCGTTACGTTGGGTGCCCGTGAACGATTCGGCGCTCAGGCGCGCTGCCCGAAGATGGCCGTGCCCACGCGCACCAGGGTCGTGCCCTCGGCCACGGCGGCTTCCAGGTCGGCGCTCATGCCCATGGACAAGGTGTCCAGGCCCAGGCCCTGGCTGTTCAAGGCCGCCAGCAACCCGCGCAACACCCGGTGCGGCTCGCGCTGCGCGGCCGGGTCGGCGGCCGGTTCGGGGATCGACATCAGGCCGCGCAGGCGCACCTGCGGCAGCGCGGCCACGGCGTGGGCCAGCGCCGGCAGCTCACCGGGCGCCACGCCGCTCTTGCTGTCTTCGCCGCTGACGTTGACCTGCAGGCACAGCTGCAGCGGGGGCAGCCACGCCGGGCGCTGCTCGGACAGGCGCTGCGCGACCTTCAGGCGGTCCACCGTGTGCACCCAGTCGAAGGCCTCCGCCACCGCGCGCGTCTTGTTGCTCTGCAGCGGGCCGATGAGGTGCCACTCCAGGCTGGCCCGCAGGTCCACCAGGGCCTCGATCTTGGCCAGGGCCTCCTGCACGTAGTTCTCGCCGAAGGCCCGCTGGCCCGCGGCGTGCGCCTCGCGCACGGCCCCGGACGGGAACTTCTTGCTCACCGCCAGCAGCGTGACTTCCTGCGTGTTGCGGCCGGCCTCCTTGCAAGCAAGCGTGAGGCGGCGCCTCACTTCTTGCAGGTTGCTTCCGATGCTGCCCATAATCTTCCAAGCTTACTGCGCGGGTCGGACCCCCCGTGCCACCCCCGCATGGACATCACCCAGCTGCTGGCCTTCTCCGTCAAGAACAAGGCCTCCGACCTGCACCTCTCCGCCGGCCTGCCGCCGATGATCCGGGTGCACGGCGACGTGCGGCGCATCAACGTCGAGGCGCTGGACCACAAGTCGGTCCACGACATGGTGTACGACATCATGAACGACGCCCAGCGCAAGCACTACGAGGACACGCTGGAGTGCGACTTCTCCTTCGAGATCCAGGGCCTGGCGCGCTTCCGCGTCAACGCCTTCAACCAGAACCGCGGCGCCGGCGCGGTGTTCCGCACCA
>CAZBUU010000165.1:0-9198 GCA_964495125.1 uncultured Rubrivivax sp.
TCAAGCTGGCCGACATGGCCACGCAGATCGAGGCCGCGCGCCAGCTCATCTGGCACGCCGCCAGCCTGAAGGACGCCGGCAATCCCTGCTTGAAGGAAGCCGCCATGGCCAAGCTCTTCGCCAGCGAGATGGCCGAGCGCGTTTGCAGCGCGGCCATCCAGGTCTTCGGCGGCTACGGCTACGTGAGCGACTTCCCGGTGGAACGCATCTACCGCGACGTGCGCGTGTGCCAGATCTACGAGGGCACGAGCGAGGTGCAGAAGATCCTGATCGGTCGCGCTTTGGCGTAGCCGGGATACCTTGGTGTCATTCGCTTGACGGAGGTGGCCCGGCAAGATGCCTCCATCGACGACAGGAGGTCACCATGCAAGCCACCCACTACAACCAGAGCGTTGCCCAACCCACCCGCTCGCACCGCCTGGCCGCCCTCGGCCATTGCCTGCTGCAACGCCTGGAAACGCCGCTCTTCGTGACCGACGCCGACGGCGCCGTGCTCGAAGCCAACCCCGCGGCCACGCGCCGCATCGAGCGCCGCGAAGGCCTGTGGCTGGACGCCGCCGGCCGCCTGGCCCTGCGCCAGGGCGGCCGCTGGGTGCCGCTGACCAAGTGGCAGCCCGACGTGGCCGCCGGCCGCGAGGTGACGCTGCCGCTGGAAGCCGACGGCGGCGCGCCGATGCAGATCACGCTGCGTGCCATGAACGCCGGCGACCTGGGCGCCGACCCGCAGGGCGGCTGCTGGCTGCTGGCCACCATCGAGCGCGTGCAGCTGACGCGCACCGACGCCATGCGCCGCCGCTTCCGCTTCACCCGCACCCAGGCCCGCCTGGCCGAGATGCTGTGCGAAGGCATGCGCCCCACCCACGCCGCCGAAGCCCTGGGCGTGAAGATCAGCACCGTGCGCACGCACGTGGGCCAGATGTACGAAAAGACCGGCACGCATTCGCAAGCGCAGCTGGTGGCCTTGCTGCACGCCGTGTGATTCAGCGCCGCGCGGCCGCCCGGCGCGGCGCCGGCTCAGCCAGCGCGTCCCTCACGAAGCGCACCAGCGCGCGTGCGGCTTCGGGCGCTTCCGGCTGCGGCAGGGTCAGCGCGTAGATCAGCTCCCCCTCGGCCACCGGCAGCCGCCAGCCCGGCAGCACGTCGGCCAGGCCGCCGCGCCGGGCGCAGAAGTCGGGCGCGAAGACCACGCCCCAGCCCGCCGTGGCCACGGCCACCAGCGTGTCCATGTCGTCGGCCACCATGGCTGGCGAGATGGTGGCCGACGCGTGCTGCTGGCCGTCGTCGCTGCGCCAGTGCATGGTCAGCTCGTCGGTGGGCGCCCCGAACACCAGGCAGGCTTCGCCCGCCAGGGCCTGCGGGCCCGGCAAGGGGTGCGCACGTGCGGCGTAGGCGCGCACGACGAAGGGCATCAGCGGCGTCGCCACACAGTCCTCGGGCGGGCGGTGCGTGAGTCGGAAGGCGACGTCGATGTCGTCGCGCACCAGGTCCACACGGCGGTGCGTGAAGCGCAGCTCGATGCGCAGTTCCGGGTGTTTCGCCTGGAAACCGGCCAGCAACGGTGCCAGCACGGCCTGGCCGAAGCTCGGCACCGCGGTCACGCGCAGGGTGCCGGCGAGGCCGCCTTCGCCGCCCGCGCTGCGCGCGCGCAGGCCACGGCGGGCCGACTCGGCGGCGTCGAGCACGGCCCGGGCGCGGGCGGCCAGGCGCCGGCCCGTTTCGGTGAGGCCCAGGGCGCGCGTGCTGCGTGCGAACAGCGGCGCGCCCACCTCGGCCTCCATCGCCGCCACGCGGCGGCTCACGGCCGCGCGCGTGAGCCCCAGCTCGCGCGCGGCCTGCGCGAAGCTGCCCGCCGCCGCGATGCGGGCGAAGAGCTCCAGCGCGTTGGCGTCGGGGCCGGCGGGCGGGCGGCGCGAAAGCGATGCGGCAAGACGCGGAGGGGGCCTTGTTGTCAATCAAACCTCACCAATCAGTCAACAAGTGCCAGTCTAGTCAACAGATCGGTGCGTTTCTAGAGTGCGATGCATGAGCCACACCCTCACCTCCGCCGCCTGCAGCCCCGCTGCCGCGCCCACGACCGACCCCACCGGCGCCAGCACCGCGCTGGTGGCCGACGATGGCCGCACCCTGGCCGCCTCCTGGTTCGAGCCGCCGGCCGGTCGCGCGCATGCGGTCGCCGTGGTCAGCGCCGCCACCGGCGTGCCGCGCGGCTTCTACCGCGGCTTCGCGCAGTGGCTGGCCGGCCGCGGCTACGCCGTGCTGACCTACGACTACCGCGGCATCGCCGGTTCGCGCCGCGGCCCCGTTCGCGCGCTGCGCGACGAACCGGCGACCATGCGCGACTGGGCCCTGCTGGACATGAGCGCGGCGCTCGCCGCCGCCGAGGCCCGGCGCGCCACGCAAGGGCTGCCGCTGCTGCTGGTGGGCCACAGCTTCGGCGGCAATGCCATCGCCTTCGCCCGCGGCGTCGAACGCGCCGACGCCCTGCTGGCCGTCGGTTCGCAACTGGGCGAACCGCGCCTGTACCCCGGCGTGCACCGCTGGACGGCCGAGTTCTTCTTCCGCGCCGTGCTGCCAGCCACCGTGGCGCTGCACGGCCACCTGCCGGCCTGGACGCTGGGCGGTGGCGCGCAGCCGCTGCCGCCCGGCGTGGCGCGCGACTGGGCGCGCTGGGGCCTGACGCGCGGCTGGGCCTTTGCCGACCCCGACATGCGCGAACACCGGGCCGCCGGCGCCCTGGCCGTGCCGGTGCATCTGTGGGACGTGAGCGACGACCTCACGTTCGCACCTGCGCGCGCGGTCGATGCACTGGCCGCGCAGTTCCGCAACGCCACGGTGCAGCGCCACACGCTGCGCCCGGGCGACGTGGGCGCGGCCCGGCTGGGCCACTTCGGTGCCTTCCGCCGCGAGCCCGGACCGCGTGTCTGGGAGCGGCTGCTGGCGCCGCTCGAGGTCGCCGTCCCTGCACTTCGTTGCTGAGAGGCGGCGCGCGGGCGCTACATTGCGCCCGTGACCGAGGACGAAGCCCGACAGGTGCTGCTGCTGCAGTCGCGCGAAGCGACGGCGCACGCCACCTGGCCCCCCGAAGACCGTGCCTGGGCGACGCGCCACGCCGTGGCCGCCGTGGGCGAGGGTGCGCCGCCCGAGCGTTTCGTGGTCGCGCGCGCCGTGGTGGCCCTGCAGCGCCTGCTGCCGCGTGACGAAGCCGCGCGCCGCTGGCTGGCGCGCCGCGGCTGGCATGGCGCCTGGGTGGCCCTGGCCGTGGTGCTGGCTTTCTTCGCCGGCGTGCTGGCCGATCAGCTGGGTCCGCCGCAGCGCGTGAACCTGCTCGCGCCGGCGGTCTGGGCCGTGGTGGGCTGGAACCTGCTGGTCTATCTGGGCCTGCTGCTGCCGCTGCCCGCGCTCGGGCTGCGCGACCTGCTGGCGCGGCGCGGCCTGGCGGCCGACGACGGCCCGGGTGTGCTGTGGGCGCGCCATGCGGCGCCGCTGATGACGCAGCGGGCCGCGCTGGTTCTGCATGCCGCCGCTGCGGCGCTGGGCGCCGGCCTGGTGGCCAGCCTTTACCTGCGCGGCCTGGTGCTGGACTACCGTGCCGGTTGGCAGAGCACCTTCCTCGACGCTGCCGACGTGCAGCGCGCGCTGGACGTGCTGCTGGCGCCGGCCAGTGCACTGACGGGCATCGGCGTGCCCGACGTGGTGCCGCTGCGCGTGGGCCCGGGCGCCGACGCCAGTGCCAGCGCCGGGCCCTGGATCCACCTCTACGCCGCCACGCTGACGCTCGCCGTCGTCCTGCCACGCGTCTTGTTGGCGCTGGGCGTGGGCTCGCGCGCGGCGGCGCTGGCGACGCGCTTCCCCTTGCCGCTGGACGAGCCTTACTTCGAGGCCCTGCACCCGCTGATGCGCCCGAACCTGCCGCGCGCCGTGCGGCTGCTGTGGCTGGCGCCGGTGCCACCGGCCCGGCTGTTCGGCAACGTGCCCGCGGCGGCGGGCGAAGTCACCACCCTGCTGGAGAGCGACGAAGGCGACCGGCTCGAACTGCGCTGCCTGCCGCCCGAAGCCGCCGCTGCGCTGCTGCAGCCGGCTGCGGCCGCCCCGTGGTGGGCGCCGTGGCGGCGCATGGCCGATCCCGGGGCCGCGTTGCGCGACGAGACCGATGCCGTCCTGCTGGCCTTACCGCGCGGCGTGCCCCGCCCGGCCTGGCTGGCCACGCTGGCGCGGCCGGTGCTGGTGTTGTGCGACGGCGAACCGGCCGACCCCGCCGAACTGTCGCTGCAGGCCCTGGATGAAGGCTGGGCGTCCGACGCCCGCCTGATGCAGGCTTTGCGTGGAGCATTGCCCGAGGACCCGCGCCTGGCGCGCCTGGCCGACAGCTGGCAACGCCGCGAGCAGGCACGTTTCGACGCCCTCGTGGCAGAGCTGGCCGACACGCTGGCGCGCCTGGCCTGCCGCCGCGAGGCCGTGGCCGATGAAGGCCTGCTCGGGCCCAAGGCCATCGCCGCCGAGTCGGCGCGCCAGGCGCTGCTGGCTTCGCTGGACGGGGCCTGGCGCAGCAACGGCGAGCGCCTGGCCGCGCTGCTGGGCCAGGAGCCACCGGCTGCCGGCGGTGCCAGCCCGGTGGCCGCCGCCGACGCCGCCTTGCGCCCGCGCGTGGGCGAAGGCCGTACCGCCATGGTGACGGGCGTGTTGAGTGGCGTGCTGGCCGGCCTGAAAGCCGACCTCGCCACCGGCGGCCTGACGATGGGGGCCGGGGCGCTGACGGGCGCGGTAGTTGGCGCCATCGGCGCGCGCGGCGTCAACCTGGCGCGCGGCACCGAGCGCAGCCACGTGGCCTGGAACGACGAGGCGCTGACCGCCATCGCGCAGGCGCTGCTGGAGCGTGCGCTGGTGCTGGCACGCGGCTGGCCGGCCGAAGAGGCGCGAGCCCGCCTGGCGGCACCTTTGGCGGCCCAGGGCGACACGCTGCAGGCGCTGTGGCGCACGCGCGGCCGCCGCGCCGATGCCAGCGCCGACGCCGAGGCGCTGGCGCTGCTGCTGCGTCGCCCGCTGGCCGACGCGCTGCGCACGGCCGTGGCCTGATCAGCGCGGCAGGTAGATGCGGTCGGCGTAGGTGGCCAGCCACTGCGGCCGGAAGGCCACGAAGATGGCCACCAGCATGCCGGTGATGAAGGCATCGCCCCAGGCCGTCAGGGCGCGCGCCAGCATCACGTCGCCATCGGACAGCCCCGCCGGCACGCCGTGCAGCCACACCGAGACGACGCCGGCGGCCGAGACCGCCAGCGCCGTGGCGAAGAAGCCGCGCCCCAGGATGTAGATGAACAGGTGCTGTGGCAGCCAGCGCCGCAGCAGGGCCCCCAGCCCCATGGCCACGGTCACCGGCACCACGCCCAGCCACACGAGCCGGTGCAGCGCTTCCAGCATGGGCGCGTCGGCCAGCGCCCAGGTCAGCACGGCCACGGGCAGCAGCATTAGCACGGCCATCGGCCAACCCACCATGAGCATCAGCAGGCAACTGCCGGCCAGCGGCTGCAGCAGCGGCTGGGCGGCAATGCGGTCGGTGTTCCACAACAGCGGCAGCAGCGCCCACCAGCCGAAGGCCGGCCAGGGCGGCGTACCGGCGCGCCACGGCGCCAGCACCAGCGCCACCGCACAGGCGCTGGCGGCGAGGACGGCATCGAGCCAGGACAGCCAAGGCATGCGCCATCCTAGGCCCGGCCGAGGAACCCCGTGCGGCGCGGCCCATCGGCGATACTGCCCGCCCCCTGTTTCCGCTGCCCTGGAGCCGATGATGTCCTTCCTGTCCATCCGCCGCCGAACCGCCGTCGCTTTGATGGCTGCCGCAGCCGCCGGCCTGGCGCAGGCCCAACCCGCCTGGCCCACCAAGCCAGTACGCATCCTCGTCGGCTTCCCCGGCGGCTCCACGCCCGACGTGGCTGCGCGCGTGCTTGCCGAGGTGCTGGCCAAGGCCCTGGGCCAGCCCGTGGTGGTGGAGAACAAGCCCGGCGCTTCGGGCAACCTGGCGGCCGACCAGGTGGCCAAGGCCACCGACGACCACACGCTGGCCGTCGTCATCAACGGCAACCTCGTCACGGCCCGGCTGCTGAACCCCAGGCTGCCCTTCGACCCGGCCACCGACTTCGCGCCCATCAGCCTGCTGGCTACCGCGCCGCTGGTGCTGGTGGCCCCGGCCAACGCACCGGGCGGCGCCGAGTATTTCGCCGCCGCCAAGGCCGCGGGCGGGCAGTGGAACTACGGCTCGGTGGGCATCGGCTCGGTGGGCCACCTGGGCATGGAGCTGGTGAAGAGCCGCGTGCCGGGCTTCGAGGCCCAGCACGTGCCCTACAACGGCAACCCGGCGGTGCTGACGGCGATGATCGCCGGCCAGATCCAGGCCGGCCTGGTGCCTCCCGGGCTGGCGCTGCCGCAGGTGCGCGCGGGCAAGCTCAAGGCCATCGGCATCACCGGCGGGCGCAGCACGCTGGCGCCCGAGGTGGCACCGCTGTCCACGCTGGGCGTCAACGCCGACGAACTGGAGGTGTGGGTGGCCCTGGTCGGCCCTGCCGGCCTGGCCAAGGCGGCGCAGGAACGGCTGGCGCGCGAGGTGCCCACGCTGCTGCGGGAGCCCGAGGTGCGCCAGCGCCTCTTCAACGCCGGCTGGCAGGTGCAGGGCAGCTCCCCCGAGGGCCTGCGCTCGCGCGTGAAGAGCGAGGCCGCCATCCTGGGCGGCATCATCCGTTCGCGAAACATCAAGGCCGAATGAACTTCGTCGCCGAGCCGGCGCGGCGCGTGCCGGTGCACGGCACGTACGCCGTCGTCGTCATCGGCGGCGGGCCGGCGGGTCTGGCGGCCGCTGTCGCTGCGGCACGGCATGGCGCGAAGACGCTGCTGGTGGAACGCTACGGCTTCCTCGGCGGCATGGGCACCGCCGGCGGCGTGACCAACTTCGCCGGGCTCTACGGCCGCCGTGGCGGCCTGATGCAGCCGTTGGTGCGCGGCGTGGCCGACGAACTGCTGGCGCGCATCGAGAAGCTCGGCGGCCTGAACGCGCCGCAGGACGGCCTGCAGGGCCGCATCCGCGTGCGCAGCTACGACGTGGCGGCCTACAAGTGCGCGGCCGACGGGCTGCTGCTCGACGCGGGCGTGGAACTGCTGTTCCACGCGCAGGCCGCGGCCGTGGCGATGGCGGGCGAAGGGCGCATCGACGCCGTGATCGTGGAGACGAAGTCCGGCCGCCTGGCGCTGCGCGCGCACGAGTTCATCGACGCTTCCGGTGACGCCGATGTCGCCCACTTCGCCGGCGTGCCCCACGAGCTGGGCGACGGCGCCGGCGATGCGCTCTACCCGAGCACCATGTTCCGCATCGGCAACGTCGACCCCGAGCGCGCGCTGGCCGCCATCGGCGAGTTCAAGGCCATCGACGCACTCATGGCGCAGGCCGCCGGCCGCTACGACTTCCCGCGCCGCGGGGCCATCCTGCGGCCGCAGCGCAACCCGCGCGAGTGGCGTGCCAACGTCACGCAGCTGCGCAACGCCGAAGGCCGCGCCGTGGACGCCACCGATGCCGTGCAGCTGAGCGCGGCCGAGGTGGAGGGGCGGCGGCAGATCGTCGAGTACCTGCGCTTCCTGCGTGCCGAGGTGCCGGGCTTCGAGGCGGCCGAGATCGCAGAGATCGCGGCCCAGGTGGGCGTGCGCGAGACGCGCCGCGTGCACGGCGCCTACCGGCTGACGGGCGAGGACGTGCTGGGCGGCGCCCGCTTCGAGGACGCCATCGGCCTCAACGCCTGGCCGGTGGAGATGCACCTGGCCGGGCGCATCGAGTGGGCCTTCCCGCGCGACGCCGACAACGCCTTCAACCAGCTGCCCTACCGCATGCTGGTGCCGCTGCGCGTGGGCAACCTGCACGTGGCGGGGCGCTGCGCGTCGATGGAGCACCTGGGCCAGAGCGCGGCACGCGCCAGCGGGGCCTGCTTCGTGATGGGTCAGGCCGCGGGCACGGCGGCTGCGCTGCGCGTGGCCGGGCGCTTCTCCGTCGCGGCGCTCCGGTCGGCGCTGGCAGCCGATGGCGCCGAGCTCGGCGCAGGCTGAACCCGATGGACGGGGCGCACCCGGCCCGCTAAGGTGTCCGCATGCGGAACCTGATCGACTTCCATTTCGACTTCTCGTCGCCCTACTCGTACATCGCCAACGAGTGGATCGACGCCCTGGCCGCGCGCCACGGCCGCACCGTGCGGCGGCACGCGCTGCTGCTCGGCGCCACCTTCCAGGCGGCCGAACTGAAGTCGCCGATTTCCTACCCGCTCAAGGGCGCGTACTCGGTGCGCGACTTCGCCCGTTCGGCGCGCTTCGAGGGCGTGCCTTACCAGATGCCTTCGGTGTTCCCGATCCCGACGCAGAACGCCGCGCGGGTGTTCTGGTGGTTGAAGGACACCCGCGGCGAGGAGGCCGCGGCCGCCTGGGCCACCGCCGGCCTGCGCGCCGTGTTCGCACGCGGCGTGGCGCTGAACGACGTGGCCGCGCTCAAGGCCCTGGCCACCCAGCACGGGCTGGACGCCGAAGTCGCCGAGGCGGTGTGGAACGACCCCGTCTGGAAGCTGCGCCTGAAAACCGTGAACGAGGCCGCCATCGCCGCCGGCGTCTTCGGTGCGCCCTTCTTCTTCGTCGACGGTGAGCCCTTCTGGGGCAACGACCGCAAGACGCAGATCGAGCGCTGGCTGGCCCAGGGTCCCTTCTGAGGCCGGGCCCTGCGGGGCGCTTCTAGAATGCAATTGACGTTGACGTAAACGTCAACCGACCGTCGGCGCCTGCAGGAGACAAGATGCCCGTCCTCACGTCCAAGCTGAACCCGCGCGCGGAGTCGTTCAAGGCCAGCGCCGCGCAGATGCAGGCGCTGCTCGACGACCTCAACGCCAAGCTGGCGCAGATCGCCCTCGGCGGCGACGAGCGCTCGCGCGAGCGCCACACCGCGCGCGGCAAGCTGCTGCCGCGCGAGCGCGTGGAGATGCTGCTGGACCCGGACACGCCCTTCCTGGAAATCGCCCCGCTGGCAGCGCTGGACATGTACGACAACGCCGCGCCGGGCGCGGGCGTCATCACCGGCATCGGCCGCGTGGCGGGCGTGGAGTGCGTCATCGTGTGCAACGACGCCACGGTGAAGGGCGGCACCTACTACCCGATGACGGTGAAGAAGCACCTGCGGGCGCAGGA
>CAZBUU010000166.1:0-9172 GCA_964495125.1 uncultured Rubrivivax sp.
CCTTCGGCCGCGACCCGCAGTTCGCGCAGTTCTATCGCAGCCTGGAAGCCTACCGATCCACCTTCCGCAGCAAGGGCGACGTGATGGTGTTGGACCCGAGCAGCGACTTCTTCCGTGCCATGCGCGGGGGCGGCCCGGCCGCGCCGGCGCCCGCGCGGAAGTAGGGCTGCCTTCGGAAGTCCCTCCGCTCGATGGGCGACCTGCTGCTCGGCGCTTTCGCGCTGATGCTGGTGTTCGAGGGCCTGCTGCCTTTCCTCAGCCCAGGGCTGTGGCGCTCGGTCTTCGAGCAGGCAACGAAGATGTCGGACGGCCAGATCCGCTTCATCGGCCTGACGAGCATGGTCGTCGGGCTGCTGGTGCTGCTGGCGCTGCGCTGAAGTCAGCGGCCGGCAGGGTGGCGGCCCGTACAATGCCGCTTTCAACACCGGTGCCTTTCATGCTGTCTGCCTGGCTCCTGCCCGAGCACATCGCCGACGTGCTGCCGGCCCAGGCGCGACGGGTCGAAGACCTTCGCCGAGCTTTGCTGGATCGCGCCCGCGGCTATGGCTTCGAGCTGGTGATGCCGCCCATGCTGGAGCACCTGGAATCGCTGCTCTCCGGCACCGGGCGCGAGCTCGATCTGAAGACCTTCAAGCTGGTGGACCAGGCCAGCGGCCGCATGCTCGGCTTGCGCGCCGACACCACGCCTCAGGCGGCCCGCATCGACGCGCACCTGCTGAACCGCGAAGGCGTCACGCGCCTGTGCTACTGCGGCCCGGTCCTGCACACGCGGCCGGCCGGTTTGTCCGGCACGCGCGAACCGCTGCAGTTCGGCGCCGAGATCTTCGGCCATGCCGGCCTGGAGGCCGATCTGGAAGCCACCGAACTGGCGCTCGACTGCCTCCAGGCCGCGCAGGTGGCCGACCCCGTCATCGACCTGGCCGACGCGCGTGTGCTGCGCGGCGTGCTGGCCGGCGTGCCGCTCGACGCCACCCAGCTGGCGCCGGTGGTGCAGGCCCTGTCGGACAAGGACGCACCGCTGCTGGACGAACTCACGCAGGGCATGCCGCACGAAGCGCGCGCCGGCCTGCGTGCCCTGCTGCGGCTGTACGGCGGTGACGAGGTGCTGGAAGCGGCCGAGCGCGAGCTGCCGCAGCGCTCGCTGGTGCGCGATGCGCTGATGCACCTGCGCTGGTTGGCCACGCACCTGCGCACGGCCTTTCCTTCGCTCAAGCTGGGCTTCGATCTCTCCGACATGAGCGGCTACGCCTACTACAGCGGGCCGCGCTTCGCCGTCTATGGCGCGGGACGCAGCGACGCCCTGGCGCGTGGTGGGCGCTACGACGAAGTGGGCGCGGTGTTCGGCCGCAACCGGCCGGCCGTGGGCTTCAGCCTCGACCTGAAGGCGCTGTCGGAAGTGGCGGCCATGTCGACGGCGCCGCGCGCCATCCGTGCGCCCTGGGGCGAAGACGCGCAGCTGCGCGCCGCCGTGCGCCGCCTGCGCGAGGCCGGCGAGATCGTGCAGGCCATGTTGCCGGGTCATGAGCTCGAGGCCCAGGCCTTCGAATGCGACCGCGAACTGGTGCATGCCGGCGGGCGCTGGGTGCTGCAGGCATTGCCGCTGCAGGCTCCGGAATGAATCTCAGCTTCAGGATCGAGTGAACATGCAAACAGCCATCCGGCCCGGGGCGGGCCGCAACGTGGTGGTCGTCGGCACCCAGTGGGGCGACGAAGGCAAGGGCAAGATCGTCGACTGGATGACCGACCATGCCGAAGGCGTGGTGCGGTTCCAGGGCGGCCACAACGCGGGCCACACGCTGGTCATCGCCGGCCGCAAGACGGCGCTGCAGCTGATCCCCAGCGGAGTCATGCGCGAGGGCGTGGCCTGCTACATCGGCAACGGCGTCGTGGTGGATCCGGCGCACATGCTCAGCGAGATCGAGCGCATCGAGCAACTGGGCATCGACGTGCGTTCGCGCCTGTTCCTGTCCGAAGCCTGCCCGCTGATCCTGCCCTTCCATGTCGAGGTGGACCGCGCGCGGGAAGGGCGCCGCGAATCCAGCGGCAGCGGCAAGATCGGCACCACCGGCAAGGGCATCGGCCCGGCCTATGAGGACAAGGTGGCGCGTCGCGCGCTGCGCGTGCAGGACCTGAAGCACCCCGCGCGCTTCGAGGCGAAGCTGCGCGAGCTGGTGGCGCTGCACAACGCCGAACTCGTGCACGTGCTCGGCGCGCAGCCGCTGGACTGGCAGCCCATGCTCGACGGCGCGATGAAGGCGGCCGAGCAGTTGCGGCCACTGATGGCCGACGTCGGCTACCGTTTGCACAAGGCGCACCTGGCCGGGCAGAACCTGCTGTTCGAGGGCGCGCAGGGCACGCTGCTGGACATCGACCACGGCACCTACCCCTTCGTCACCAGCAGCAATTGCGTCGCCGGCAATGCGGCCGCGGGTTCGGGCGTCGGGCCGGGCATGCTGCATTACGTGCTGGGCATCACCAAGGCCTACACCACGCGGGTGGGCGGCGGGCCCTTCCCGACCGAGCTCGACATCGAGGCCGCGGGCACGGTGGGCCACCACCTGTCCACCGTCGGCCAGGAGCGGGGCACGGTCACCGGCCGGGCGCGCCGCTGCGGCTGGCTGGATGCCGCAGCGTTGAAGCGTTCGATCATCATCAACGGGGTCTCGGGACTGTGCATCACGAAGCTGGACGTGCTGGACGGGCTTCCGTCGATCAACATCTGCACCGGCTACCGGCTCGACGGCCAGGAACTCGACATCCTGCCCATGGATGCCGACGAGATCGCCCGCTGCGAACCCGTGTACGAGACGCTGCCGGGCTGGAGCGAAACCACGGCCGGCCTCACCAACTGGGAGCAGCTGCCGGGCAACGCCAAGCGCTACCTGGAGCGCATGCAGGCGCTCATCGGCGCGCCCATCGACATGGTCTCCACCGGTCCCGACCGCGTGCACACGATCCTGTTGCGCCACCCCTTCCGCGCGTGACGCGCACCTGAACCGCATCCGCACTCAAGGAGATCCCCCGCATGCTCACCGACGACGGCAAGCACCTGTACGTGTCCTGGGACGAGTACCACCTGCTCATCGAGCGCCTGGCGCTGAAGGTGGCGCACTCCGGGTGGGAGTTCGACCAGATCCTGTGTCTGGCGCGCGGCGGCATGCGTCCCGGCGACGTGCTGTCACGCGTGTTCGACAAGCCGCTGGCCATCATGTCCACCAGTTCGTACCGTGCCGAGGCCGGCACCATCCAGGGCCGGCTGGACATGGCCAAGTACATCACCATGCCCAAGGGCGAACTGGCCGGCCGCGTGCTGCTGGTGGACGACCTGGCCGACACCGGTCACACCTTGCGCGCCGTGGTGGACCGCTTGCGTGGCATGCCCTCCATCAAGGAGTTGCGCGCCGCGGTGCTGTGGGTGAAGGGGGTGTCGACCTACGTGCCGGACTACTACTGCGAGACGCTGCCCACGAGCCCGTGGATCCACCAGCCGTTCGAGGAGTACGACAACCTGCGCCCCGACGCGCTGGCCCGCAAGTTCAGTGTCTGAAAATGAAGAAAATGAAGAAGGCCAGCGCAAGCTGGCCTTCATGTTTGGTGCCCAGAAGAGGACTCGAACCTCCACGCCGTTAAGCGCTAGTACCTGAAACTAGTGCGTCTACCAATTCCGCCATCTGGGCTAGTTGCCGGCCCGCGCTCTTAGGCGCTAGCAGGCGATCAGGAACCAAGGACTATACCATCAAAGAAAACAAGACTTCAAGCGCTCCGACCGGCCAGGCCCTCATGGGCGAATTCGAAGGCCGCGTCGAGGGCCACCGAGACGGCCACGGCTTCGTCGTGCCGGACGCCGGCGAACCCACCATCTTCCTCGCGCCGCAGGAAATGCGCAGCGTGCTGCACAAGGACCGCGTGCGCGTGCGCATCCTGCGCTACGACCGCAAGGGCCGCCCCGAAGGGCGCGTGCTCGACATTCTCGACCGCCGCCGCGCGCCCATCATCGGCCGCCTGCTGCACGAAGGCGGACAGTGGCTGGTGGCCCCCGAGGACAGCCGCTACGGCCAGGACATCCTCATCCCCAAGAACGCCATCGCCAGCGCGGCGGTGGGGCAGGTGGTCTCGGTGGAACTCACCGAGCCGCCGTCGCTGCACTCGCAGCCCGTGGGCCGGGTGGCCGAGGTGCTGGGCGAAATCGACGACTCCGGCATGGAGATCGAGATCGCGGTTAGGAAGTACGAGGTGCCGCACCAGTTCTCGCCCGAGACGCTGGCACAGGCTGCCGCGCTGCCCGACAAGGTGCGCGCGGTGGACCGCAAGCACCGCGTCGATCTCACCGACGTGCCGCTCGTCACCATCGACGGCGAAGACGCGCGCGACTTCGATGACGCCGTCTACTGCGAGCCCTTCAAGCGCGGCCGCGGCAAGACGGCCTTCGAAGGCTGGCGGCTGCTGGTGGCCATCGCCGACGTCAGCCACTACGTGAAGCCGGGCGAGGCCCTGGACGAGGACGCCTACGAGCGCGCCACGTCCGTGTACTTCCCGCGCCGCGTGATTCCGATGCTGCCGGAAAAGCTGAGCAACGGCCTCTGTTCGCTGAACCCCGAGGTCGAGCGCCTGTCCATGGTGTGCGACATGCTCGTGGCCACGGACGGCAGCATCGATGCCTTCCAGTTCTACCCGGCCGTCATCCGCTCGCATGCGCGGCTGACCTACACCGAGGTGGCCGCGGCACTGGCCAACACGCGCGGGCCCGAGGCGCAGCGCCGGGCCGACCTCGTGCCGCACCTGCTGCACCTGCACGAGGTCTACCGGGCCCTGCTGAAGCAGCGGGCACGCCGCGGCGCGGTGGACTTCGACACGCCCGAGACGCAGATCGTGTGCGACGACAACGGCCGCATCGAGAAGATCGTGCCGCGCGTGCGCAACGACGCACACCGGCTGATCGAAGAAGCCATGCTGGCCGCCAACGTCTGCGCGGCCGAGTTCATCGGCGGCGCCGAGCACCCCTGCCTGTACCGAGTCCACGAGGGCCCCACGCCCGAAAAGCGCATCGCGTTGCAGGCCACGCTGCGCGCCCTGGGGATCGGCGTGAGCCTGAGTGACGACCCGACGCCGATGGAGATCCAGGCCATCTCGCAGGCCGTGGCCGAGCGGCCCGATGCAGCGCAGATCCACACGCTGCTGCTGCGCTCCATGCAGCAGGCCATCTACACGGTGCACAACTCGGGCCACTTCGGCCTGGCCTACGACGCCTACACGCACTTCACGAGCCCGATCCGGCGCTATCCCGATCTCCTGGTCCACCGCGTCATCAAGGCCATCCTGGCCGGCCGCCGCTACCACCTGGTGGCGAACTCGAAGACGCGCACGCCCGAACTGCGCAAGGGGGGCAAGCCGGCGAAGGCGGCCAAGCCGATGTCGCAGGAGATGGCCCTGTGGGAAGCCGCCGGCGGCCACTGCAGCGCCAACGAAAGGCGTGCCGACGAGGCCAGCCGCGACGTCGAAGCCTGGCTCAAGTGCCGCTTCATGCGCGAGCACCTGGGCGAAGAGTTCGCCGGCACCGTCAGCACGGTGGCGGGCTTCGGACTCTTCGTCACGCTGGACACGCTCTTCGTCGAAGGCCTGGTCCACATCACCGAGCTCGGTGGCGAGTACTACCGCTTCGACGAGGCGCGCGGCGAGTTGCGCGGCGAGCGCACGGGCATCCGCTATGCCGTGGGTGCACGGGTCCGCGTGCAGGTCAGCCGCGTCGATCTGGACGGCCGCAAGATCGACTTCCGCATGGTGCGCGAGGGCGAGACCGAGCGTCTGCTGGCCCGCGGCGTGAAGACGCCCTCCACCGGCAAGGCCAGCGATGCCCTGGCGGCGGTGAAGGAGTCCGACCGGCTCACGAAGGCCGCGACGCGCGTCGTGAAGGGCCAGGTCGGCCATGACGCCAAGCGCTCGCGCAAGCCGCAGGCCAAGCGTCCGTCGCCCAAGCCGCGCAGTCGGCGCTGAGCCGGGCGCTTCACAACAAGCGCCGGGCCAGCAGGTTCACCAGATCGCTGGCGCGCAGCGGTGCGCCCAGGGCCGCGGCCGGCCAAAGGTCTGCAGCGCGGCCGTGCGACCAGGCGCCGGCGCCGGCCATCTGGTGCGCCGGCGCCTCGGGCGTCTGCGCCCACAGGCCGGCCAGCCAGCCCGCCAGTACGTCGCCGGTACCCGCCGTGGCCAGGGCGGCGTTGCCGGTCGGGTTGACCAGCGGCACTTCGCCGGGCGAGGCGACGATGCTGCCGGAGCCCTTGAGCAGGACGGTGACGCCCAGGTTTTCGGCGAGTTCACGGGCCGCAGCCAGGCGGTCGGCCTGCACATCGGCGGTTCGCCGGCCGAGCAGGCGTGCCGCCTCCAGCGGATGCGGTGTCAGCAGCGTGGGCCGGCCGGCGCGGCTGCGGCGGCGCAGGGCCTCGCGAAGGCTGGTGTCCGCGGCGATGGCGTTGAGCCCGTCGGCGTCCAGCACCAGGCGGCCCGCGCGGGCCAGCAGCACGGGCAGCACGCCGGCGACCTCGTGGCCGCCGCCGCAGCCCGCCACGACCGTGGCGGCGGCCAGGGACTCGGGAGCGCCGAGCCACCAGTCCCGGCGAGCCATCAGCTCCGGCTGTTCCGGATCCAGCAGGAGTGCCGACGCGTCCAGCGGGCTGGCGTAGACCCTCCCGGCACCGGCGGCCAGGGCTGCACGGGCCGCCAGCCACATCGCACCCGTCATCCCGGCGGCACCGCCCACCACCGCCACGTCGCCTTGGCTCCCCTTGTGACCGGCGTGGGCGCGTGGCGCCAGCGCCGGCGGGCCGGCGAGCCAGGCGGACGGTGGCCCGGCATCGATGCCCAGGCCGTCGAACCAGGCCTCGCCGGCTGCGTCTCGGCCCGCGCCGGTGAAACCGCCGGGCTTGAGCGTCAGCAGCGACAGCGTGGCCGACGCGCGAACGCAGGCGGCGCCCAGCGGCTGGCCGGTGTCGGGGTGAAGACCCGAAGGCAGGTCGACGGCCAGCACCGGCGCCGGCTGGGCATTGATGCGCGCGATGGCCTCGGCCATGAGGCCTTGCGGCGCGCGGTTGGCGCCGATGCCCAGCAGGGCGTCGATGGCGAGATCGGCCGACGACGGGCTCGCTGGCAGGCCGCGCTGAAGCCGGACGCCGGCCTGCCGTGCTTCCTCCCAGGCGCGATGCGCGTCGGCAGGCAGGCGATCCGGGTCGCCCAGAAGCACCACGGCGACTTCGATGCCGGCTGAGCTCAGGTGGCGCGCTGCGACCAGACCATCGCCGCCGTTGTTGCCGGGGCCGGCCCACACCTCAACGCTTCGAGCATGGGGCCAGCGCGCCAGCGCCAGGCGGGCCACGGCCAGGCCGGCGCTCGCCATCAGGGCGAAGGGCGCCGACCGCGCGAGCGCGCCACGCTCGGCGGCCCGCGACGCGGGTGCGTCGTGGAGCGGCCAGGGTCCGCTCGCGGGAGCCATCCTCAGCAGCGTCGCCGGTGTGCTCATGCCGGCATTGTGGCGCTCCGTCAGCGCCAGCGTTCGATCGTGAGGCCTGCGGTCTCGATGGGTGGTGTGCGCCCAGCGATCTGCTCGCTCAGCACGCGGGCGGCACCGCACGCCAGGGCCCAGCCGGCAGCGCCATGGCCGAGATTGAGCCAGATGCCCGGCAGACCGCTGTCGCCCAGCAGCGGCAGCGCCTCGGGCAGGCTGGGGCGCGCGCCTCGCCAGTGCTGCGCGTCACGCAAGGCCGCGGCGCCCGGGAACCAGTCCTCGAGCACGCGGTAGAGCGTGCGCAGGGCCGGCAGCGAGGTCTCTTCAGGCCGGCCGCCGAGCTCATGCAGGCCGGCCACGCGCACGCGCTGGCCCAGCCGGGTGATGCTGACCCGGTGACCTTGGTCGATGATCGCCGCCTGTGGGCCGGGCAGGGGCAGTCCTTCGATGGGCCGCAGAGGCGCCGTGACCGCGTAGCCGTAGACGGGCACGAGCGGCAGCCTCAGCTTCAACGGCCGCAGCAGCGTGAGGGCCGAGACACCGGCGCACACGACGACGCGGTCGAAGGCGTGGCGCTCGCCGTCGGCCGTTTCGATCTGGGGCTCGTTGCCCGGCGACAAGCTCCGCACGGCCGCGTCGAAGCGAAAGCGGGCGCCGTGTCGCTGGGCCTGCGCCTTCAGCAGATGCGCGAACTGCCGGCAGTTGCCGACGCCGTCCTGCGGCAGGTGCAGCGCGGCGTGCAGCGGTGTGGCGTCGCCGAGACCGGGCTCGAGGGTGCGGGCACGGCCGGGTTCGACCAATTCGTGAGCCACGCCCCAGTCGCGCAGCATCGCGAGCCCCGCCTGGGCCTTTCTCAGTTCCCTTTCGGTCCGTAGCAGAACCAGGCACCCCGGGTTCTGCTCGAACTCCAGGTCGAGCGCACGCGTCAGCTCCAGCGTGCGGTCGCGGCTGAGCTCGGCCAACCGGTGCAGGGCGGCACCCCACAGCGCCCCGCGAGGGCCTCGCGTCGCGCGCCAGCGTCGCCAGAGCCAAGGCAGGTGTCCCAAAGAGGATGCGCGAAGGTTCAGGGGCGCGACCCACGGCGCAGCATGGCCCGGTCCGATCAGCCCCCCCGTGGCGAAGCTGGCCTCGGCAGCGACGCTGCCACGTTGCTCGAACACGGTGACATCCGAGCCCGCCAGCGCGAGCTCGTGCGCCGTGGTGACGCCGACGATACCGGCCCCGATGACGGCAACGCGCACTTCAGAGCTCCCCGTCCGGCAGGTCCGGCACGGGGTGGCGTGCTAGAATCCTTGGGTTTGCCTCAGCGCAGCCAGCCACCAGGGCGGCTGCAAGTCCGGAAGGGGTCCGCAAGGGCGTCCAGGGGCGCATGAGGCAGGCAAATCGCGAACCCGGTTCAACCAAGGTGTCGCTGCAGTGGAAGGTGGGGTGCGTGGCCCGATCATGGTGAACATGTCGGTGCTTCGAAGACCATCGCCGCGGGCGATGAATCGGCCGGGATTCTAGACGTAACCTTCGGAGTTTCCATGACTGTCTCCATGCGTGAAATGCTGGAAGCGGGTGTCCATTTCGGCCACCAGACCCGCTTCTGGAACCCCAAGATGGCCCCGTATATCTACGGGCACCGCAACAAGATCCACATCATCAACCTCGAGAAGACGCAGCCGCTCTTCGAAGAGG
>CAZBUU010000167.1:0-9158 GCA_964495125.1 uncultured Rubrivivax sp.
TGGTCTGGGGCTGCGACCCGCTGGCGTCCAACCGCATGGTGCCCAACACCATCCATCGCTTCCACGAGATCGTCAAGCGCGGCACCGTCATCGCCGTGGACCCGCGCCTGAGCAACGCCGCCGCCAAGGCCCAGGAGTGGGTGCCGCTGAAGGCCGGCAGCGACGGTGCGCTGGCCGGCGCGATCGCCCACGTGCTGCTGGTGGAGGGCCTGTGGAACCGCGAGTTCGTGGGTGACTTCAAGGACGGCAAGAACCTCTTCGTGGCCGGCCAGATGGTGGACGAGACCGCCTTCGCCGAGAAGGAAACGCACGGCGTCGTGAGGTGGTGGAACCTGGAGTTGAAGGATCGCACGCCGGCCTGGGCAGAGAAGGAAACGCTGATCCCGGCGGCGCAGATCCTGCGCGTGGCGCGGGCCATGGGCAAGGCGGCCCCCAAGACTGCGGTCTGGATGGGCCCCGGCGCGGCCATGCACCCGCGTGGCACCTACAGCGCGATGGCCGTGCACGCGCTCAACGGGCTGCTGGGCAGCATCGACGCCGAAGGCGGGGTGTGGCAGAGCAGCAGCGTCCCGCTGGGCAAGTTCCCCAGCGCCGACAAGTACGTCGATGACGTGGCCAAGGCCGGCAGCAAGGGCAAGAAGCTCGACGGCCGCGGCGCCAAGGACATGCCCGCCATGATGGGTGGAAAGCCTGGCAGCGGCGTGGTCACCAACAACGTGGCCAACGGCCTGCTGAAGGACCCGGGTGCGGTGAAGGTCTTCATCGCCTCGTGGGCCAACTTCAACTTCTCCTGCACCGGGGCCGACCGCTGGGACAAGGCCATGGCCCAGGTGCCGTTCTTCGTGCACCTGGTGACCAACCCTTCGGAGATGACGCAATTCGCCGACATCGTGTTGCCGTCCACCTTCAACGCCGCCGAGGGCTGGTCGATCGTCAGCAACATGGGCAACGGCCACGGCTACGCGTCCATCCAGCAGGCCGCGGTCAAGCGCCTGTGGGACGTGAAGCAGGAAGAGACCGAGGTGATGTGGCTGCTGGCCGAGAAGCTCAAGGCCAAGGGGTTCCCGAACCTCTTCGACTATTACTCGCAGGAGTTCAAGGACCCCGAGACCGGCAAGCTGCCGACCACGGCGCTCGAGTTCAACGAGATCGCCGCCAAGATCACCAGCGCCCCGATCTGGATGGCCAAGGAAGCGCTGAAGGGCGACCCGCCCATCAAGGGCTGGGCCGAATTCAAGTCCAAGGGCATGTTCAGCGGCCCGAAGTACACGCTGAAGAAAGGCTGGGGCGGCAAGTTCGCGACGCCGACGAAGAAGTTCGAGTTCTACAGCGAGGCGCTGAAGAAGGGCCTGCAGGAACACGCGAAGAAGTACGAAACCACGGTCGACGACATCCTCAGCGTCAGCGGCTACGCGGTGCGCGGCGAAGCGGCCTTCGTGCCGCACTACGAACCGCCCAAGCGCCATGGCAGTGCGGCCGACTACCCGTTCGACTTCGTCGACTACAAGAGCCGACTGAACCGCGAAGGCCGCAGTGCCAACCTGCCCTGGTACCAGGAGTTCAAGAAGGTCGATCCGGGTGACGTGTCCTACGGCGACGTGCTCAAGATGAACCCGCTGGACGGCGCGAAGCTGGGCCTGAAGACGGGTGACACGGTGCGTGTCAGCTCGCCGGCCGGCGCCATCACCACCGAACTGAAGCTGTGGGAAGGCATCCGGCCCGGTACCGTCACCAAGTGCTTTGGCCAGGGCCACTGGGCCTATGGGCGCGTGGCCACCGGCAAGTACGGCCAGGCGGCCACCCGCGGCGGCAACAACAACGAGATCCTGGTCGACGACTACGACAGGCTCAGCGGCGCCACCGCGCGCAACGGCGGCTTCACGGGCGTGAAGATCGTCAAGGTCTGACCCCGCCATCGCACCCGAGGACATCATCATGACAAGACTTGGAATGGTCATCGACCTGGCGAAGTGCGTGGGCTGCGGTGCCTGCGCCTTTGCCTGCAAGACCGAAAACAACACCCGCGGCCGCGAAGACGGCCAGAGCCACAACTGGGCCGACTTCATCATGGGGACCGAGGGCACGTTCCCCAACGTCACGCACTTCGTGATGCCGGTGCTGTGCAACCACTGCACCGACGCGCCCTGCATCAAGGCCTGCCCGGTGAAGCCCAACAAGGCGATCTTCAAGACACCCGAAGGCATCACGCTCACCGACAACAGCCTGTGCATCGGTTGCCGCCAGTGCCAGGAGGCCTGCCCCTACAGCCACGACGACCTGGACGGCAAGAGCCTCAACGGCGAGACCTACAGCGTCATCAGCTACAACCCGGCCGACAAGAGCACGCAGCCCTTCTGGGAAGACAAGACGGCGGTCATTGCAGGCTGCACGGCCAGTGGCGCCGAGACAGCCGCCAAGGCCGGCGCACCAGTGCCGGCGATGAACCGGTTCACGTCGGGCGACGCGCCGCCGCTGCGCAAGGGCGACACCATCGAGAAGTGCACCTTCTGCCACCACCGCACCTTGAACGGCCTGCAGCCGGCCTGCGTGGAGGTGTGCCCGTCGCAGGCGCGCATCTTCGGCGACCAGGAAGACCCGAAATCGCAGATCGCGCAGATCCTGGCCAAGGAGAAGAGCTTCCGGCTGAAGGAAGAGAAGGGCACCAAGCCGAATGTCCACTACATCGGCAAGTACAGTGTCCGCACCTGAGATGGACGCCGCGATGGCGTTGCCGGCCGTGCCCGAGCGGGCACTGGCACGGCAGGAGCTCTGCCGCTTCCTGGCCGGTTGCTACTACGAGCCAGGGCCGGAGTTCGCCGAAGAGCGGCTGTTCGACTCCATCCTGGCCGCAGCGCAGCGCATCAGCCCTGAACTGGCCGAACACGCGCAGCGGCTGGGCGCGGCCTTCTCGGCCCTGCCGCTGCAGGCACTGCTGGTGGACTACACGCGCCTGTTTCTCGGCGCCCCGCAGGCGCTGGCCAAGCCCTATGCCTCGGTGTGGCTGAGCGGCCAGCCCGAGCTGATGCAGGAGAGCGTGGCCGAACTGCTCAGGCTCTACGAACAGGGCGGCTTCGACATCGACCCGGGCTTCAACGACCTGCCCGACCACGTGGCCGTGGAACTGGAGTTCCTGTACCTGCTGACCCACCAGCACAACCAGGCTGTTGCCAAGGATGACGCTGAAGCCGTGCAGGCCGTGGAAGTGCTGCGCACCGCTTTCCTGGCGGGCCATCTGGGCCGCTGGATGGGGCCCTTCATCCTGGCCGTGCACGAGCACGCGCAAAGCGAGTTCTATCGCGAGCTGGCGGAGTTCACCGAAGTCTTCGTCAGGCTGGAAGGCCAGTTGCCCGCAGCGGCGACGCGGCATTGAGTGCGGACGCCGGGGCCAGCTGGATGCGCCGGCCGCGGCCGACCAGTTCGCCCGAAGCCCGCAGCTCGGCGATGAGGCGTGACACCGTGCAGGGGTCGAGGCCCACCTCCTCCGCGAGGTCGGCGATGCTCAAGCCCTGCTCCACCGGGCTGCCTTCGCAGACCAGGTAGTGCAGCACCCGGTCGCGGCCGAGCTTCATGAGAAGCCGCTCGACGCGGGTGCACTGGCGGCGCAGGTCGCAGGCCAGCCGGGCGGGGAATGTCCAAGCGAAGTTGGCGTCGGAACCCAGCGCCTGTGCCAGTTCCCGCACGGGCAAGCGCGCCAGTTCGGACGCCGCGGCTGCGCGCGCGTTGCAGGCATGATGACTCAGTTGCATGGCGGCCTGCGCGAAGAACTCACCCGAGCGCGCCCGCTGCATCACGGCCTCGGTGCCATCGGGCAGGTGGCGCAGCGCGAGCATCTCGCCGCGCAGGACGTAGAAGATGTCGCCGACGGGGTCACCCTGGGCGAAGAGCGCCTGCCCGCTGGCGAGCGTCACCCGCGTTGCGCAGGCCCGGAGGGGCTCGGGCAACAGCGTGGGCAGCGGCGCCGGCCGCCTCGGCCTCATGCCTGGGGCTGGCTTGGCGCGGCAGCCAGCTGCGATAGGGACGGAAGGTCGTCGTTCACCCCGCAAGCATACCTCATGGGGTATTTTTCAGGAAGCCGTCAAACTGGGGGGCGGGGCAGCGCCATCAGGGCTCCCGCGGCGGCCAGCGCCAAGCCGGCCGACAGCCACAGCGCCGTCGCGCCCCAGGCGTCCAGCGCCAGCCCGAAGAGCCACGGCGCCGAGGCCTGAGCCATGCGCGCCGGCACCATCAGCAGGCCCTGGCGCAGGCCGTAGCCCAGCGGGCCGAACAGCACCAGCGGCAGCGTGCCCTTGGCGATCGTGAGGATGCCGTTGCCCGCGCCGTGCAGCACCGCGAACAGGGCCGCCCAGTTCCCGCCCAGCAGGGCGAGCGCGGCCGCGCCCAGCGGGTGCATCACCGCGGCCAGGCGCGCCGAGAGCAGCGGGTGCACGTGTCGCAGCACGCCGAACTCGAGCAGCCGCCCGGCCACCTGGGCCGGCCCCACCAGCGCTCCGACGGCGACGGCCATCGCGAGCGTTGCACCGTTCATCTGCAGCAGGCGCGGCAGATGCGCGGCCATGGCCGTGCTGATGAACCAGGTGACGGCGAACACCAGCGCCAGCAACACGCCTGCGCGGCGTGCCAGGGCACCTTCCAGGAGCGCGGGTGCAGGCGGTGCTTCGCCGATCGCCGCCTCAGGCCTCGCGTGTTCAGCGGCAGCCCGCGGCAGAGCCAGGTTCAGCGGCAGCCCCAGCAGCAGGTGCAGCGCCGCCCAGGCCTGGCAGGCTACGCGCCAGCCGTACTCGTGTTCCATCCAGCTCGACAGCGGCCAGCCCACCGTGCTGGCGAAGCCCGCGAAGAGCGTGATGCCGGTGATGGCATTGCGCGAGCCGTGCCCGTAGAGCCTGACCAGGCTCGCGAAGGCGGCCTCGTACAGGCCGCTGCCCATCGCGATGCCCAGCAGCACCCAGGCGCCGAACAGGCTGGCGCCGCCCTGGGCCAGGGACAGCGCGGCCAGCCCGAGCGCGAAGACGAAGCTGGCGCCGGCCAGCACCGGGCGGCCGCCCCAGCGGTCGATGGCGCGGCCGGCGCAGGGGCCGAACAGGGCGGACACGACCAGGGCCAAGGAAAAGGCGGCGAAGACCGTCGGCGTCGAGACGCCCAGATCGGCGGCCATCGGCGCGGCCAGCATTGCCGGGAGGTAGTACGACGAGGCCCAGGCCAGCGTCTGTGCCGTGCCCAGCGCCGCGACCACGGGCGTGCCGACGCCGCCGCGGTGGGCCACCGTTCAGCAGGCGACGCGCCCGCGCCTGGAGGTGGGGAGGCTGATCGTGCTCTCGCAGCTCGCGCCCTGGCAGCAGTGGGCCGAGAGGTAGTCCAGCAGCGCGTTCATCTGCCCGATGGCGGGGCGGTAGATCAGGTTGCGGCCGTTGCGCTCCTGGCTCACGAGGCCGGCGTTCATCAGTTCCTTCAGGTGGAAGGACAGGGTCGAGGCGGGCACGTCCAGCAGGGCGCACAAGGCGCTGGGGGTCAGGCCGTCGGGGGCCGCGCCCACCAGGGCCCGGAAGGCGCGCAGCCGCATGCCCTGGGACAAGGCGGCCAGCGCAGCGACGGCAGAAGTCTCGTCCATCCAGGCCTTTCAGGCGCGCGCCGGGGTGGCCGGCGCCGTGGCGAAGTATCGCTTCTGGAAGCGCAGCGCGACGTTGACGAGCAGGATCATCACCGGCACTTCCACCAGCGGCCCGATGACCGCGGCGAAGGCCGCGCCCGAGTGAATGCCGTACACCGCGATGGCCACCGCGATGGCCAGCTCGAAGTTGTTGCTGGCGGCGGTGAATGACAGCGTCACGCTCTTCTCGTAGCTGGCGCCCAGGCGGTTGCTCATGAAGAAGGAGAACAGGAACATCACCAGGAAGTAGATCAGCAGCGGGATCGCGATGCGCACCACGTCGAAGGGGATGCTGACGATGAGCTGGCCCTTCAGGCTGAACATGACGACGATGGTGAAGAGCAGGGCCACCAGCGTGATGGGCCCGATCTTCGGCACGAAGTTGGCGTGGTACCAGTCCTTGCTGACGAACTTCAGCATCACCGCCCGCGTCAGCACGCCGGCGATGCACGGGATGCCCAGGTAGATGAACACGCTTTCGGCAATCTGTCCGATGGAGATGTCCACCACCGCGCCCGAGAGGCCGAACAGCGGCGGCAGCACCGTGATGAACAGCCAGGCGTAGACGCTGAAGAAAAGCACCTGGAAGATCGAGTTGAAGGCCACCAGGCCGGCCGCGTACTCGGTCGAGCCGCGGGCCAGCTCGTTCCAGACGATGACCATGGCGATGCAGCGCGCCAGCCCGATCATGATCAGGCCCACCATGTACTCGGGCTTGTCGGGCAGGAAGACGATGGCCAGCACGAACATCAGCACGGGCCCGACAACCCAGTTCTGCAGCAGCGACAGGCCCAGCACCTTGCGGTCGCGGAACACGTCGGCCAGCTCCTCGTAGCGCACCTTGGCGAAGGGCGGATACATCATGAGCATCAGCCCGATCGCGATGGGCAGGTTCGTGCTGCCCGTCTGGAAGCGGTTGATGAAAGCCTCGGTGCCTGGGACGAAGCGGCCCAGTGCGATACCCAGCGCCATGGCCGCGAAGATCCAGACCGTCAGGTAGCGGTCGAGGAAGGGGAGTTTTCGGGTCAGTGCGGTCATGGCGCCGTGTCGGACTCAGCGGGTGCCGATGTCCTTGAGCTCGCGCTGCAGGGACATGTGGTCCAGCGATGCCAGCGGCAAGGCCAGCATCAGTTCGATGCGCCGTTTCAGGATGAGGGCCGTGTCCCAGAACAGCTGTGCCGTTTCTGCGTCGGTGCCGACGAAGGCCGCCGGATCGGCGACGCCCCAGTGTGCCGTCATCGGTTGCCCGGGCCAGACGGGGCATGCCTCACCGGCCGCGTTGTCGCAGACGGTGAACACGAAGTCGAGTGCGGGTGCTTGCGGCTGCGCGAATTCGGACCAATCCTTGCTGCGGTAGCCATCGGTCGGGATGCGCATGCGCTCGAGCGTCTTCAACGCGAAGGCGTTCACCTCGCCGGCTGGCCGGCTGCCCGCCGAATGGGCCAGGAAGCGGCCCTGTGCCAGGTGGTTCAGCAGCCCTTCGGCCATGATGGAGCGGGCCGAGTTGTGGGTGCAGATGAAGAGGACGTTGTAGACCTTGTCGGTCATGGTGAACTCCTGGGCGATGGAAGGGCCTTCAAAGTGGGCAGGGCCAGCGTGACGCCCCAGCAGACGATCAGCATCGCGGCCGAGCCGGCCAGGGAAAACAGCAGCCCGCCCCACTGGTACAGCAGGCCGGAAAGCAGGGTGCCGAAGAAGCGCCCCAGGGCGTTGGCGGCGTAGTAGAAGCCCACGTCCTCGGCCGCCTTCTCGGAGCCGGCGTAGGCCAGGATCAGGTAGGAGTGCACCGACGAGTTCACGGCGAAGGCGAAGCCGAAGACGCCCAGGCCGGCCACCACCACCCATTCCAGTTGAGGCACCTTCGCCGCCACCAGGGCGGCCAGCACCACGGGCACGATGGCCAGCAGCGCCGACCACAGGCGTGCCGCCGGCACCTCGCTGCTCAGGCCGTCTTCGCTGCGCTTCACCAAGGCCGGTGCCAGCGCCTGCACGAGGCCGTAGCCGATGGTCCAGGCCGCCAGGAAGCCGCCCACCATCGTGAAGGTCCAGCCCGAGGCATACAGGAACACCGGCACGCCGACCACGAACCACACGTCACGCGCGCCGAACAGCGTCACGCGCGCGGCGGCCAGCAGGTTGATGCCGCGGTTCTTTGCGAACAACTCCTTCGCGGACTTGGACGCCTTGCTCTTGCCCATCAGCGGCGGCACGAAGATCACCACGCCGGCCAGCACCAGCGCGAGCAGCGCGGCCATGGTCCACAGCGAGGCCTGGAAGCCGAGGCGGTCGAGCAGCAGCCCGCCCAGGAAGAAGCCCACGCCCTTCATCGCGTTCTTGCTGCCGGTGAACCAGGCCACCCACTTGAAGAGCTGGCCCGAGGCGGTGCCGGCGGTGAGCTTGATGGCCGACTTGCTGGCGGTCTTGGTCAGGTCCTTGGCGATGCCGCAGACACCCTGCGACAGCACCACCCACGCCACCGACATGGCCACCGACCAGGCCGGCGACAGCTGCGACAGCAGCAGGAAGCCGGTGATCTGCGTGCACAGGCCCACCGTCAGCATGCGCTGGATGCCGTAGCGCGTGGCCAGCCAGCCGCCGATGAGGTTGGCCACCACGCCCATGGCCTCGTACAGCAGGAACAGGAAGGCCAGCGTGAAGGGCGAGTAGCCCAGGCGGTAGAAGTGCAGCAGCACCAGCATGCGCAGGGCGCCGTCGGTGAGCGTGAAGCCCCAGTAGGCCGCCGTGACGATGGCGTAGTTGCGCGCGCCGTTGGCGGCAGCCGCCACGGGGGAGCCCGGGGCGCCGGGGGTCGGGGTCACCGCGCCCATGGGCCTCAGAGGCCTTGCGCGTGCATGTGGCAGGCCAGGTCGACCATGCGGCAGGCGTAGCCCATTTCGTTGTCGTACCAAGCGTAGACCTTGAGCATCGTGCCGTCGGTCACCATCGTCGACAGCGCGTCGACGATGGACGAGCGCGTGTCGCGGGCGTAGTCGGCACTGACGAGAGGACGCTCCTCGTAGCCCAGGATGCCCGCCAGCGGGCCGCACGCCGCTTCGGCGAAGAGCCGGTTCACTTCCTCGGCGCTGGTCTCGCGCTTCAGCTCGAACACGCAGTCGGTGAGCGAGGCGTTGAGCACCGGCGCGCGCACGGCGTGGCCGTTGAGCTTGCCCTTCAGTTCGGGGTAGATCAGTGCGATGGCGGTGGCGCTGCCCGTGGTGGTGGGCGCCAGGCTCAGCATGGCGCTGCGGGCGCGCCGCAGGTCCTTGTGCGGCGCGTCGACCATCAGGTTGGTGTTGGTCGGGTCGTGGATGGTGGTGATCTGGCCGTGGCGGATGCCCAGGGCCTCGTGCACCACCTTGACCACCGGCGCCAGGCAGTTGGTGGTGCAGGAGGCGGCGGTGACGATGCGGTGCCTGGCCGGGTCGTAAAGCTGGTGATTGATGCCGACCACGATGTTCAGCACGTCGCCCACCTTCACCGGCGCGGCCACGATCACGCGCTTGGCGCCGCGGTC
>CAZBUU010000168.1:0-9132 GCA_964495125.1 uncultured Rubrivivax sp.
AAGCCGCGCTACCTGATGGGCGTGGGCACGCCGGAAGACCTGGTGGAAGGCGTGGCCTGCGGCGTGGACATGTTCGACTGCGTCATGCCCACGCGCAACGCCCGCAACGGCCACCTCTTCACGCGCTTCGGCGACCTGAAGATCCGCAACGCCAAGCACAAGACCGACCCGCGGCCCATCGACGAGACCTGCCGCTGCGAGGCCTGTGCCGGCGGCTTCAGCCGCGCCTACCTGCACCACCTGGAACGCTGCGGCGAGATGCTGGCACCCATGCTGGCCAGCATCCACAACCTGCACTACTACGTGAACCTGATGCGCGAAGTGCGGCAGGCGCTGGACGAAGATCGCTTCGACGCCTGGCGCGCGCAGTTCCACGCCGACCGCGCGCGCGGGGTGGGCTGACAGGCGCCTTCAGGCCGAGGCCGACTTCTCCAGCGCGCTCTTCGCGCCGTCGAACTGCGCCAGCTGCCTGGCCAGGTAGGGCATCGCCGGCTGCAGGGCCGCATGCAGCGTGTGCGGCGGGTTGGCCACGAAGACGTTGCTGCCCAGCATGCCGAAGCCGCGCTCGTCGGCCTGCGCCACGGTCAGCTTCGCATGCAGCCAGCCCTTCTTGGCGTGCGCGTCGGCCGTGGCCTTCAGGCGCTGCGGCAGCTGCGTGGCCTCGATCAGCTGCAGCTGCGGCAGCCAGATGATGACCACCGCGTCGGCGAAGCGTTCCAGCGCCTCGCGCAAGGCGCCCAGCACGCGCACGTAGTCGGTCTTGATCTCGTAGGGCGGGTCGATGAGCACCACGCCGCGCCGCGTGGGCGGTGGCAGCTGGGCCTTCAGCGAGGCGAAGCCGTCCAGCATCTTCACCTCGGCGCCGGGCACCTCGGCCAGGTAGCTGGCGAGGATCTTGTAGTCGGTGGGGTGCAGCTCGAACAGGCGCAGCTGGTCCTGCGGGCGCATCAGCAACTGCGCGATGGCGGGCGAGCCGGGGTACTGCAGCAGCTTGTCGCCGTCGTTGAAGGTGCGCACCAGGGCGCGGAGCGTGGCCAGGGCCTCGGGCAGGTCGTCACGGTCCCACAGCGCGGCGATGCCCTGCGCGAACTCGCCCTTCTTCTTCGCGTAGTTGCCTTCCAGCGAGTAGCCGCCGGCGCCGGCGTGGGTGTCGACGTAGCGCCAGCCCTTGTCCTTCTGGTTCATGTGCTGCAGCACCTGGGCGAGCACGGTGTGCTTGAGCACGTCGGCATGGTTGCCGGCGTGGAAGGCGTGGCGGTAGGCGAGCATGCGCCGATGGTGCCACGCCGCGGGCTCACTCCTCCTGCTTCAGCGCCGGGACGACCTGTTCCAGCAGCAGCTTCATGGTCAGCCGCGGGGCGTTGCGCACCTGGAAGTTGGTGGTGGTGATCACCACCACGGCGTCCAGCGCCGGGATCACCTGCACGGTGTTGCCGCCGGCGCCGTTCATGGCCTGGGTCTGCAGGTCGCCGGGGAAGCGGTGCAGCCACCACAGGTAGCCGTAGTCGGTGCCGTCGGGCATGCGTGCGCGCGGCGTGGTCACCGCCGTGGCCCAGCCTTCGGGCAGCAGCGCGCGGCCCTGCCACTGCCCGCGCTGCAGCACCAGCTGGCCCAGGGCGAAGAGGTCGCGCGTGCGCAGCGACAGCCCGCCGCCCGCCTGCGCCGGGCCCAGCGGCAGGCGCTGCCAGTCGGCGCGGGCGATGCCCAGCGGCGCGAAGAGCCGCCGCTGCGCATAGGCCTCCAGCGGTTCGCGCAGCGCCGCGCCGAGTGCCACGCCCAGCGTGGTGACGCCGGCCGTGCAATAGCTGAAGGCGCGGCCGTGCGGCGCGTCGGCAGGCTTCGTCGTCCAGGCGGCGAAGCCGCGCGGCGGCAGGCCCCAGAAGAAGCCGACCCAGTCTTCCACCAGGTACATGCGCTCTTCGTTGCCGCGTGACCACTCGTTCCAGTCGTCGCACTCCAGCGGGCCGCTCATCGTGAGCAGGTCTTCCACGGTGATGGCGGCCTTGCGGCGGTCATCGGCGGCCAGGCGTCGCTGCCCGGGCAGGTGGCGCAGCACCGGTTCCTTGACGCCGCCCAGGCGGCCGTCGGCGATGGCCTGGCCCACCAGCAGCGCCAGCACCGACTTGGTGGCCGAGCGCGTGTTGCGCAGCGCCTCGGCGCCGCCCTCGTCGAAGTAGGCCTCGTAGACGATGCGGCCGTGGCGCGCCACCAGCACCGAGGTGACGGCCTCGAACTGACGCGCGCGCACGGCCTGGTCCACGCCGGCCCAGCGCGGCGGCGGCGGGGTCTGGGCGTGCGCGGCGCCCAGCAGCGTGGCCAGGAGGAAGTTGGTGAAGGTCTTCATGGTGCGCAGCATCGCGCGGCCGACCCCGGCCGTCTTGTACGGCCGCAACCTGGGCTTCAGCGCCGGTGCAGAGCGCGCCAGCGGGAAGGCGGCAGCCCGAAGTTCTTGCTGAAGGCCCGCGTGAAGTGCGCCTGGTCGAAGTAGCCGGCGGCCAGTGCCACGTCGGCCAGGGCTTCGCCGCCGCGCAGCAGCCGTGCGGCGGCCGTCTGCAGGCGCCGCCGGCGCGCGTAGTCACCGGGCGTGATGCCCAGCGCCGCGCGGAAGCTGCGCGCCAGGTGCACCGGGTGCACGCCGATCTGGCGGGCCAGGCGGGCCAGGCCGCCGGGCTGCAGTGCGAAACCGGGGTCGTCGCGCAGCGCGTCGCGGGCCTGGCGCAGCCAGGGCGAGGCGGTGTCGAGCGGGCGCTCGCAACGCTGGGCCGCCGCACCCGCCAGTTCGGCCACCAGGCCTTCGGTGTCGGCCGGCGTGGCGTCGGGCAGTCGCAGCACGGCGTGCAGCCGTCCCAGCCAGTAAGCGGCCGCCGGGCCGTGCCAGGCCAGCGCCTGCTGCGGCAGGTCGGCGTCCGCGGCCAGGGCCAGCCACAGCGGCCAGTCGATGGCCAGCGCCACGAAGCGGGCGGCGGGCAAGCGCTGCGCAGGCGCGAAGCGGTCGCGGTGCTCCACCTGCGGCGGGTTGAACACGAGCAGGGTGTCGCCGGGCGCCGCGTGGGCCGCACCCTCGGCGCTGCTGAGGTAGTGACCGCGCTCCACGGCCACCACGTGGGCCGTGTCGTGGCGGTGCGGTGGCACCTCGTGCGAGGCCAGCGTCGGTGCGTAGCGCGCGAGGCTGGCGCCGCCGGCGGAGCGGCCAGTGAGCGGCTGTCCGATGAGGCCGGCAGGGTTCATGGCCCCAGTGTGCCAGCCCGCGCTCGCCGGCTGCGTTAGCCTTCTTCCATGCCCACCCTGTTCGATCCCATCCGCCTCGGCGACATCGATGTCGCCACCCGCCTCGTCATGGCGCCGCTCACGCGCAACCGCGCCGGCCCCGGCCACGTGCCCACGCCCCTGATGGCCGAGTACTACGCGCAGCGCGCCGACCCCGCCACGGGCGCCGGCCTGCTGATCACCGAAGCGACGCCGATATCGCAGCAGGGCCAGGGCTACGCCGACACCCCCGGGCTGTGGACGCCCGAGCAGGTGCGCGGCTGGCGCAGCGTCACCGACGCCGTGCACGCGCGGGGCGGCCGCATCGTGGTGCAGCTGTGGCATGTGGGGCGCATCTCGCATGTTTCGCTGCAGCCGGGCGGCGCTGCGCCGGTGTCCAGCACGGCACGGCGCGCCGCCGGGCGCACCTGGTTGCGCCATGGCATGGAGCCGGTGTCCGAGCCCCGCGCGCTGCGCGGCGACGAGATCCCCGGCATCGTCGGGGACTACGCCCGCGCCGCGCGCGCCGCCATGGACGCCGGCTTCGACGGTGTGGAGGTGCACGGCGCCAACGGCTACCTGATCGAGCAGTTCCTGCGCGCCAGCGTCAACGACCGCAGCGACGAATGGGGAGGCTCGCCCGAGAACCGCCGCCGCTTCCTGCTGGCCGTGGTGCAGGCGGTGGCCGCGGCCATCGGTGCCGCGCGCACCGGGCTGCGGCTGTCGCCGGTGACGCCGGCCAACGATGCGGGCGCCGATGCCGACGCGCAGTCGCTGTACACCGGCGCCGCCGCCGCGCTGGCGCCGCTGGGCCTGGCCTACCTGCACGTGGTGGAAGGCGCCACCGGTGGGCCGCGCGACGTCGCGCCCTTCGACTACGCCGCCATGCGCAGCGCCTTCGGCGGCCCGTGGATGGTGAACAACAGCTACGACCGCCAGATGGCGCTGGACGCCGTGGCCGGTGGCCGCGCCGACCTGGTGGCTTTCGGCAGGGCTTTCATCGCCAACCCCGACCTCGGCCGCCGCCTGCGCGAGGACGCGCCGCTGAACGCGCCCGACCGCAGCACCTTCTACGGCGGGGGCGCCGCCGGCTACACCGACTACCCCACGCTGGATGCCGTCCGCGCCTGAGGCTTGGCCGCGGCCGCAGCGCATCGCGGCCACGCTGGTGGCGGCGCTGGCCGCCGCGCTGGTGGCGCAGGCGCTGCATGTGCCGCTGCCGTGGATGATCGGCCCGCTGCTGGCCACGGGGACGCTGGGCATCGCGGGCCTGCCGGTGGCCGGCTCCGGCCGATTGCGCAACGTGGGCCAGTGGATGATCGGCATCGCGCTGGGCCTGTACTTCACGCCCGCGGTGACCGCGCTGCTGCTGAAGTTGGCACCGGCCGTGGCGCTGGGCGCGCTGTGGGCCTTGGCGCTGGGCTATGCCTTCTACCGCTTCCTGCTGGCCACCAACGGCGGGCCGGGCGGCGTGGACCGCACCAGCGCCTTCTTCGCCGCGGCCATCGGCGGGGCTTCCGAGATGGCCGTGCTGGCCGAACGCCACGACGGCCGCGTCGACCGCGTGGCCGCCGCGCATTCGCTGCGCGTGCTGATGGTGGTGGTGCTGATCCCGGTGGCCTACCAGGGGCTGGGCGTGCACGGCGCCGACCCCACGCAGCCCGCCGTGCTGGACGTGCGCTGGCCCGGCCTGCTGTGGCTGCTGGCCGCCAGCGGCGCCGGCATGCTGCTGCTGCAACGCCTGGGCACCCCCAACCCCTGGGTGCTGGGCGCGCTGCTCGTGACCGCCGCGCTCACGGCCGGCGGCGTGAACCTGTCGGCGCTGCCGAAGTGGGCCAGCAACGCCGGGCAGCTGTTCATCGGCGTCACGCTGGGCGTGCGTTTCACGCCCGACTTCATCCACGCCGCGCCGCGCTGGCTGGGCGCGGTGGCGGCGGGCACGCTGGCCATGATCTTCGCCTCGGCCGGCTTCGCCTGGGCCTTGTCGCAGGTGGTGGACCAGCACCCGGCCACGCTGCTGCTGGCCACCGCGCCGGGCGGCATCGCCGAGATGTGCATCACGGCCAAGGTGCTGCAGCTGGGCGTGCCCGTGGTCACCGCCTTCCACGTGGTGCGCTACGTGGCGGTGCTGCTGCTCACGGCGCCGCTGTTCCGCTGGGAGATGCGGCGCGCGCCTTGAACAGCGCGCGCAGGTTCACCTCGCGCGGGCCGGGCTGCAGTTCGAGGGTGTCGCCGGCCTGCAGCGTGCCGGGCTCGATCACCGCGAGGTACGCCCCGCAGTAGCCCGACTGGTTCATCAGCCGGCCCGCCTGCGCGAAGCCCATGGCGGCGGTGAACTTGAAACAGGGGAAGCGCGGCTCGCTCACCGCCAGCACGCAGCCGGGCAGCACCAGGCGGTCGCCGATCCACAGCTGCTCTTCGCTGAGGCCGTCGATCAGCAGGTTCTCGCCGAAGAGGCCCGGCGGCACCGGCTCGTCCCACAGGCCCACCCGGGCCTGCGCGCGCACGGTGCGCCAGAAAGGCAGGTGCATGGCGGGGTAGGCGTAGACGGCCTTGGCCAGCCCGCCGTGGCGCGAGAGGTCGGCCTGCTCGTCGCCCTCCAGCCCCAGCAGCTTCACGGCCACCGGGCCCGCCACCGGTGTCTTGCCGATGGCCGTGGCGATGCTTCGCTCGGCGATGCGAACCGGACGCACGCGACCCGTGCAGACGTGGACGATCTTCATGGTGGCCCGCAGTCTACGGGCCGGGCTTCAGCGCTTCGCTTCGGGGGCGCGCTGGTAGACGCGCACGTGCTCGATCTCCATCGCCACGGGGAAGATGGCGTCGTCCACCGGGCCGCCCAGGTCGCCGCCGATGGCCACGTTGAGGACCATGAACTGCGGCTTGTCGAAGGGCCACACGCGTGCGCCGCCGTCCATGCGCGGGTAGCGCACGTGCACGAAGCCGTCGACGCCGAAGCTCACGCCGTCGGGCGTCCAGTGCAGCTGGTAGTCATGAAAGGCGCTGCACGCCGTGGGCAGGCGGGCCGCGCCGCCCACGGCCTGGCCGGCGGCCACGTGCACGGCGCTGGACACGCGATCCGGCTCGCGACCCATGTGCTCCAGAATGTCCAGCTCGCCGTCGTCGGGCCAGCGGCCGCCGCTGCCCAGCGTCCAGATGGCGGGCCAGGTGCCCTTGCCGCAGGGCATCTTGGCGCGCACCTCGAAGAAGCCGTAGGTCCAGTCGGCCTTGCCGCGCGTGATGAGCCGGGCCGAGGTGTAAGGCTGGCCACCCCAGTCGGGCGCGCTGCGCAGGCTTTCCTTGCGCGCGGTGATGACGAGCTTGCCGCCCTTCACCACCGCGTTCTCGGCGCGCGGGGCGCTGTAGTACTGGCGTTCGTTGTTGTACCAGCCGTCCTTGTTGCGCCCGGTGTCGTGCGTCCACCGGGCGGGGTCGGGCAGGCCGTCGCGGTCGAACTCGTCGGCCCACACCAGGCGGTAGCCGGCGGGCACGGCGGTGGCGGTGACGGCGGTCTGCAACGGCGTCTGCGCGCCGGCGTGCAGCGCGGTGCCGGCCAGCAGCGCGGTGAGGGTGAGTCGGACGAGGTTCATCCGAGGCGGCGTCCTTGGGCATCGAAGGGCAGGGCCCAGGCGGCGTCGGGCTGCAGGCCGACCTGGGCGTCGCTGGCCAGGTGCGTGTGGCCGGCGCCGAGCTTGGCATGCAGGGCCTCCTGCACCCCCGCCACGCGCAGATGCAGGATGGAGGTGTCGCCCAGGTGTTCCGCCAGCATCACCCGGGCCGGGATGCCGACGCCCGCGGGCCGCAGGTGCAGGTGCTCGGCGCGCAGGCCCACGCGCTGAGCGGCGGGCAGCGCCGTGGCCGGCGCCAGCGCGGCCCACAGGGCCTGGTGCGCGGGCTCGGCGCCATCGCCGGGGCGGTCGACGAAGTTGATGCGCGGCGCGCCGAGGAAGGCGGCGACGAATTCGTCGGCGGGCTTCTCGTAGAGGTCCATGGGCGCGCCCAGCTGCGCGATGCGGCCCTGGTGGAAGACGGCGATGCGGTCGCCCATGGTCATGGCTTCCACCTGGTCGTGCGTCACGTAGATCATCGTGGCGCCCAGGGCCTTGTGCAGCCGCGTCAGCTCGATGCGCATGTCCACGCGCAGCGCGGCGTCCAGGTTGGACAGCGGCTCGTCGAAGAGGAAGACCTTGGGCTTGCGCACGATGGCGCGGCCGATGGCCACGCGCTGGCGCTGGCCGCCGGAGAGTTCCTTCGGGAACCGCTGCAACAGCTCGGTGATGCGCAGCGACTCGGCGGCGCGCTGCACCTGCGCTTCGCGGTCCGCCTTGGCCACGCCGGCCATCTTCAGCGCGAAGCCCATGTTCTGTGCCACCGTCATGTGCGGGTAGAGCGCATAACTCTGGAACACCATGGCCGCGCCGCGGTCGGCCGGGCGCACGTCGTTGGCGCGCTGGCCATCGATGAGCAGGTCTCCGGAGGTGATGTCTTCCAGCCCCGCGATCATGCGCAGCATGGTGCTCTTGCCGCAGCCGCTGGGGCCCACGAAGACGAGGAACTCGCCGTCCTTGACGTCCAGGTCCACGCCCTGGATGACCTTGACGGCGCCGTAGCGCTTCTCGACGCCACGCAGGCTCAGGCGACCCATGGTCGGCTCCGGTGGAAAGGCTGGGGCTTCACTTGACGGCCCCGGTGGTGAGCCCGGCGATGAGCTGGCGGGACGACAGCGCGAACAGCACGATCAGCGGGATGGTGGCGACGGCCGAGCCCGCCATCAGCGCGCCCCACTCGGTGTTCACCGGGCTCTGCAGGCTGCGCAGCGCCAGCGGCAGGGTGTAGTTGTCGGCGCTGCGCATCACGATCAGCGGGCCGATGAAGTTGTTCCAGCTGCTGATGAAGGTGATGAGCCCCAGCGTGCCGAGCGCCGGCTTGAGCAGCGGCAGCACGATGCGCCAGTAGATGCCGAATTCGCCGCAGCCGTCCATGCGCGCGGCCTCCACCAGTTCGCGCGGCACGGCGCTGGCCACGAACTGGCGCATCAGGAAGATGCCGAAGGCGCTGGCGGCACCGGGGATGTACAGCGCGCGGTGCTGGTCGATCCAGCCCAGGGCGTCCATGATCATGAAGGTGGGGATCATGCTCATGAAGGACGGCAGCAGCATGGTCGCCATGACCAGCGTGAAGAGCGCGTTCTTGAAGCGGAACTCCATCAGCCCGAAGGCGTAGCCGGCCATGCTGCAGAAGAGCAGCGTCAGCGCCGTGGAGGCCAGCGCCACGTACAGGCTCCAACCCAGGTTGCGCCAGAAAGGCAGGCGCTCGGTGAGGATCTTCAGGTTGGCCAGCAGGTCGTTGCCGAACCACAGCGGTGGCGGCAGGTCGAAAATCTCGGTGCGCGAGTGCGTGGCGAAGACGAACATGAAGTAGAACGGCGCCAGCATCAGCAGCGCGCCCAGCCCGACCAGCGCGTAAGCGGCCCAAGGGGCCAGACGGTCCTGGAAGAAACGCGTCGTCATGCGCGCTCCTTCGGCCGGAAGGCCCGGTTCGTCAGCCAGGTCAGCAACGCCACCACCACGAACAGCAGCCAGGACATGGCGCTGGCGCCGCCGAAGTCGTTGAAGTCGAAGGCCATGCGGTACAGGTAGACGGCGGAGGTCATCGCCGATTGATCCGCCCCGCCCTTGCCGCCGGTCAGGATGAAGGGCTCCTCGAAGAGCTGCAGGCCGCCGATGACGCTGAGCGTGACGCCGAAGAAGAGCATCGGCTTCAGGCTCGGCAGCGTGATGCACCAGAACTGCTGCCAGCGGCCGGCGCCGTCCATGGTGGCGGCCTCGTACAGGTCCTTCGGGATCGTCTGCAGCGCCGCCAGGTACAGCACGACGTTGAAGCCCA
>CAZBUU010000169.1:0-9121 GCA_964495125.1 uncultured Rubrivivax sp.
AGCGCAAGCGCCGCCCGCGCCATGCCGAGATCGACTGGGCGCGCACCATTCGCGCCAACCTGCGCCACTGGCAGCCCGAGTACCGCACGATCGTGCCGCAGACGCTGATCGGCTTCGGTCGCAAGGCGCGGCGGCCGCAGCGCGAGGTGGTGCTGTGCATCGACCAGAGCGGCAGCATGGCGAACAGCATCGTCTACGCCAGCATCTTCGGCGCCGTGATGGCCAGCCTGCCCGCGGTGGCCACGAAGCTGGTGGTCTTCGACACCGCGGTGGTGGACCTCACCGAACAGCTGCAGGACCCGGTGGACCTGCTCTTCGGCGTGCAGCTGGGCGGCGGCACCGACATCCACGGCGCCGTGAGCTACTGCCAGGGTCTGATCCGCGAGCCGCACAACACCATCCTCGTGCTGATCTCCGACCTCTACGAAGGCGGCGTGGAAGAGAAGCTGCTGCGCCGCGCGGCCGAGCTGGTGGACAGCGGCGTGCAGTTCGTCACCCTGCTGGCGCTCAGCGACGAAGGCGCGCCGGCCTTCGACCGCGCGCTGGCCGCCAAGCTGGCGGCGCTGGGCGTGCCCTCCTTCGCCTGCACGCCCGACGCCTTCCCCGGGTTGATGGCCGCGGCCATCCGGCGCGACGACGTGGCGGCCTGGGCGGCGGGGCAGGGGCTGGTGGCCAGCAGGGCGGGGCGTGGCTAGCTACAGCGGCTTCAGCTGCGCGTCGCGCAGCCCCACCAGCAGCGCGCGGCCGTCGGGCTGCACACGGAACTCGCCATAGCGCGCCTTCTCGAAGCGCGCGCCTTCGCCTTCGCGAAAGTGCCAGGCATCGGTGACCAGCGTCCAGCGGACGTTGCTGGGGGCCAGCTCCACGCGCAGCTCGCCGCTGGCCAAGGCTTCGCCCGGCTGCGCCAGGCGCAGTGGCGTGGCCACGCCGCGTTCGTCCAGGGCCATCACCACCTGCGGGCGTCGCGCGTCCAGGCCGATGTCGTCGGGCACCTGGGCCGGCAGCCGGAAGGCCAGCCGCATGTAGTCGCCCTGCAGCAGCGAGCGCGGGTCCACCGGCACGATCTCCACCAGCACCGGCCGGCCCTGCGCGATGAGCGTCTCGTTGCGCCAGAGGCCGACGTTGGCCACGCCCAGCACGGCCACCGCCGCCAGCGCCCCGCCGGCGACCAGGCCGCGCGAGGGCCGGTTCGACAGAGCTGAAGGTGAGCGCAACGGCCCCCAGGCGCAGAGCGCCAGCACCGCGCCCGCGCCCAGCATCACCATGGCCTTCAGCGACAGCGGCCAGGCCAGCGCGTAGTAGAAGCCGCCCAGCGCCCACGCGGCCACCACCGCGGCGGCTGAGGCGAGCCGGAAACGGTGCATCACGGCGCAGGCCGAGGCCGCCAGCAACGCGGCACCCAGCGCCGGCACGAACCAGGCCAGGCCGATGGGTGCCCACAGGGCCAGCGCCCAGCGGGGCGTGCGCAGCTGGGGCCAGTGGCGGAACAGCAGCCCCTGCGCCGCCGCGGCCGCGCCCACCGACAGCGCCTGCAGCAGCGGCTCGGCCCCGGGCCGCGCGCGGTGCTGCGCCAGTTCACGCCCGATCTCGCCCACCGCGCCGGCGCCGGTGGCGCCACCCACCAGGAAGCTCATGCCCGACCACCAGGCCAGCCCCGCCAGCGCGCCCAGCAGCGCACCGGCGCCCAGGGCATCGGCCGCGGCCGCCCACCTTGGCGGGCCGGCGCGGCCGGCGGCCACCAGCGCCAGTGCGCCCAGCGCCACGGCCACCGCGCCCTGCCAGGCCAGGCCCAGGCGCACGAGGTGGCGGCCGCTGCCCAGCAGCACGTCGCCCGGCCCGGTGAGTGCAAAAGCCAGCAGCGCTGCCGCGGCCGCGCCCAGCGGCACGCGCAGCCAGGCCTTGGGCAGCAGCGCGCCGGTGGCCAGCACCAGGGCGCACATCGCGACGGCGCCGCCGCGAGGCGAGAAGTCGCGGAACAGGCCCACGCCCAGACCCAGCAGGCCCACCAGCAGCGCCGGCACGGCCAGCTGTTCGACGAAGAGCGGCACCTCGCGCGACCGCAGCACCACCAGTGCCGCCGCCAGCACCAGGGCGCCGGCGAGATAGGGGCCGGCGTCGCCGCGCAGCAGGTCACCGAACAGCAGCCCCAGCACACCCAACAGCGGCAGCGCCGCCAGCCAGGCGCCCAGCGCCATCAACAGCAGCACGGGCCAGGGGCGCGCGTCGGCGGCCGGGGGCTCGGTGCCGGCGGGCAGCAGGCCCTGGGCGACAACGGCGCGCAGGGCGCTGGCGAGGGGTGAGGCCGCGCTCACGCCCGGCTCCGCACCAGGCGCAGCACGCCCGAGACCGAGGCCGCCAGCAGCCCGGCCGCCGCCAGGCCCAGCACCAGCAGCGTGCCGATGGCGTCGCCGCCGCGGTGGTCGTCGAAGAGCCAGCGCGCCAGCCCGCACACCAGCAGGGTGTCCAGCCCCAGCACCGCGGCGCTGAGCCCGAAGACCTCGAAGCACTTCGGCAGCGCCAGCGCACCGGCCAGCACGGCCAGCACCGCCAGGCCCAACGCGAAGTGCGCACCCACCTGGGCGGAAAACAGCGCGCCCAGCGCGGTCGCCGAGATGGCCACCACGGCGAGCACCAGCGCCAGTCGGAAGCTCCAGGGCCCGGCGCCGGTGAAGCGCGCCCACGCCGGCGACACGGCCGCCACCAGCGCCAGCGTCAGCGTCCAGGCCACGGCACAGAGGCCCAGGGTGTCGGGGTCGGCGCGCCAGCGGTGCCCCATGTGCGCCTGCGCCCACAGCGACACGGCCACCATCGCCACCAGCACCCAGGGCGCCCACAGCGCGTCGCTGCGCACGGCCAGCGCCAGCGGCAGCGTCAGCAGCGCCCACAGCGCAAAGAGCTGCCAGGGGTCGGCGCCGGTCTGGTAGGTCTGGCCGAAGGTGGCGAAGAGCGCGCCCGTGGCCAGCAGCGCCAGCAGCCCGCCGGGCACACGCAGCGCCGGCCGCCACAGCGCCATGAGCACGCCGCCCAGCACCACGCCCTGCAGCAGCGCCAGGCGGCCGAAGCGGCCCAGTGTGTCCCAGTTCGCCGCCACCCAGAACACGAGGCCCAGGCCGAAGAGCGCCGCACCCGTGGCCAGCACGGCGCGTGGCAGTGCGTGGGCCAGGGACGGGGGTTCCCCGTGCAGCCCGGCGGCACGCTGCAAGCGGGCATCGGCGGGCGCGCCGTGTTCGGCGGCAAGGGCGAAGAGGGTTTGTCGCAAGTCCATCGGTGGGGCCTGGAGAAGTGGCGCGGCCATGCTAGTCCTGCAAGGGCATGGCACGGGGCGTCATCGCAGCGGTGTCCAGCCGCGATGCCGCCGGGCGCAGCGGGCGATACCGCGGCTCAGCGGCCGGGCCGCGTCAGCACCAGGGCCAGTGCCAGGCCCGCCATCGAACTGGCGCCGGTGACCCACCACGTGGCCTGCCAGCCGCCGGCCGCGCTGGCCACCGCGGCCACCAGCGGCGGCCCGGCGAACTGCCCGAAGGCCGACCACTGCTGCATCCAGCCCACGGTGGTGGACAGCGTGTCCGGCCCCGGCGCCACGCGCACGGCCTGGGCGAACAGCGTGGCCGGGATCAGCCCGCCGAAGCCCGAGAAGAGCAGCACCGCCACGAAGCGCGCCCAGGCCGGCAGGCCCGGCGTGCCGGCGAAGGTGGCAGTGGCGGCCAGCGCCATCGTCACGAAGCCGAGGATGAACAGGCGCCGCGGCGCGACGCCGCGCTGCAGCAACCGGCCCGAAGCGACGTTGCCCACGATGTTGGCCGCCGCGGCCAGCGCTGACAGCACGCCGGTGGCGGCGCCCGAGAGCCCGGCGGCGGTGTAGATCGTCGGCAGGAAGCCCACCACCGCCAGCCACTGGCCCGAGTAGAGCGCGAAGGTCAGCGCCACCAGCCAGGGCCCGGGGGCGGCCAGCGTGCGGGCCAGGCGCGCGCGCCACGGCGCGGGCGCGGCGTGGGTCATCGCCGCCGCCGGCACGGCGCGCAGCAAGACCACGGCCATGGCCGCCGTCACCGCGGCCAGCACCCACCACCAGGCGCGCCAGCCCAGCAGCAGCACCAAGCCCGGGCCCAGCAGCATCGCCGTGGCCGTGCCCAGCGGCATGTAGGCGCCCCACAGGCCCAGCGTGGCGTTCAGCCGCCCCGGCGCCACCAGCGCGCGCACGAGGCCCGGCGCCGGCAGCACGACGAGCAGGAAGCCGAAGCCTTCCAGCGCGCGCAGCGCCATCAGCAAGGGCACCTGCGACACCGCACCGCCAGCCGCGCTGGCCCCCGCCAGCACCAGCAGGCCGAGGCCCATGCTGCGCCGCGCGCCCAGGCCGTCGGCCACCACGCCGAAGGCCACGCCGGTGAGCATGCCCGCGCCCTGCACCATCGAGAGCAGGAAACCGGCCTGCACCAGCGTCAACCCCAGCGCCGCCTGCAGCGTGGCGATGGCCGGGGCCAGCTTGCCCACGTGCAAGGCCGCGGTGACGCCCGCGAGAATGACGACAAGGGCGGCGGGAACGCGCGGTGCTGGCACAGACATGGCCCGCCGAGTATCCCCGCAGCACCCGAGGTTCCCGTGGCGCGGAGGCGGCATCATTGCCGCCATGGCCGAGACCTTCATCGACACCGCCACCTGGGCACGGCGCGAGACCTTCGAGTACTTCAAGGGCTTCGACAAGCCTTACTTCAATGTCTGCGTGAAGCTGGACGCCGCGCCGCTGAAGGCCGCGCTGGCGGCGCGCGGCGGCGGCAGTTTCGGCCTGGCCTGCTACTGGCTGGCGCTGCGCGTGGCCAACCGGCACGAGGCCTTCCGCCTGCGCCTGAAGGACGGCCGCGTGCGCCTGCTGGACGAGATCAGCGCCGGCATCACCGTGCTGCGCGAGGACGAGAGCATCAGCTTCGCCTACCTGCCCCACGATGGCGACTGGGCGCGCTTCGAGCAGCGCGCCGGCGCGCTGGTCGAGGCCGCGCGCCACGGCCGCACGCCCTTCGACCCCAGGCTGGACGAGGAAGCCGTCATCCACTTCACCACGCTGCCCTGGCTGCACTTCAGCAGCTTCTCGCACGCCCGCAACTGGGGGCGCGAGGACTCGGTGCCCAAGATCGCCTTCGGCCGCGCCGATGCCGACGCCACCGGCCTGTGGCTGCCCTTCTCGGTGGAGGTGCACCACGCGCTGATGGACGGCCTGCACCTGGGTCGTTATGTGCAGGAGATGGAGGCTGCGATGGCCGCCCCTGAAGCCTGGCTGGGGGCAGCGTCGTGAGGCGCGCCCTGGCTGCCGCGCTCGCCCTGGCTGCCGCCGCGGCCGGCGCCACCTGCCCGCCGGCCGGCGAGACCAAGGACTCCCTGCTGGCTCTGCGCAAGGCCGAGTGGAAGGCCCCGGCCGAAGACGCCTCGCGCAACGCACTGGCGCTGGCCTTGCTCGATTGCCTCTCGGACCCCGACCCCGCGCTGCGCGACCTGGTGGCCTTCGACGCGCTGCAGAACTGGATGCGCACCGGCCGTATCGACGGGCCCACGCTCACCGCGCTGCGTGAGCGCCTGCTGGCCCTGCTGGCCGTGCCGCCCGACCCTGCCGGCTTCACGCAACCCTTCGCGGCCCTGGTGCTGGCCGAGGTGGCGCGCGTGGACCGTCAGCGCGGCCACCTGAGCGACGCCGAGCGCGCCGCGCTGGTGGCGCGCGGCACGCAGTGGCTGTCCGAGTGGCGCGACGTTCGCGCCTTCGACGACACCGAAGGCTGGCGCCACGGCGTGGCCCACGGTGCCGACCTGATGCTGCAGCTGGCGCTCAACCCCAAGCTCACGCGGCCGCAGGCCGACGCCATGCTGGCGGCCATCGGCCAGCAGGTGATGCCGCCCGGCGCCGTGGCCTGGCGCCACGGCGAACCCGACCGCCTGGCCGCCGCCGTGTACTACCTGGCCCAGGGCAAGCTGCTGGAGCCGGCCGATTGGGAACGCTGGCTGCTGGCACTGGCCGCCAGGCGCGAGCGCATTCCGCAGAGCGCAGTGACGCTGGGCCAGAAGCACAACCTCTCGGCCTTCCTCAACAGCCTGTACGTGGCGGTGCGCGAGGTCGGCAGCGCCGAGCTGCAGGCGCGGTTGCTGCCGGGGCTGAAGAAGGCGCTGCGCGAAGCGGAGTGACGATCAGGCCATGTGGAACACCGGCTTGGCCGTCCGGAACGGCAGCCGGCCGCCCGGGGCCAGCAGGAAGGCGTGGTCGCGCCGCACGCTCAGTTCGCTTTCGCAGAAGCCGTCGGTGACGACGAGGATGGGCGCGTCCTTGGGGAAGTCGGTGCGTGTCTCCAGCATCGCCAGGGCCGGCTGCAGCACGGTGCCGCCACGGCCGCGCACGCGGGCCCGTGCCGCCAGCGATTCGATGGCCACGTAGCCTTCGTCGTAGGGCTGCGCGTCGCAGAACACCAGCCGCACCTCGCGCACGGCCTGCGCGCGGGCGTAGCTGACGATGGCGCCCAGCGCCTTGCCCAGGTCGGCCCGCGCCATGGAGCCGCTGGTGTCCAGCACCACGCCGAAGGTGCGCGTGGCGCGGTCTTCCTCGGGCTCGACGTGGCGCGGGCGCGGGATGCCCGGCGTGGCGCTCTGGCGGCGCGAAGGCCGCGCATAGCTGCGCCGGCGCTCCGGCAGCGGGAAGCGCTCCTGCAGCCATTCCGCCAGCTCGGCTTGCCAGGGGATGGCCGGCTGCGCCAGCGTGCGGATGGCCTCCACCAACCCGGCCGGCAGCAGGCCGCGGCCGGCAGCCAGGTGCCAGTCCAGGCCCTGCGCCAGCGCGCGGCGGCAGAAACCTTCGCGGTCGGTGAAGAAGCCGCCGGGCACGTCGTCGTCCAGCATGTCCACGTCCTGGCCGCGCAAGGTGCACAGGCGCTTCCTCAGCCGCAGGTCGGCCGCGATGCGCTGGTAGATCTCCTCGGCCGACCATCCGCGCAGCGCGTCGTCGAAGAGCAGGCCCACGTCGGGCGGCGTGCCCACGTTCATCTGCACCAGCCAGTCGTTGATGACGAAGTCGCAGGCCACGTTCCACAGGTAGGGGTCGCGGCCGCGGCGGCGGCTGGCGTGCGCCAGGCCGGCGTGCAGCACCTCGTGCGCGATGACGAACTTGGCCTGCTCCAGGTTCAGCGCGCGCGCCGGGTTGAGGTAGATCTCGCCCGTGCCCACCTGGATGGCGGCGATGGAGATCTCCATGCGGCGGCACAGCTCGGCGTCTTCCACCAGTTCGAACTGCGTCAGCAGCGAGCCCAGCAGCGGGTAGTGCGCGATCAGCCAGCGCCGCGCCTGCGCCGCCTTCGTGTGCGGGTTGTGGCCCTCGCGCACGGGGTGGCTGGCCTCGTGCTGCAGTTGCAGCGCGCGGCGCGCGTTGTCCACCAGCGCTTCGGCGAACACCGCGGCCAGGTCGACCTTGCGCCAGCCCGAGCCGCTGGCCCACTGCTGCGGTGCCGGGCCGGGCAGCAGCGCAGGGCAGCTGTCGCTGCCGGTGAAGGTCCAGGTGGCGCTGGCCAGGTCGGCGGGCGGCTCGTCGCGCAGTCGTGCCAGCAGCTCGGGCAGCGGCAGGCGGCCCCAGGCCAGCCATTCGGGCGAGAGTTCCATGCATTCGGGCAGGCGGCCGCACTTGGCCGAGCGCCACCAGTGCATGGCCGCCAGCTGCGCGGCGCGGTCGCTCACGGGGCTGGGCCGCTCCAGCTTCGCCGGCAGATCCAGGGCCAGCACCAGCAGCGCCAGCGCGATGACGCCCAGCCAGGTCTCTTCGTCGAGCTCCAGCTCGGAGTTGAAGAACACGGTGCGCGTGCCTTCGATGAGCAGCCAGCCGCGCGCCGGCAAGGCGTCTTCCAGCCGCTTGGGCAGGGGGTAGAGATCGACGACCCGCGCCACGGGCCCCAGCAGGTCGTGCTCGCGGATGCGGTGCAACGCGAGCGTCAGCGCATCGGGCTTGCCCGGCCTGCCGCCGCCCTTGCCCTTGCTCACCGCGGTTCGGCCAGCCGGGGGAGTTCGCGCGCGATGTCGAGGACGAACCAGTCGGGCACGCGCTGGCCGGCCTCGTTCTCGGTGATGACCAGCTGCGCCAGTTCGCCGTCGATGCGCGCCAGCGCCTTCAGCGCCGTGCGGGCCTGCTGCGCCAGTTCGCGCGCGTCGGCGCCGGGGTCGCGCGGCGGCAGTTCCTTCACCAGCAGGTCGCGCAGGCTTTGCGTGAGGAAGTAGGTGAGGTCGCGGTCTTCCGGCGCGGCGGGCCAGGGTTCGTCGCCCTTCAGGATGCGGTGCACGCTGAAGCGGTTGCGCACCTGCTTCAGGAAGGCCTTGAAGCCGATCGCGTGGTCGCGCGTCAGGCAGCCGAAGAGCAGGGCGTCCAGCTGCGCCGGCGCGATGTCGTCGCCGAAGGCCAGCAGTGCGTCGCTCACCGCGTGCCAGGCGCGCGGCGTGCTGAAGGGCTCTTCCTTGGCCGGCGGCACCTCGGTGGCCAGCTGCGTGGGGCGGGCGCGGATGTAGTCCAGCACCCAGGGGTGCACGCCCTGGGCCTCGGCCCATTCCAGCCACTCGCGGTGCGATGGCTTCAGGTGCACGTGCACCAGGCGGTTGACCAGCGCGCTGGGCATCTGGCGCGCCAGCGCGGCGTCGTGCGCACGGTTGCCGGCGCCGACGATCACGCTGCCCGCCGGCAACCGGTACTCGCCGATGCGCTGTTCGAGGATGAGGCTGTAGAAGGCCTTCTGGATCTCGGCGCTGGCGATGTTCAGCTCGTCGATGAAGAGCACGAAGCCGCGCTCGCGCACGATCATCGAAGGCGGGTAGAAGCGGCTCACGCCGCCTTCGATCTGCGGGATGCCGATCAGGTCTTCCGGCGCCAGCTGCGAGCCCAGCAGCGCCACGCATTCCAGGCCCAGGCTTTCCGCGAACTGCGCCACCAGCGCGCTCTTGCCCACGCCCGGCGGGCCCCAGATGAAGACCGGCCGCACCGGCGAGACGTTGAGCAGGAACTCCTGCACCTGGCGCAGGCTGAGGGTGAACTCGGAGTGCATGCGATGGATTGTCAGTCCGGCCGCCTGGCCGGCGCTGCGAACCACTGCTCGGGCGGCACCACCTGCGGCGCGGG
>CAZBUU010000170.1:0-9104 GCA_964495125.1 uncultured Rubrivivax sp.
AGGCGCACCAGCTCTCGAAGGACGCCTTCAACGCGCTGCTGAAGACGCTGGAGGAGCCGCCCGAGTACCTGAAGTTCGTGCTGGCGACGACCGACCCCGAGAAGATGCTGCCCACGGTGCTGAGCCGCTGCCTGCAGTTCAACCTGCGGCCGATGGCGCCGGCCACCGTGCGCGACTACCTGGCCACCGTGCTGGAAGCCGAAGGCGTGGCCGCCGACGCCGGCTCGCTGCGCCTGCTGGGCCGTGCCGCGCGCGGCAGCATGCGCGACGGGCTCTCGCTCACCGACCAGGCCATCGCCTATGGCGGCGGGCGGCTGGCCGAGGACGTGGTGCGCAAGATGCTGGGCAGCGTCGACCGCAGCCAGCCCCGTCAGCTGGTGGAGGCGCTGTCGAGGCGCGACGGCCCCGCCGTGCTGGCCACGGTGGACACGCTGCGCGAACGCGGCCTGCCTGGGGCCGCCGTGCTGGAGGAGATGGCCCTGCTGCTGCAGCAGATGGCCGTGGCCCAGGCCGTGCCCGGTGCGCTGGACGAGGACGACCCCGACACCACCGACGCGCGCGAACTGGCCGGCACGCTGGCTGCCGACGAGACGCAGCTGCTCTACAGCATGCTCATCCACGGCCGCGAGGAACTCGGCCTGCTGGGCGACGAATACGCGGCGCTGACGATGGTGATGCTGCGCTACCTGGCTTTCCCGGCCAGCGGGGCCGCCGCCCCGGCACCCGCGCCGCGTGCGGCGCCGCTGCGCTCGCCGGCACCGCCGGCCATCAAGCTGGCCGTGCCGCCGGTGGCGCCGCCGGTGCCCGCGCCGGTGCCGGCGCCCGTCGTGGCCGCTGTCGTCACCCACGTGCAGGGCGCACCCGCCGCGGCGCTGGGCGAGCGCTGGCATGCGCTGGTGAAGAAGCTGGCCGCGGCGGGTGCCATCAGCGCGTTGACGCGCGAACTGGCGGTGCAGGGCGGACTGCAGGCCGTGGATGAAACCACCACGCCGCCGCGCTGGCTGCTGCACGTGGAACGCGAAACCCTGCGCAACGCCGCGCTGCGCGACAAGCTGGCCGCGGCGCTGGCTGCCGAACTCGGCCATGCCGTGCAGCTGGACGTCGAACCCGGCGTCCCCGAAGACACGCCCGCCCGACGCGACGCCGCCGAGCGACAGCGCCGGCAGGCGGCGGCCGAAGCCGCCATCCAAGGCGACGCCGTCGTGCGCGAACTGCTGGCACAGTTCAAGACCGCGCGCATCGTCCCTGGTTCGATCAAACCCCTGGATTCCCCGGAAGGAAGCACACCATGATGAAAGGCCAGCTGGCCGGCCTGATGAAGCAGGCGCAGGCGATGCAGGACAACCTCAAGCGCGCGCAGGAAGAGCTGGCGCTGGTGGAGGTGCAAGGCGAGTCCGGTGCCGGGCTGGTGAAGGTCACCATGACCTGCAAGCACGACGTCAAGCGTGTCGAGATCGACCCCAGCCTGCTGGCCGACGACAAGGACATGCTGGAAGACCTGGTGGCCGCGGCCTTCAACGCCGCGGTGCGCCGCGCCGAAGAGGTGAGCACCGAGAAGATGGGCAAGCTGACGGCCGGGCTGCCCTTGCCGCCGGGCATGAAGTTCCCGTTCTGAGGCCGCGCGCGCCTTGGCCGACACTGCGCTCGACGGCCTGATCGAAGCCCTGCGCCGGCTGCCCGGCGTGGGCGTGAAGTCGGCCCAGCGCATGGCCTACCACCTGCTGCAGAACGACCGCGACGGCGCCCGCCGCATCGCCGGCGCGCTGACGGAGGCCGCCACGCGCATCCGCCACTGCGCGCGCTGCCACACCTTCACCGAAACCGAAGTCTGCGGCACCTGCAGCGATGCGCGGCGCGATGCACGGCTGCTGGCCGTCGTCGAGTCGCCCGCCGACCAGGCGGCGATGGAGCGCAGCGGCAGCTACAAGGGCCTGTACTTCGTGCTCATGGGCCGCCTCAGCCCGCTGGACGGCATCGGCGTGGCCGACATCGGCGCCGAGGCGCTGCTCGCGCGCGCCTGTGACGGCGTCGTGGAAGAGGTGATCCTGGCCACCGGCTTCACGGCCGAGGGCGAGCTCACGGCGCATGCCCTGGCCCAGGCGCTGAAGGCACGCGGGCTGAAGGTCACGCGCCTGGCACGGGGCGTGCCGGCCGGCAGCGAGCTGGAGTACGTGGACCTGTCGACCATCGCCTACGCGCTGGTCGATCGCCGCTGAACCAACTAGTCGGCCACCGCCGCGCGGTAGGCATGCCAGCTGGCATGCCCCAGCACCGGCCCCACCACCAGCAGGCCGATGAAGCCGGGCAGCATGGCCAGCACCACCAGCAGCGCGATGAGCGCCGCCCAGAACATCATCACGCCGGTCTGCGTGCCCACCAGGCGCATGCTCGTGAGCCCGGCGCTGATGGCGTCGGTCTTGCGGTGCAGGATCATCGGCATGGACACCACGCACACGGCGTAGATCAGGGTGCCGAACAGCAGGCCCACACAGGCCCAGCTGACGGCGAAGCCGAGGTTGTCACCGGAAAACAGCGCCATCACCGAACCCTTGAAGTCCGGCATGCCGTCGAAGGTGACGGCGAAGACCACCAGCGTGCTGCGCGCCCAGAGCATCTCCAGCACCAGCAGCACCACGCCGAAGATGCCCAGCTGGCCGGTCTTGGACTGCCAGGCCAGCACGGAATCGGTGAAGCCCGGGCGCTCGCCGCGCTCCAGGCGCTGGCTCACCCGGTACAGGCCCAGGCACAGGAAGGGCCCCATGAGCAGGAATGCGCCGGCCAGCCCCAGCACGTAGGCCGGCGACTGCTGGAACACCTGCATCAGTGCCCAGCTCATCAGCACGAAGCAGGTGCCGTAGAAGAGGCCGATGGCGGGGGCGCGGCGGAAGTCCTGCCAGCCGGCGGCCAGCCAGCCGAGAGGTGTGCTGAGGGCCAGCGGCCTGAGCACCACCGGGCCTTCGGCCGGCACGAACTCGGGGATCTCGAGCGATGGATTCATGGCGCGCGAGCTTAGGGCCCGATAGGCCTGTCGCGCGTGCGGGATTTTCCGGAGTCAGCGGGCGCGGCGCACGCGCAGCAGTTCATCCAGCACCAGGCACACCGCACCCAGCGTGATGGCGCTGTCGGCGAGATTGAAGCTGGGGAAGTAGCCGCCCCGGAACACGCCTTCCAGGAAGCCGAAGCGGAACTGCAGGAAGTCGACGACATGGCCGTGCAGCAGGCGGTCGATGACGTTGCCCAGGGCACCGCCCATGATCATCGTCACCGCGAAGCAGAACAGCTTCTGCGTCGGGTGGCTGCGGATCATCCAGATGATGAATCCGGAGGCCACGAGGCCCAGCGCAGCGAAGAACCAGCGCTGCCAGCCCGAGGCGTCGGCCAGGAACGAGAAGGCCGCGCCGGCGTTGTGCGCTCGCACGAGGTTGAAGAAGCCGTCGATCACGGGGCGGCTGTCGCCGAGCTGGAACCAGCCGATGATGAGGGTCTTGGTGAACTGGTCGGCCAGCACGACGAGTGCGGCCAGGGCCAGCCAGGGGGCAAGGCTGCCGCGGGATTGGGTTGCCATCGGGCGTTGTCGGGGGGGCGAGGGTCCTACGAGCGCGCTACTGTAGTCGCGCCGGCGCCGACAGCTGCAGCGCCAGGCGTTCCGCCAGCGCCACCAGGGCCGCGTTGGCCGCAGCGATGCGCTGCCCGGCATCGGCGGGCGCGGCCTCGGTGAGCGTGCGTTCCAGCGCCTCCAGGTCGGCCTGCAGCGCTCGCGCGCCGATGGTGGCGCAGGCGCCGCGCAGCGAATGGCAGCCGTGGCGCCAGCGCGCCGCTTCATCATCGCCCCCCGCGACGAAGGCCGGTTCGCCGTCGCGGTAGGCCTCCACGAAGCGGCGCAGCACCCGTTCCAGTGCCTTCGCGTTGCCGCCGACGTTGCGCAGGGCCGTTTCCAGATCGAGACCCTCGATGCCCTCCAGCCGGTCACGCAGGGGGCGGGTGGCCGCGGGGGCGGCCGTCGGCGCCGCCGTCGCGGCCGGCAGCGGCAGCCAGCGCAGCAGCGCGGCATACAGCGTCTCCGGGTCCACCGGCTTGGACACGTGGTCGTTCATGCCGGCCTGCAGGCAGGCCTCGCGGTCCTCGGCGAAGGCGTGGGCCGTCATCGCGATGATGGGCAGCGACTGCCGCTGCTCGCGGCGCAGCCGCCGCGTGGCCTCCAGGCCGTCGGTGCCGGGCATCTGCACGTCCATCAGCACCAGGTCGTAGAGGCGCGTCGTGGCCAGCTCCACGGCGCGAGCGCCGTCGTCGGCGGTCTCCACGGTGAGCCCCACCGCGCGCAGCAGCGAGCTCGCGACCTCCTGGTTCACCAGGTTGTCTTCGGCCAGCAGCACGCGCTGGCCGGCATGGCGCTCGCGCAGCCGCGTCTCGGCCGCGCCCGGCTCGGCCGCCTGCTCGAGGATGCGGCCCTGCCGCCGCAGCACGCGGGCCAGCGTGTCGTGCAGCCGCGAGGGCGTGATCGGCTTGACGAGCACCGCATCGCAGCGCGCTTCGCGCGACTGCTGCCACATGCGCTCTTCGTCGAAGGCCGTGATCAGGATGCTGCGCGGCATGCCCTCGCCCAGCAGCTCGCGCAGCTGGCGCAGCGTCTGAAAGCCGTCCATCGGTTCCATGCGCCAATCCACCAGGATCACGTCGTAGGGCCGCCCGGCGGCCATGGCGGCCTGCGTCATGCTCAGCGCCGTGGCGCCGTCGCCGGCCATCACGACCTCCAGGCCCAGCGAGCGCAGCAGCTCGGCCAGGGTGCCGCGGGCCTCGGGCAGGTCATCGACCAGCAGCGCGTTGAGCCCGCGCATATCGATGGGCGCCGCGTGGTCGCCGGCCTCGGCGGCGCGCAGCAGCCGCGCCGTGAACCAGAAGCGGCTGCCCTGGCAGGGCGTGCTCTGCAGACCGGTCTCGCCGCCCATCAGCTGGGCCAGGCGGCGCGTCAGCGCCAGGCCCAGCCCCGTGCCGCCGTGGCGGCGCGTCGACGAGTTGTCGGCCTGCTCGAAGGCGCTGAACAGCAGCGCCTGGCGCTCCGGCGCGATGCCGTCGCCGGTGTCCTGCACTTCGAAGCGCACCTGCAGCGTACGCTCATCCTCGCGCAGCAGCTCGGCGCGCAGACGGACGAAACCCTGGCTGGTGAACTTCACCGCGTTGGCCAGCAGGTTGATGATGGCCTGCGCCAGACGCGTGGCGTCGCCGCGCAGCCGCTCCGGCAGATGGTCGGTGTCGACGATCAGCTCCAGGCCCTTCTCTCGCGCGCGGTGGCTGACCATCTCGAAGCAGCGCGAGATGAGCGCATCGCGCGAGAACTCGGCGTCTTCCAGGGTCAGGCGGCCGGCTTCGATCTTGCTGAGGTCCAGGATGTCGTTGATGACCTGCAGCAGGTGCTGCGCCGCCGCCTCGATCTTGCCCAGGCGCTCCCTCTGTTGGGCGTCGCGCGTCTCGCGCGACATGAGGTGGGCCAGCCCGATGATGGCGTTCATCGGCGTGCGGATCTCGTGGCTCATGTTGGCCAGGAAGGCGCTCTTGGCACGGTTGGCGGCCTCGGCCCGGTCGCGCGCCAGGGCGAGTTCGAGGTTGGCGTTGCGCAGCAGCGCCTCGGCCGCCTTCAGCGCGCTGATCTCGAAGGCGATCGTGTAGAAGCCCTTGACCTGGCCCTCTGCGTTGCGGTCGGGGATGTAGTGGATCTCGTGCACATGGGTGACGCCGCCGCGTCGCGTCTCGCGCTCGAAGCGCTGCGCCCGCCCGGCCAGCGCCGCCTCGATGTGCTGGCGGACGCCGGCCACGAAGTCGGGCCCGGCCAGCGCTTCCATGGCCTGGCCGAGAACGTTGGCGTCGCCCACGCCGTACCAGCTGCGCCAGCTGCGGTTGACGTAGCGGCAGAGCAGCCCGGCATCCCAGTAGGCGACGCGGCCGGGCAGGGCGTCGGCGACCGTGCCGATGAAGCGGGCCGCGTCGGCCAGGGACTCGTTGGCCTGCTGCAGTTCGCGGGTGCGGGCGGTGACCAGCTCTTCCAGTCCCTCGCGGTGGCGCGCCAGCTCGTCTTCCTGCTGCTTGCGTCCGGTGACCTCCTGGAACGAGCACACCACCGCCAGCACGCGGCCGTCGTCCGGGCTGCGCACCGGCTGGGCGCTGAGCTCGAACCAGCGCGAATGGCCTGCCGGGTCGACGGTGCGCAACAGCTCGGCTTCCACGGCCTCCCCCGTGGCCAGCACGCGGCCGATCGACACCTGTTCCGGCGCCAGCGGCCCGCCCTCGGGCGTCAAGACCTGCCAGCCCGGGGCCACGAAGCTCTGGCCCACCCACTCCTGCTGGCTGCTGCCGACGATGCGTTCGGCCGCGGCGTTGCAGCTCAGCACGCGGCCCTCGGTGTCGACGACGACAACCCCTTCGGCCAGCACCGAGACCACCGTGCGGAAGTGCGCTTCGCTGTCGCGCAGCGCGGCTTCGGCGCGGCGCGCATCGGTGACGTCGCGCGCCACGCCGAAGACACCGATCACCTGCCCCTGGCCGTCCAGCAGAGGGCCCTTGGTGGTGAGCTTGGTGCGTGGGCCGAGCCGCGTGGGGATGGACTCCTCGACGGTGATGGTCCGGCCCGTCTCGAGCGCGTGCTCGTCGTTGGCGCGCACGGTGCGGGCCGCGTCGGCGCCCAGCAGTTCATCGTCGGTGCTGCCGATGGCCTGGTCCTCGGCGATGCCCAGCTCCTCGCAGGCCGCGCGGTTGTGCAGCACGTAGCGGCCCTGCAGGTCCTTGGCGAAGACGGCGTCGCTCGAACTCTCGGCGATGGCACCGAGCAGGTTGAGGGTCTTCATGCGCTCCGCATGCTCGCGATGCTCGCGCCGCGCCAGTTGCAGCGTCTGCTGCTGCAGCATCAGGCGCAGCCCCGCGGCCAGCGCGACGAATCCCAGCACGGCGGCCGCCGTCATCCACCGGGCCGTGGCCCAGGCCTGCGCCTGGGCGTCGTCGGCGTCCAGGGTCGCCACCAGCCACCAGTCCGAACCCGCCACATGCCGCACGGAAGCCAGCACGGGCCGACCGTCGTGGTCCTTGCCGGCGAAGGCGGTGGCTTCCCGGACCTCGCCCCGCAGCAGCCGGGCCAGCGGCCCGGACGCGGTGGCCAGCGGCAGGCCCTCGGTGGCCGCCGTCGGCGGCGCGGTGCCGGGGCGGCCGGGGCTTTGCAGCAGCAGGCGCTCGCCGGCGCGACGCCACAGCGTCGTGACGGCTGCGCCCTGCGGCGAGGCCCCGTTCTGCAGCATCGGATACAGGGTCCGCTCGGCGTCGATGCTCAGCACGATCACGCCCTGGGGCGGTGTGCCCGTTCGCCGCAGCGGCACGACGATGTGGAGGTGCGCCGCGCGCTCCCCGCTGCGCAGCATGATGCCGCTGTGCGTGGGCTGGCTGTCGGCCACCGCGCTGGCCACGGCGGCGCGCACCTCGGGTTCTCGGGCCACCGCCGCACCGGCGGGCTCCGGCGTGAGCACGCGGCCGTCGGCGCTCAGCAGCAGGGCGCTGTCGGCTTCGTTGGCCTTGCGGAAGTCGGCGAGGCGGTCCAGCAGGCGCTGGCCTTCCTGCGCGTCGCCGCCCGATTGCCAGCGCTGGAACTGGCCGGCGAACAGCGTGCTGGACGCCAGGAAGTTCGCGAGAGAGAGCTCGCGGTGCAGCCAGGCAGCGATCTGGGCTTCGCGCAGCTGGGCGACGGCCAGCAGGCGCGCCTCGGCCGCCTGCTGCTCGCGCCGGAACTCGTGATGGACGGCCCAGGCCAGCAGCGCCGCGATGGCCAGGGCCATCGACAACAGGGGCAGGCCCCAGCGCCAGAAAGGGCTGCGGGTGCCGGAGGCGGTGCGGGAGGTGGGGAACAAAATCGCCAGAGGCCAGACGGCCGGCCGGCCGCGACACGGCATTTCAGCACGCGGCCGCCCGCAACGCCTGACAGCGTTGCCCCGGGACGACGCCGCTCAGGCGATCTGGCGCACTTCCCCGGAGCCGTGGAGGTTCGACGTGCAGCGCCCGCACAGCGTGCGATGCGCGGCATCGCTGCCGACATCGTCACGCCAGTGCCAGCAGCGCTCGCACTTGGCCGCCGTCAGCGCGCGCACGGCGAACTGCAGGTCGGCGCCGTCCTGCACCTCGGCGGCGGAGGTGATGAGCACGAACTTCAGGTCCTCGCCCAGGCCGCGCAGCAGCGCGGCATCGTCGGGCCCGGCCGTGATCGTCACGCCGGCCTGCAGCGACGAACCCAGGCCACCGGCGGCGCGCAGCGTCTCGATCTCCTTGTTGGCACCGTCGCGCAGCTCGCGGATGCGCTGCCAGCGGGCCAGCAGCGCGGCGTCGGCGGCAGGCAGCTCCCAGAACACCTGCTCGAAGATCGAGCCACCGGCGCGGCCTTCGGGGCTGAACACCTTCCAGGCTTCCTCGGCGGTGAAGCTGAGGAAAGGCGCCATCCAGCGCAGCATGGCGTTCGTGACGTGCCACAGCGCCGTCCGTGCGCTGCGGCGCGCCTTCGAGCACGGGGCCGTGGTGTAGAGGCGGTCCTTCAGTACGTCCAGGTAGAAGGCGCCCAGGTCCTCGGCGCAGAACACCTGCACGCGGGCCACCACGGGATGGAACTCGTAGACCTCGTAGTGCTTCAGCAGCTCGGCCTGCACCTGCGCCGTGCGCGCGAGCGCCCAGCGGTCGATCTCCAGCATCTCGGCCGCCGGCACGGCGTGCTGCGCGGGGTCGAAGTCGCTGGTGTTGGCGAGCAGGAAGCGCAGCGTGTTGCGGATGCGGCGGTAGCTGTCCACCACGCGGGCGAGGATCTTGTCGTCGATGGACAGGTCGCCCGAGTAGTCGGTCGCGGCGCACCACAGCCGGATGATCTCGGCGCCGAGCTGGCTGGCCACCGTGCGCATCTCGACGAAGTTGCCGAGGCTCTTGCTCATCTTGCGGCCGCTGCCGTCCACGGTGAAGCCGTGGGTCAGCAGTCCGCGGTAGGGCGCGCGGCCTTCCAGCGCGCAGCCGATGAGCAGCGACGAATGGAACCAGCCGCGGTGCTGGTCGTGGCCTTCGAGGTAGAGGTCGGCCTCCGGGCCGCTGGCGTG
>CAZBUU010000171.1:0-9098 GCA_964495125.1 uncultured Rubrivivax sp.
TCGTCACCAACGACATCTACACCAAGGAAGACCAGCGCCTGCTCACCGTGGCCGGGGCGCTGGCGCCGGAGCGCATCGTCGGCGTGGAAACCGGCGGCTGCCCGCACACGGCCATCCGCGAGGACGCCTCCATCAACCTGGAAGCCGTGGACCGCCTGCTGGAGCAGTTCCCCGACGCCGACATCGTCTTCATCGAGTCCGGCGGCGACAACCTGGCCGCCACCTTCAGCCCGGAACTGAGCGACCTGACGATCTACGTCATCGACGTCGCCGCCGGCGAGAAGATCCCGCGCAAGGGCGGCCCCGGCATCACCAAGAGCGACCTCTTCGTCATCAACAAGACCGACCTCGCCCCCTACGTCGGCGCCAGCCTCGCCGTCATGGAGGCCGACACCCGCCGCATGCGCCCTGACGCCGCGCGGCGGCCCTTCGTGATGACCAACCTGCGCACCCACCAGGGCCTGCAGGACGTGGTGGACTTCATCGAGCGCCGCGGGCTGCTGGTGGGCTGAGGGCCATTCAAGTCGGCGCCGCGGCGGGCCGATATGGCGGGTTCACCCTCCGTGTGCCCACCTTGCCTGCCCGCACGACGACACCTCCTGCCGCCGCCCGGCGCCGCGAACGCGAGCGCGCCGCGCGCCGAGCCCTGCACGCGCGCCTGCGAGCCGCGGAGAGCGACCTGTTCGACACCAACGTGCAGTTGCAGACGCTGATCGTCGAGCTGGACAGCGAGGTGGCGCGCCGCACCGCCGACGCCGAGGCCGCGCGCGACGAGGCGGTGCGCGCCAGCCAGGCCAAGACGGCCTTCCTGGCCAACATGAGCCACGAGATCCGCACGCCGCTGGCGTCGATCATCGGCTTCTCCGAACTGCTGCTGGAACCACGCTCGGGCGTGGGCTTCGACGAGGCGCTGCGCACCATCCTGCACAACGGGCGCCACCTGCTGGAGATCCTCAACGACATCCTGGACGTGTCGAAGATCGAGGCCGAGGGCCTGCAGCTGGAAGCCGCCGACGTGCACCTGCCCGCCCTGCTGGGCGAGGTGGAACAGCTGCTGGGCCCGCGCGCGCGCGACAAGGGCCTGGTCTTCCGCCTCCAGGCCGAGCTGCCGCTGCCGCGCGCGCTGCGCTGCGACGGCGTGCGGCTGCGCCAGGTGCTGCTGAACTTCTGCAGCAACGCCATCAAGTTCACGGCCGCCGGCGCAGTGACGCTGCGCGCGCGGCTGGCCGCACCCGGCGAGGTGGAACTGGCCGTGGTCGACACCGGCATCGGCATCACCGACGCCCAGCTGGGGCGCCTGTTCCAGCCCTTCGTGCAGGCCGACGAATCGACGACGCGGCGCTTCGGCGGCACGGGCCTGGGCCTCTTCATCTGCCGCCAGCTGGCCGAACGCATGGGCGGCCGCATCGAGGTGAGCTCCACGCCGGGCGCAGGCAGCTGCTTCGCCCTGCACCTGCCCCTGGGCCTGGCGGCGCCGGCGCTGATCAGCGAGCCCGCGGCGTGGCAGGCCGCCGCCGCCGCGGGGCCGGCCAGCGCGCCGGAGATCCCCGCGCTGGTGGGCAGCGTGCTGGTGGCCGAGGACGGCGTCCACAACCAGCGGCTCATCAGCGCCATCGTGCAGGGCACGGGGGCACGGGTGAAGATGGTCGACAACGGCGAGCTGGCGGTGCAGGAAGCGCTGGGCGGCGACCACGAGCTGGTGCTGATGGACATCCAGATGCCGGTGATGGACGGCCTGTCCGCGATGACGATGTTGCGCGATGCCGGCTACGGCGGCGCCGTCGTCGCACTCACCGCCAACGTGATGCACGACGAGGTGGAGCACTACCGCCGCGCCGGCTTCGACGACGTGCTGGCCAAGCCGATCGAGCGCGCCCGGCTGTACGAGGCGCTGGCCCGCCACCTGCCCAGCGGCGGCGAGGTGCGGCAGGCCGCGCGCGAGGCGCATGTGGACGCCGTGGTGCAGCGTCTGGAGCTGGACTTCCGCGCCGAACTGCCCCAGACCGCCGCCACGCTGCAGGCCGCCCTGGACGCCCACGACGGCGAGCGGCTGCGCTTCCTGTCGCACCGCCTGAAGGGCCTGGCCGGCGCCATCGGCCACCCCGAGATCACGGCGCTGGCCGCGCCCATCGAGCCCCTGCTGGCCCAGGGCCGGGCCACCGAAGCCCAGGCCCAGGGCCGGCGCCTGCTGCAGGCCCTGCACGACCTGTGCGAACCCCAGGCCGCGAGTTGTTGACGACCATGGAAACCACCCTCGACGCACCGGCCGCGCCCGTGGCCGGCACCACGCCCCGCTGCGACGTGCTGATCGCCGACGACACCGGCGCCAGCCGCGAACTGCTGGCCAGCATCATCCGCAACTTCGCCGGACGGCTGGAGATCCGCGAGGCCCGCAACGGCAACGACGCCCTCGCGATGTGGCAGGAACTGCGCCCGCGCATCACCCTGCTGGACATCGACATGCCGGGCCTGGACGGCCTGTCGACCCTGAAGCGCATCCGCGAGACCGCGCCCGACGCTTTCGTGGCCATGATCTCGGGCGTGAGCTCCGTCGAGCACGTGCGCGAAGCGCTGTCCAGCGGCGCCAGCGGCTTCGTCATCAAGCCCTACAAGCCTCAACGCATCCTGGATCTGCTGACGCGCTACACGCAGAAGACCGGCCACGACCCGCTGAAGCCCGGCTAGCAGACGGTAGAGTGGGGCAGTGGCCAAGCTCTACTTCCGGTACGCGGCGATGAACGCCGGCAAGTCCACCGCCCTGCTGCAGGCGGCCCACAACTATGAAGAGCGCGGCATGCAGGTGCGCCTGTTCACCGCGGCGCACGACGACCGCAGCGGCGTCGGCGTCATCGGCTCGCGCCTGGGCCTGCAGCGCCAGGCCGAGACCTTCGGCGCGCAGACGGTGTTCGACGCCGCCTGGCTGGGCGAAGGCTTCGCCTGCGTGCTCATCGACGAAGCGCAGTTCCTCACGCCCGAGCAGGTGCGCCAGCTGCACCGCCTGGCCCATGCCGGGAAGGTGCCGGTGATGTGCTACGGCCTGCGCAGCGATTTCCGCGGCGACGCCTTCCCCGGCGCTGCTGCGCTGCTGACGCTGGCCGACACGCTGGAGGAGATGAAGAACATCTGCGCCTGCGGCCGCAAGGCCAGCATGAACCTGCGCGTGGACGACCAGGGCCTGCGCGTGAAGGAAGGCGAGCAGGTGGTGATCGGCGGCAACGAGCGCTACCGCGCCGTGTGCCCCAGCTGCTTCTATGGCGACGACGACGACCGCGAGGGCGCCCCGGGGCTCTTCGGCTGAGGCGCGCTGCGTGTGGCCAGCCCGATGCTGGGCAGGATCATGGCCGCGCCCACCGCGTGGTACCAGCCGGGCACTTCACCCAGCACCCACCAGGCGAGCACGGCGCCGTAGACCGGCGCCAGGTACAGCATCATGGCCGTGCGCGACGCGCCCAGCTCGCGCTGCAGGTAGGAATAGGCGCCGTAGGACAGCACGCCCGGCAGCACGGCGGCCAGCGTCACCAGGCCCGCGGCACGCCAGCCGAAGGGCGGCGTGGGCGTCAGCAGCGCCTCGGCCAGCGTGGTGGGCGCCAGCACCACCAGCCCGCCGGCGATGATGGCCACCAGGCGTTCGCCTGGGCCCAGGGCCGACGGCCAGCGCTTGAGCAGCACGGAGTAGGCCGTCCAGCTGGCGGCGCAGGCGGTGATCCACAGGTCGCCCGGCGCGAAGCGCACCTGCAGCAGGTGCATCGGGTCGCCCTTGCCGATGACGAAGAGCAGGCCCGCCAGCGCCATCACCACGCCGGCCCACTGCGCGCGGCTGAGCTTCTCGTGCAGCACGAAGGCGCTGGCCGCGGCGATGGCCATGGGCGTGGCGGCGTAGATCAGCGCGATGTTGGTGCTGCTGGTGCTGCGCCCGGCCTGGTAGACCCAGGCGCCGCAGATGTACATGCCGAAGAAGCCCAGCACCAGCAGGTGCTTCCACTCGGCCAGTACCACCGCGCGCCGCGCCAGCAGCCCGCGACCCAGCCAGGGCAGCAGGATCAGCAGTGCCAGTGTCCAGCGGCCGAAGGCCAGCGCGTGCGGCGCGATCACCTCGCTGGCCAGCCGCGCGATGACGTAGTTGCTGCTCCACAGCAGCGGCACCACCCACAGCAGCACGCGGGCCCAGCCCTGTGCGCGGGCGCGCGCTGCCAGGCTCACCCGAAAGAGGCCATGGCCTCGCCCATGCGGATGGCGCCGGCCGGCGCCCAGGCGGGGTTGAAGCGCAGCGGGCCGGGCGGGAACAACATCACCACGGTGCTGCCGAGCAGGAAGCGACCCATCTCGTCGCCCTGCGCCAGGCGGATGTCCTGGTCGTCGTAACGCCACTCGCGCAGCGTGCCCGGCCGCGGCGGGTTCACGAGCCCGTGCCAGACGGTGGCCATGCTGCCGACGATGGTGGCGCCCACCAGCACCAGCACCCAGGGGCCGCGTTCGCCTTCGAACACGCACACCACGCGCTCGTTGCGCGCGAAGAGGCCCGGCACGCCGCGCGCCGTGGTCGGGTTCACCGAGAACAGCGCGCCCGGCACGTGCAGCATGCGCCGCAGGCGGCCGGTGCCGGGCATGTGGATGCGGTGGTAGTCACGCGGGCTGAGGTACAGCGTGGCGAAGTGGCCGCCGTGGAACTGCGCGGCCAGCGTGGCGTCGCCGCCCACCAGCGCGGTGCAGCTGTAGCCGTGGCCCTTGGCCTGGAAGATGCGCTCGCCGTCGATGGCGCCGAACTGGCTGATGGCGCCGTCGACGGGGCAGACCAGGTCGGCCTGCGCCAGCGGCCTCGCGCCGGGCTTCAGCGCGCGGGTGAAGAAGTCGTTGAAGCTGGCGTAGGCGGCGGGGTCGGGCTCGGCCGCTTCGGCCATGTTCACGCCGTACCGGGCGATGAAGCGGCGGATGGCGCCGGTGGTCAGGGCGCCGGCATGCGAACGCGCAAAGCGCCCGGCCACGCCGGTGAGGGCCTGCTTGGGCAGCAGGTACTGGGGCAGGACGGCCAGGCGGTCTGACATGCGGGCTTCAGCGGATGGGTGACATCTCGCGCAGCGCACGCACCGCACCCTGGCCGATGCTGGCGCCGAAGCGCTTGGCCAGGCGTTCGGCCACGTTGTCGCGCGGCGTGTAGTCGACGATCTCCTCGGCCTTGACGATCTCGCGCGCCACGTAGTCCAGGTTGCCCAGGCCGTCGGCCAGGCCCAGCTTCACGGCTTCTTCGCCGTTCCAGAACAGGCCCGAGAAGGTGTCGGGCCCCTCCTTCAGGCGCTGGCCGCGGCCGGCCTTGACCACCGCGATGAACTGCTGGTGGATCTGCTCCAGCATGGCCTGCGTGAGCCGCACGTGCTTCTCGTTGACGGGGCTGAACGGGTCCAGCATGGCCTTGTTCTCGCCGGCCGTCAGCAGGCGCCGTTCCACCCCCAGCTTCTCCATCAGGCCGGGAAAGCCGAAGCCGTCCATCAGCACGCCGATGCTGCCCACGATGCTGGCCTTGTCGACGTAGATCTCGTCGGCCGCCGCGGCGATGTAGTACGCCCCGGAAGCGCAGATCTCCTCCACCACCGCATAGACCTTCTTGCCGTGCTTGGCCTTCAGGCGCTTGATTTCGTCGTTGACGATGCCGCTCTGCACCGGGCTGCCGCCGGGCGAGTTGATGCGCAGCACCACGGCCTGCGCGGTGGTGTCCTCGAAGGCGGCCTTCAGCGCCGCGACCAGCAGCTCGGCGCTGGCCTCGGTGTCCACCGCGATCTCGCCACGCACGTCCACCAGCGCCGTGTGCGGCGTGCTGGGGGCCGTGGGCGCACCCTTGCCGATGAATCCGAGCCAGACGACGACGAGTGCCAGCCCCATCCAGGCCAGGCGGATGATGACGCGCCAGCGGCGGTCGGCGCGCTTCTGGCGCAGCACCTCCATGGCCAGTCTTTCCAGGCCGTCCACCGGCACGGCGGCTGGCGCGGGGGCTGCGGCGGCGGGCACGGGGGCCACGGGAGGGAGTTCGTCGGGGGTGCTCATGCGGGGGAAGCCGGCGCGGCGGCCGGGTCGTCGAACTCGATGGGGCGGATGTCGCGGGAAGGATACCAATACACCTGGCCGTCACGCTCCTCGGTGCGGATGGCGGCCAGCCTGCCGCGGCCGCAAGGGCCGCCGACGCAGCGGCCGTCGGTGGGCTCGTACGCAGCGCCGTGGATGCTGCACAGGATGACGCGCTTCTCGATGTCCAGGAACTCGCCGGGCTGCCAGTCCATCTCCACCGGCACGTGCAGGCAGCGGTTCATGTAGGCGCGCACCTGGCCTTCGAAGCGCAGCGCGAAGGCGCGCGCGGGGCGGCGCCACTCCATCACGTCCCAGACATGGGCACGGCCCTTCTCTTCCAGGGCCGCGGAGGCGCACAGCGGCAGCGGGGCCTCGGTGACGGCTTCTTCGCTCAAGCGTTGTCCAGCAGCCAGTCATGAAGCTCGCGCGTGCTGTGGGCCACGAAGAGCGGCGCGAAAGGCGCGAAGTCCTCGTGGTCGTGCGCGCCGTAGCTCACGCCCACACAGGGCGTGCCGGCGTTCTGCGCCAGCTGCAGGTCGTGCGTGGTGTCACCGACCATCAGCGTGCGTTCGGGCAGCACGCCGAACTCGGCCATCAGCTCCTGCAGCATCAGCGGGTGCGGCTTGCTGGCGGTCTCGTCGGCGGTGCGCGAGCTGTCGAACATGCCGGCCAGCTGCTGGTGGCGCAGCGCCTCGTCCAGCCCGCGGCGGTTCTTGCCGGTGGCCACGGCCAGCAGATGCTGGCGCTCGCGCAGCGCCGCCAGCATCTCCACCGTGCCGGGAAACAGCATCAGCTGGTCCTGGCTGGCGAAGTAGTGGTGGCGGTAGCGCTGGCCCAGCTCGGGGATGCGCTCGGGCGCGAGGCCCGGCACGGCATGCGCCAGCGCGTCGTGCAGGCCCAGGCCGATGACGTAGGACGCGGCGGCGTCGCTGGGCACGGCCACGCCGATGTCGCGGCAGGCGTTCTGGATGCTGCGCACGATGAGCAGCGTGCTGTCCGACAGCGTGCCGTCCCAGTCGAAGGCGATGAGGTCGAAGCGGCGGGTTCTCTTCATGGGGGCAGGAGTGTCGCAAAGGCCGGCGGCAACGGCGCTTCGAGGGTGATGGCGGCGCCGCTGGCCGGATGTTCGAAGCCCAGCCGGCGCGCGTGCAGGAACATGCGCGGCTCGCCCTGCGCCTTGGCGAAGGCCTTGTTGCGCGGGAAGTCGCCGTACTTGGGGTCGCCGACGATGGCGTGGCCGCTGGACGCCAGGTGGACGCGGATCTGGTGCGTGCGGCCTGTCTTCAGCGTCACGTCCAGCAGCGTGGCCGACAGCGCCGGCAGGCGCCGCGCCACCTTCACCAGCGTGATGGCACGCTGGCCGTCGGCGTGGTCGGCCGCCACCACGCGCACGTGGCGCTCGCCGGCGGTGTCCAGGCCCTTGTGCAGCGGCAGGTCGATCACCTTGAGCTTGTCGGGCCAGTCGTCCCACACCAGCGCGGCATAGATCTTGGTCGTCTCGCGCGAGCGGAACTGGTCCTGCAGGGCGGTGAGCGCGCTGCGCTTCTTGGCCAGCAGCAGCACGCCCGAGGTTTCCTTGTCCAGGCGGTGCACGAGCTCCAGGAAGTGCGCCTCGGGCCGTGAACGGCGCAACTGCTCGATGACGCCGAAGCTCACACCGCTGCCGCCGTGCACCGCCACGCCGGCGGGTTTGGCGATGGCCAGCAGGTGCTCGTCTTCGAAGAGGAGCGGGAACTCGCGCGGCGGCACGCTGGCGGTGTCCTCGCGCGGCGCCGCCACGCGGACGGGCGGCACGCGCACGTCGTCGCCTTCAGCCAGCCGGGTGTCGGCCTGCGCGCGGCCCTTGTTGACACGCACCTCCCCCGAACGGATCACACGGTAGACGTGCGTCTTGGGCACGCCTTTCAGCTCGCGCAGCAGGAAGTTGTCCAGCCGCTGGCCGGCCGATTCCACCCCCACCAGGAGGTGCCGCACCGCAGGGGCTGCGCCGCTTTCGGCCCGGGCCGGGCCGCCCCGGGCCGGGGGCGATATACTCTGCCGCTCCACGTTTGCGCCGTAAGTGCTTGATTTGCCGGAGTTTACCCGGCCACTTCCCAAGCAGGCGTGGGCCGCTCCGGGCGATGATCCCGGGGCAAAAGAGCTGATGCAACGCCTGCGGGCGGCGCTGGGGTCGGAACGCTTCATTGGTCCGGCAGGCGCTCAAGGCAGGTGGCAGAAGAACGAAGACGAGGAACAACCGTCCCGCCCCGTTCGGGACACCCGTGAATACCAAGAAGGCCAGATCGCGGCTTCCGCCGTCTGACCTTCGCGCCCGGTGCGCAACGCTGCATTTCATGCCCTTCCGTCCCCTTGCCCTTACCCCGACGCGCCCGCATCGCCTAGATGCGCCCGGCGCAGGGGCGCCGCCGCGTGATCCGCGGCGGCCGGCATGGGCCGCGGCAGGGCCCGCAGCCGCGCCCGGCGCGCACGCGCCAACGCTGCAAGGCTGAACCGCCCATCCCGGCGGCGCATCGCAGTCCAGGGCATTTCGCGACCCCGGTTCCCGCCGCGTTTTTCGTGCATCGATCGTGTTGAACGGCGCCTGGCCGAAGCCAGTGGCGCCGCACAGGAGTGCACGCATGAAGCGCATGCTGATCAATGCCACGCAGGCCGAAGAGCGCCGCCTGGCGATCGTCGATGGCCAGAAGCTGCTCGACTTCGAGACCGAGATCGAAGGGCGCGAACAGCGCAAGGGCAACATCTACAAGGCCGTCATCACCCGCGTCGAGCCTTCGCTCGAAGCCTGTTTCGTCGACTACGGCGAAGACCGCCACGGGTTCCTGCCCTTCAAGGAAATCAGCAAGAACTACTTCCGCGAAGGCGTGGAAGCCAAGAACGCGCGCATCCAGGACGCCGTCAAGGAAGGCGACAACCTGCTCGTGCAGGTGGAAAAGGAAGAGCGCGGCAACAAGGGCGCGGCGCTGACCACCTTCGTCAGCCTGGCCGGCCGCTACCTCGTGCTGATGCCCAACAACCCGCGCGGCGGCGGCGTCAGCCGGCGC
>CAZBUU010000172.1:0-1175 GCA_964495125.1 uncultured Rubrivivax sp.
GGCGCGCAGATCATCGACATCAACATGGGCTGCCCGGCCAAGAAGGTGTGCACCAAGTGGGCCGGCTCGGCGCTGATGCAGGACGTGCCGCTGGCCACCGCCATCGTCGAGGCCGTGGTCGCCGCCTGCGCGCCGCGCGGCGTGCCGGTGACGCTGAAGATGCGCAGCGGCTGGTGCGCTGCCGAGAAAAATGCGCTGACACTGGCGTGCGCGGCCGAGTCCGCCGGCGTGGCGATGGTCACCGTGCACGGCCGCACGCGCGAGCAGGGCTACGGCGGCTTCGCCGAGTACGACACGGTGGCCGCGGTGAAAGCCGCGCTGCGCATCCCGGTCGTCGCCAACGGCGACATCGACAGCCCGGAGAAGGCGCGTGAGGTGCTCCGCGCCACCGGCGCCGACGCGCTGATGATCGGCCGCGCCGCGATGGGCCGGCCCTGGATCTTCCGCGAGATCTCGCACTTCCTGGCCACCGGCCTGCATCTGCCGCCGCCGCGCACGACCGAGGTGCGGCAGTGGCTGCTGGAGCACCTGGACGACCACCTCGCCCTCTACGGCGAACGCACCGGCGTGCGCAGCGCGCGCAAGCACATCGGCTGGGCCGTGCGGGGCCTGCCGGGGGGCGAGGCCTTCCGCCAGCGGATGAACACCATCGACGCCGCCGAGGCGCAGCGCCAGGCCGTGGCCGGGTTCTTCGCCGAACTGGCGGACACGCACGAGCGCCTGCCCGTGGCCGCCGAAGCCGCCAACGACGAACTGCAGGCCCTGGCCGCATGACGCGCAAGGCCATCGACGACTGCGTCCGCGCCAGCGTGGAGCAGTACCTGAAGGACCTGCGTGGCACCGAGCCGGCCGCCTTGCACGCACTGTTCCTGGCCGCTGCCGAGAAGCCGCTGCTCGACGTGGTGATGCGGCACGCCGAAGGCAACCAGAGCCGCGCCGCCGGCTGGCTGGGCATCAACCGCAACACGCTGCGCCGCAAGCTGCTCGAGCATCAACTGCTGCGCGACGACGCGCCGTGACGACGAGAACACCCTGGAAGACCACCGCATGAGCCACCTCACCGCCCTGATCTCCGTGTCCGACAAGACCGGCATCGTCGAATTCGCCCGCGCTCTGGCGGCGCTGGACGTGCGCCTGGTCTCCACCGGCGGCACCGCGCGGCTCCTGGCCGATGC
>CAZBUU010000172.1:1185-9071 GCA_964495125.1 uncultured Rubrivivax sp.
CGTCACCGAGGTGTCGGAACTGACGGGCTCGCCCGAGATGCTGGACGGCCGTGTCAAGACGCTGCACCCGCGCATCCACGGCGGCCTGCTGGCGAGGCGCGACCTGCCCGAGCACATGGCGGCGCTGAAGCAGCACGACATCGGCACCATCGACCTGCTGGTGGTGAATCTCTACCCCTTCGCGCAGGCCACGGCGCGCGCCGATTGCTCGCTGGAGGACGCCATCGAGAACATCGACATCGGCGGCCCGGCCATGCTGCGCGCGGCGGCCAAGAACTGGGCCGACGTGGCCGTGCTGATCGACCCCGCCGACTACGCCGGCGTGCTGGGCGAACTGCGCGACGGCGGGCTCCAGCGAAGCACCAAGTTCAGGCTGGCCCGCAAGGTGTTTGCCCACACCGCGGCCTACGACGGCATGATCAGCAACTACCTGAGTGCGCTGGCCGAAGGCGCCGAGCAGCAGGTCAGCGCCGTGCCGGCGCGCGAGCCCTTCCCGGGCGTCTACACGCTGCAGCTGGCCAAGACGCAGGACATGCGCTATGGCGAGAACCCGCACCAGAGCGCGGCCTTCTACCGTGACGCGCAGGCCGTGCCGGGGCTGCTGGCCGGCTGGACGCAGTTGCAGGGCAAGGCGCTCAGCTACAACAACATCGCCGACGCCGATGCGGCCTGGGAATGCGTGAAGACCTTCGACGTGCCCGCCTGCGTCATCGTCAAGCACGCCAACCCCTGCGGCGTGGCCGTGGGCGCCGGCCCGGCCGAAGCCTACGGCAAGGCCTTCAAGACCGACCCCACCTCGGCCTTCGGCGGCATCATCGCCTTCAACCAGCCGGTGGACGGCGTGACGGCCGACGCCGTCTCGCGCCAGTTCGTGGAGGTGGTCATCGCCCCGTCGTTCTCGCCCGAGGCGCGCGGCGTCTTCGCGGCCAAGGCCAATGTGCGCCTGCTGGAAGTGCCGCTGTCAGGTGCCACGAACGCGCTGGACTTCAAGCGCGTGGGCGGCGGGCTGCTGGTGCAGAGCACCGATGCGAAGAACGTGGCGCCCGCCGAACTGCGCGTGGTGAGCAAGCTCGCGCCCACGGCGGCGCAGATGGATGACCTGATGTTCGCCTGGAAGGTGGCCAAGTTCGTGAAGAGCAATGCCATCGTCTTCTGCGCCGGTGGCATGACGCTGGGCGTGGGCGCGGGCCAGATGAGCCGCGTGGACAGCGCGCGCATCGCCGGCGTCAAGGCCGGCAACGCCGGCCTCACGCTGGCCGGCTCGGCCGTCGCCAGCGACGCCTTCTTCCCCTTCCGCGACGGCCTGGACGTGGTGGTGGACGCGGGCGCGACCTGCGTCATCCAGCCGGGCGGCAGCATGCGCGACGACGAGGTCATCGCCGCCGCCGACGAGCGCGGCATCGCGATGGTTTTCACGGGCACGCGCCACTTCCGGCACTGAGCCCTCAAGGCGCGCGGTGCGCGCGCCGAAGACAGCCGAGGGCCGGCGAGGCCCGCGACACCGGCTGTCCATGTCCTTCCTCGATACCGTTCCCGCCGCCATTTCCCGCCTGGATGGGCGCGGCCCCTGGGCCCGCTTCCAGGTGATCCACCCGCAGCAGCGCGTGTCGATGCTGCGCGAGCTGGTGCGCGGCGACGTGCCCTTGACGCTGGGCCCGGCCGACGGCGCCACCTGCCGCGGCGTGCTCTGGGCTTTCGACGAAGCGGCCGGCCTGCTGCGCCTGCGCCTGGCGCCGGGCAGCGAGCAGGCCCTGCTCTTCGTGCCCGGCGCGGTGTGGGCGGCCGGCTACCTGCACGAGGCCAAGCTGCAGTTCGAACTGCTGGGCCTGCACGGCCAGGCGCAGGCGCCCGACGTGCTGCTGGCCGGCATGCCGGAGCGCATGGTCCACCTGCCGCGCCGCCGTGCGCTGCGCGTGCGGCGGCCGGAAGGGCAGGGCCCGACGCTGCACATCGCGCATCTGCACGAGGGCGACCCGCCGCTGTCGCTGGCGGTGGCCGACATCAGCATGACGGGCGTCGGCCTGTGGAAGCCGCAGCTGACGCCCTTGCTGCGCCCGGGCACCGAGATCAGCGCCGTGCGCGTGACGCTGGACCCGGGCGTGGAGATCCGCGCCGACCTGCAGGTGGCCCAGCTCTCGCCGGCCAGCCGCCGTGGCGGCGGCTTGCGCGTGGGCTGCGAGTGGCGCGCCATGGCGCCCGAGGCCGCCGAGACGCTGCAGCGCTGGATCGCGCGCGGCAGCCGCCGCGGCGGCATGGTGTCGCTGGCCTTCGAGTGAGCGGCGCGCCGGCCGCGCCGCAGCGGCTAGCATCCGGGCCATGTCGCGCGCCGACCTCATGGGCCTGTTGCTGGCCTTCATTGCTCGGCTCATCACGGGCGCCCAGGGCCACTGGCGGGGTTGTCCGCCGAAGGCCGAGCAGCGCATCTACTTCGCCAACCACCAGAGCCACCTGGACTGGGTGCTGATCTGGGCCGCACTGCCGCGTGAGCTGCGGGCCGTGACGCGCCCCATCGCCGCGCGCGACTACTGGACGAGCTCGCCCTTCAAGCAGTGGCTCACCACCGAGGTCTTCAACGCCGTCTACGTGAGCCGCCAGCGCACGGACGACCAGGACCCGCTGGAACCGCTGGTGCAGGCCCTGGAAGGCGGCGATTCGCTGGTCATCTTTCCCGAGGGCACGCGCAGCAACAAGGGCGACCCGCAGGCCTTCAAGAGCGGCCTCTACCACCTGGCCGAACAGTTCCCGAACGTGCAGCTGATCCCGGCCTGGATCGACAACGTGCAGCGCGTCATGCCCAAGGGCGAGGTCGTGCCCGTGCCCATCCTGTGTACGGTGACCTTCGGCACGCCCATGCAGCTGCAGCCCGGCGAGGACAAGCGCGACTTCCTCGCCCGCGCTCGCGCTGCGGTCCTCGCCGCGCGGCCGGAGGTGGCCTGAATGAGGACCCTGCGCGCGCTCACGGTGGACCAGCAGGTCGGGCTGCTGTTCGTCACGCTCTTCGGACTGCTGGCGCTGGGCTCGGTGCTGGTGTGGTTCATCGTGCACCGCGAGCCCGAGCACAGCGAGCGGCGCATGCGCCTGCTGCGCGACCTGCGCGCGCTGTGGATCGGCGGCGTGGTGTTCTGGCTTGCGTGGGTTTCCGGGCCGGTCGGTGCCAACCTCGCGTTCGGCGTGTTCTCCTTCCTCGCGCTGCGCGAGTTCATCACCCTGGTGCGCACGCGGCGTGCCGACCACCGCAGCCTGATCCTGGCCTTCTTCGTGGTGCTGCCGCTGCAGTTCGTCATCGCCGGCGGGCGCCGTTTCGACCTGCTCACCGTGTTCATTCCGGTCTACGTCTTCCTGGCCATCCCGGTGGCCAGCGCGCTGGCCGGCGACCCCCAGCACTTCCTGGAGCGCAACGCCAAGATCCAGTGGGCCATCATGGTCTGCGTCTACGGCATGAGCCACGTGCCGGCGCTGCTGCTGCTGGAGTTCCGCGGCTACGCCGGACGTGGCGCCTTCCTGGTGTTTTTCCTGGTGATGGTGGCGGCGACGGCGCAGCTGGTGCAGGAGGCGGCCAGCCGCTGGCTGCGGCGCCGGCCCGTGGCCCGCCACATCGACCGCTCCTTCTCGTACCGCGCCTGGATGGCCGGCGTGCTGGCGGCCGGCGTGGTGGGCGCACTGCTGTACTGGATCACGCCCTTCAAGGCCGGGCAGGCGCTGGCCATGGCGGCCATCGCCGGTGGTGCCGGCACGCTGGGTGAGCTGGTGATGCGCGCGCTGAAGAAGGACGCCGGCGTGCGCTGGTGGGGCAACCGCGCCAGCGTCACCGGGGCCGTGGGCCTGCTGGACCGCGTGGCGCCACTGTGCTTTGCCGCGCCCGTGTTCTTCCACTCCGTTCGCTGGTACTTCAAGCTGTGATGTCAGCCCCCAGCTCACGTCGTTCGCGCCCCCCGAGGGGGTGTTCAGCGCCCTTGGGGCGGCCCGGCGGGCGCTGATGCGGATCCTCGGCATCGACCCCGGCCTGCAGCGCACCGGCTTCGGCGTCATCGAGGCCGACGGCCCGCGCCTGGCCTACGTGGCCAGCGGTGTGATCAGCACGCTGGAAGCGCCGCGTGGCGACCTGCCGGGCCGGCTGAAGATCATCTTCCAGGGCGTGCAGGAGGTGATGCAGCGCTATGCGCCCGAGCATGCCTGCGTGGAGATCGTCTTCGTCAACGTCAACCCGCAGAGCACGCTGCTGCTGGGCCAGGCGCGCGGCGCGGCGCTGGCCGCGCTGGTGGCCGGCGGGCTGCCGGTGGCCGAGATCACGGCGCTGCAGATGAAGAAGGCCATCGTCGGCCACGGACTGGCCAACAAGTCGCAGGTGCAGGAGATGGTGCGCCGGCTGCTGAGGCTTTCGGCCCTGCCCGGCAAGGACGCCGCCGACGCGCTGGGCCTGGCCATCGCGCAGGCGCATGCCGGCGCCTCGCTGGCCGCGCTGGCGGCGGCCTCGCCGCTGCAGCGCCGGCAGCACGCGCAGTTCCGCAAGGGCCGCGCCTACTGATCACCCGCCCTGGAGAACCCGATGAACGCCTCCCCCGTCAGCACGCATTGGATCGACATCGCGCCCGGCTTCGCGGGCTACCTGGCCCTGCCGCCGGCCGGCCGCGGGCCGGGGCTGCTGCTCTGGCAGGAGATCTTCGGCGTCAACGCGCACATCCGCGCCGTGGCCGAGCAGTACGCGCTGGACGGCTTCGTCGTCCTGGCGCCTGACACCTTCTGGCGCCAGGCACCGCGCGTGGAACTGGGCTACGAAGGTGAAGACCGCCAGCGCGCGCTGACACTGATGAAGGCCTACGGCACCGACGCTGCGCTGGCCGACATCGCCGCAGCCACCGCCACCTTGCGCGCCCGGCCTGAAACGCAGGGCCACGCGCTCGGCAGCATCGGCTACTGCATGGGCGGTCGCCTGGCCTACCTCAACGCCGCCAGCACCGACATCACGGCGGCCGTGGCCTTTTACGGCGGTGGCATCCACGGCATGCTGGACCGCGCCGCCGGCGTGCGCGCCGCGATGCAGTTCCACTACGCCGGCATCGACGACAACATCCCGCCCCAGGCCGTTCAGCAGGTCCGCGAAGCCCTGCCGGCCGCCGAGGTGCATGTCTACCCGGGCGCGCACCACGGCTTCAACTGCTGGGCGCGTGCGGCCTACCACGCTCCCAGCGCCGGCCTGGCGCACGGCCGCAGCTTGGCCTTCCTCGCCGAAAGGCTGGCGTTCGGGCGCTGACGTGGCATGCTGCGGAGCCGTTCCGCTACGACTTCCGCATGAATGAACCGAGCGTCCCGCGGCAGCTGGTCTGGGACGACTGGCTGCAACAGCACCCGCTCGCGCACTTCGTCTACGACACCGACAGCCTGGCGCTGTTGGCCGTCAACGAAGCGGCGCTGCGGCGCTATGGCTACGACCGCGATGACTTCCTGCGCCTGACGCGGCGCGACCTGCTGCTGCCCGAGCAGGAACCCGTGCTGCGGCGCTTCCTGGCCGCTCTGCCGGCCAGCGCCCAGGCCGAGCCGCAGGCCGTGTGGCTGGAGCGCACGCGCGACGGCCGCGTGCTGCACGCCGACATCCGCGGCCTGCCGGTGCTCTTCGAAGGCCGCCCCGCGCGGCTGGCCGCCGTCGTGGACGCCACCGACCGAAGCCGCGATGCGCAGGCCCTGGCCGAATCGCGCCAGCGGCTGGCGGCCCTGCTGGCCGCGCTGCCCGACCTGTGGTTCCTGGTCGACGCCGAAGGGCGCTACGAAGAAGTGGGCCGCGAGGACCACCCTTCGCTGACCCGGCCCTGGGCCCAGATGGCAGGCCGACACCTGACCGAGGTGCTGAGCGCGGAGCATGCGCAAAGCGCGGGCGAGGCCATGGCTGCCGCGCGCGCCAGCGGCCAGACGCAGACCCTGGTCTACCGCATGGGCACGGCCAGCGGCCTGCTGCGCGCGTTCGAAGGCCGCTGCGTGCCGCTCCAGGGCGGGCGCACGCTGCACCTCATCCGCGACATCACCGAAGCGGCCGAACTGACCGAGCGCTTCCGCGCCATGGCCGACGCCGCGCCGCTGCCCATCTTCATGACCGATCCCGCAGGCGCCTGCACCTACGCCAACGCCGCGTGGCAGCAGCTCTACGGGCTGGTGGGCGATGCGGCGCTGGGCCAGGCCTGGGCCGCGGTCGTGCATCCCGACGACCGCGAGGCGGTGCACCGCGAGTGGCTGCGCAGCGCGGGCGCGCGCCTGTCCTTCACCGCCGAGTTCCGCCTGCAGCGGGGCGATGGCGAGCTTCGCAGCGTGGCGGCGCGCACCAACCCCATCCTTCGCGCCGCGGGCGAATTGGTGGGCCATGTCGGCACCGTCACCGATCTCACCGCGGCGCGCGAGCTGGAGGCCGCGCGCCGCGCACAGGCCGTGGCCGAGGAGGCCGGCCGCCGCCAGTCGGCCTTCATGTCCCGCGTCAGCCATGAGCTGCGCACGCCCCTGAACGCCATCCTCGGCTTCGGCCAGCTGCTGGAAGACGGCGGCGAACTGCTGGCCCCGCGCGGCCGCACCTACCTCGGCCACATGCTGCAGGCCGGCCGGCACATGCTGGCCCTGGTGGACGACCTGCTGGAGCTGCAGCACCTGGAACAGGGCCGCCTGGTCACCGAGCGCCGGCCGGTGCCGCTGGGCCCGCTGCTGGCGGCCTGCGCCGACCTGCTGGCCCCCATGGCGCTGGCCGAAAGCGTGGTGCTCATCGTCGAGGCCGACGACGCGCTGGTGGCCCACAGCGACGAGCGCTGCCTGCGGCAGATCGTGCTGAACCTGGGCTCCAACGCCATCAAGTACGGCCACGAGCCGGGCGTGCCCGGCCGCGTGCGCCTGAAGGCCGAGCGCACGGCGGCGGGGCCGCGCGTCCAGGTGCACGACGCCGGGCCTGGCCTCCAGCCGGCCCAGCTGGCGCGTCTGTTCCAGCCCTTCGAGCGCCTGGGCCAGCAGGCGGGCGTGCAGCCCGGCAGCGGGCTGGGGCTGGTCATCACCCAGCAGCTGGCCCACCTGCTGGGCGGCGAGGTGGGGCTGGACAGCGCCCCCGGCCAGGGCACCACGGCCACGCTGCAGCTGCCCACGTAGAAAGAAAAGCCCCGGCGCGAGGCCGGGGCAAGGGTCTCGTGGACAACGAGACTCAGGAGTCGAACGATCGGAACCTGCAGCCGGCGATCACCGACTGCAGGCGCATGGTCGCGCCGCGCCCGGCGCCACGCGACGCCGCTGCGACAGCCTGCGCCCGCGGGGTGACGGAACGCACGGCCGGCGGACGGCCGGTGCCGCCACAAGGTACGCGGATTGCTACATCCTCGCCAGGGCGGCTGCCGTGCCGCCACCGGAATTGGGGCCTTCCCCGGTCTTTGATTCGCGGCGCGCCTGTGGCAATGTTTGCTCCACTGTCCTTGCGAAGGAGTCTGTAGCGATGACACTTGAAACCGGCCTCGTCCCTGTTTCCGCCCCGGCGCCTTCGGGCTTGCCCATCGCGCGCATGCGTTCGGTCTACCGCGTGGGCGACGTGGAGCAGAAGCTGGACAAGCTGCCCCAGCGCGAACACGAGAACCTGCGCGCCACCTACGAGCGCATGCTGGAAAAGGGCCCCGAGCGCTTCCAGGTCAAGCCGGGCGGGCTGCCGGCCATGGACCATCTCTACGACGAGATGCCCAACTTCAACGAGGTGCTGGACGACGTGCGGCGCCAGCTCGCCCTGTGCACCGACAGCCGCGACGCGCTGGAGATCACCCCCATGCTGCTGCTGGGACCGCCGGGCATCGGCAAGACGCATTTCGCGCGCGAGATCGCCCAGCTGCTGGGCACGGGCCTGGGCTTCATCAGCATGAGCAGCCTCACCGCGGGCTGGG
>CAZBUU010000173.1:0-9050 GCA_964495125.1 uncultured Rubrivivax sp.
AGCTTGTCCCAGGTGACCTTGGACATGACCAGGATCTCGGGAATGATCAGGTGGTTGGTCTGCGTGTAGTACTTGGCGCCAGCCTTGAAGTGGTTGGCGGTGAAGAGGCTGGGCGGGTTGTTCTCGGCACCGTCGATGACGCCGGTCTGGATGGCGGTGAAGACCTCGCCGTAGCCCATGGCGATGCCGTTGCCTCCCATCGCGTTCATGGTGTCCACGAACAGCGGGTTGCCCATCATGCGGATCTTCTGGCCCTTCAGGTCCTCGGGCTTGCGCACCGGCTTCTTGGTGTAGAGGCTGCGGCTGCCGCCGTCCATCCAGGCCAGGCCCACCAGCTTGGCCGGGCTGGCGCTGATCTTGTCGAGCAGCTCCTGGCCGATGGGCCCGTCGATCACCGCGCGCATGTGCGCGATGTTGCGGAACACGAAGGGCATGTTGAAGACGTTGACCTCGGGCACCACCGGGCCCACCGGGCCCAGCGAGGTGCGCAGGATCTGGATCGCGCCGACCTGGGTCTGCTCGATCATCTCCTTCTCGCCGCCCAGCACGCTGCCGGGGAACATCTGGAACTTGATGCGGCCCTTGGTCGCCGCGTCGAGCTTCTTGCCCATGCTCTCCACCGCGGCCACGGTGGGGTAGCCGGCGGGGTGCACGTCGGCCGCCTTCATGACGACGTTCTGCGCCAGCGCGGCGCCGAGCGTGGTGCAGCCCAGGGCCGCGACGAGCAGGGTTCTGCGGATGTTCATGGGGTCTCCGTTGGGGTGGGTGTCAGAAGGGTTCGTCGAAAGGCCCGATGCCCATGAAGCTGCCGCCCTGGAAGCGGGCCATCGGCGAATCGGGTGGGAAGACGATGTGCTCCACCTCGGGGGCGAAGCGTTCGGCGTTGTCCTGCGGCGCGTAGCCCAGGCGCGCCCAGGCCTCGCGGCTGTCGTACCAGGCGCGCGTGTTGTCCGAGATGCCGTAGGCCACGAGGAAGCCCACGCCGGGCGCGGTGAGTGCGGCCATCACCAGGCGGAAGAGGTCGGCGTGGCTCAGCCAGGTGGCCAGCGCGCGGCGGTCGGGCGGGCGGTCGTCGGCGGTGGCGGTGCCGATGCGCAGGGCCACCGTCTCGATGCCGTGGCGGTCGGCGTAGAGGCTGGCGATGCCTTCGCCGAAGAGCTTGCTCAAGCCGTAGTTGCCGTCCGGCCGCGCCAGCTCGTCGGGCCGCGTGCGGCGCCCCTGCTCGTAGCAGCCGGTGACGTGGTTGGAACTGGCGAAGACGATGCGCCGCGTGCCCTGGCGCCGCGCCGCTTCATACAGGTTGTGCAAGCCGCGGATGTTGGCCTGCAGGATGGGCTCGAAGGGTCCTTCCACGGCCACGCCACCCAGGTGCACCACGGCGTCCACGCCTTGCAGCAGGGCGTGCACGGCGGCGGCGTCGGCCAGGTCGCAGGGCACGCGGCGCAGCGCGGGCGCGAGCTCCAGCGCGCCCAGCGGGCCGGGCAGATCGGACAGGCTCAGCCGCTCGCAGGCCGCCGCCAGCGGCGCCGTGAGCACGCGGCCCAGCATGCCGGCGGCACCCGTGAGCAGGACATGGCGGAGGGTGGGCTGAAGCGTCATCGGTGGGGGTTCGGGTCCGCCCCCGGAACAAAACGGGACGGCTTTCGTAGAATATCGAAACGTCGTTCCAAAATCATGAGGGGAATCCATGGCCCGGCCCATCCGCGTCGTGTCGTTCGGTGAGTGCATGCTGGAATTGCAGGGTCAGGCCTTCGGCGAAATGCGCCAGACCTACGGGGGCGACACCCTCAACACCGCGGTCTATCTGGCCCGTTGCGGAAGCGCCACGGGCCTGCGGGTGGACTACGCCACGGCCCTGGGCGATGACGCGCTCAGCGGCGGCATGGTCGAACGCTGGCAGGCCGAAGGTGTGGCCACCGGTCTGGTGCGGCGCCTCGCCGGCAAGTTGCCGGGGCTGTACCTGATCGAAGTGGACGGGCGCGGCGAGCGCCGCTTCAGCTACTGGCGCGACCAGGCCGCCGCGCGCGCCTACTTCGACACCGCGCCCGGCGACACGCCGCTGGAGCGCGAGGCGGACTCGATCGACGCGCTCTACCTCAGCGGCATCAGCCTGGCCATCCTGCCGCCTGCCGGCCGCGAGCGCCTGGCCGCGCTGGCCGAGCGCCTGCGCGCGCGGGGCGCCACGGTGGCCTTCGACAACAACTACCGCCCGCGCCTGTGGGCCGACCTGGACACCGCACGCGACGCCTTCAAGCGCTTCACCACCTTGGCCAGCATCGCGCTGGTGACGCTGGACGACGAGCAGGCGCTGTGGGGGGAGGCCGATGCCGGCGTGCAGCTCGCCCGCACGCTGGCGCTGCCCTGCCCGGAGGTGGTGGTCAAGCGCGGCGCGGCGGCCACGCTGGTGCGCCTGCAGGGCCAGGCGCTCGCCGAGGTGCCCACCGAGCGCGTGGCCCAGGTGGTGGACACCACCGCCGCGGGCGACTCCTTCGCCGGCGCCTACCTCGCGGCGCGGCTGGCCGGGGCCGGGGCCGCTGCCGCGGCCGGTGCCGGCAACCGGCTGGCGGCGCGCGTGGTGCAGCACCGCGGGGCGGTGATCCCGGCGGCGGCGATGGCCGACCTGCTCAGCTGAGCGCCGGCCGGCGTTCGGCCCGCCAGAGCCTGCGGATCGTCCACAGGTTCGACAGCGCCAGACACGCCTCCAGGGCCGAGCCGCCCACCGAACCAACCAGCAGGTTGTTCACCAGCCACAGCAGGGTGCCCAGCAGCATGAGCACGCGCATGCGCAGCCCCTGCAGCCAGAACAGCGCCGCCGTGCCGATGCATGAGGAGGCGATGGGCAGCAGCGACAGCGGCCCCGCGTAGAGCCAGGCGCCCAGCACCAGGCTCAGCACCACGAAGAACAGGCCCACGGCCGGGGTGCGCGCACTCAGCGAGGCCAGCGAACGCGCCAGCGACACCGCCGTGCTGGCCACCGCCGTGCCCTGCCCCAGCAAGGCGAAGTGCACGACGTAGGCGGCACATTCCAGCGCCATGAAGATCCTGAAGCGGCGGTCGTCGGTCTGCGCGAAGCAGGCCATGCCGAACACGAAGGCCCCGTAGCCCATCAGCTGCGCGGGCGAGAACCACCACGAAACATCCATCGCCCGCAGTGTGCCCGGGCTTCAGCGCGGCTTCGCGGTGAACAGCGAGTCCCAGCCCGCGCGCGGGCTCATGTCGTGCAGGTGCCACTGCGCAGCGTCGAAGGCACGTCGCACGGGCTTGAAGCGGGGGAAGCCGGTGGAGTTGGTCTCGCTGTCCACGATCCTGCCGCGGGCCTCGGCCACGTCGGACAGCAGCTTGAAGTCGTGGGGGTCGCGGTCCCAGGGGCGCATGCCCGCGGCCCGCATGAGCGCCGGTTCCAGCTGCGCGGCCGGCAGCGCGCGCAGGCGCGGCGGCAGATGGGGTGTCTTCGCCTCGACGATGCGCGCCGGCCCGGCGGTGTAGCGGCCGGCCAGCGCCAGCGGCTGTCCGTTCACATCGAAGGCCAGGTTGTCGGCCAGGTGCAACTCCACGTCGCCATGCCCCCCCAGGGCGAAGAGCGGCGTGCCGGGCACGGTGTCCGGCCCGTGGCGCAGCACGTTGCCCACCAGCGCCACCTGCCCCGTCACCGGCTCGCGCCCGGCCCACTCGTGCGCCACCAGGTTGTAGTGCACGGCCTTGGCGCCGGGGTTGTAGACCAGGTTGTTGACCATGGCCGCGTGCACGCCGCCCTTGAACAGCGCGTTGCGCTCGCGGTTGCTGGCGTAGACGTTGCCGAAAAGGAAGACGCCGGTGGCGTTGTCGTGCACCAGCGTGCCCTTGGAGTGCTCGCCCTTCTCGTGCACCGAATGTGCCAGGCCCTCGTAGACGAGGTTGTGGCTGAAGGTGACGTTGTGCGTGGTGGCGCGCCGCCAGGCCGCGGGGTCGGCACCGTCGAAGCGCGGACCGCCCACCGAGAGGTTCTCGTCGGTGGCCCAGGAGAAGCTGCAGTGGTCCACGATGACGTGGTGCGCACCGCCCTGCGTCGACAGGCCGTCCTGGTCCCGGCCGCTGCGCTTGGGCCGGCCCCAGCTGCCGGGGCGAAAGGCCAGGTGCTGCACGATGACGTCGTGCGTGGCGATGTTCATCTCGCCACGGATGACGCTGATGCCGGGCGCAGGCGCCGTCTGCCCGGCCAGCGTGACGAAGGGGTGGCGGATGTGCAGCGAGGCGCCCTTCAGGTCGATGACACCGCCCACCTCGAACACGATGAGCCGCGGACCCGTGGCCTCCAGCGCCGCGCGCAGCGAACCGGGGCCCTGGTCGTCCAGGGTCGTCACCCGCAGCACGCGGCCGCCGCGGCCGCCCAGGGTCGTCACCGCCCAGCCGGGCTGGTCGAAGCTGGCGCGGTTGAGGGCCGGCAGCGGCAGCCCGGCGCCCGCGGCCGGCACGACGGCGCAACCAGGAGCCGGGCCGAAGGCGCCGGCCAGCGCCGGCACGGCCTCGGCCAGCGCCCGTGCCATCAGGTCGGCGAACACGCAGGCACCACGCGGGCCGACGTGGGTGCGGTCGAAGGACGGCTGGCCCGGCAGCGCCATGGCGAAGGCGTCGGCGCCGGCCTGACCCAGCGGCGCCACCAGCGCCGCGCTCCTGGCGTTCAGGTCCACCAGCGCCACCTTCAGCTCGGCGGCCACGTCGCGCATGGCCTCGGCCCAGGGCGCGAGGTCGTTGACATGCTGGCCGTCCTTGAAGCTGCGCCGCGTGAGCGGCGTCACCAGCACCGGCAGGCCACCGGCTTCGCGCACTTCGGCCACGTAGCGCTTCAGGTTCGCCGGGTATTCCGTGGCCAGGTCGGTGGAGCGGCCGGGCTTGCCGGGCTGGTCGTTGTGGCCGAACTGGATCAGCACGTGGCGCTGCACGCCCGGCGTCCCCGTGCGCAAGCGCGCCAGCACGCGCTGCCACAGCCCCTCGGCACGGTAGCTCAGCGTGCTGCGCCCGCCGCGGCCCAGGTTGAGGCAGGCCACGCGCGGCTGCAGGCGTTCGCAGAAGGCATCACCGTAGCCGGTCTCGGGCGCCATCGTCGAGTCGCCCACCAGCAGCACGGCCGGGAGCTCCTCGGCCGCGCCGGCGCCCAGCGGCGCCAGCGCCACGGCCCCGACCAGCGCCAGGCCGCAGGCGCCCAGCGTGCGCCGCATTCAGAAGAACTTGTAGCGCAGGCCGACCAGGTACTCGCGCCCGGTGACGTGGTAGACCACCGAGCTGTTGCGGGCGCGGCTGATGAACTGGTCGTTGGCCTGGTTCGTCAGGTTCACGCCCTCGAAGGTGACTTCCATCTGCGGGTTGACCTTGTAGGACATCGACAGGTCGACGTTGGTCGTGCCGTTCTTGCCTTCCACGTCGTTGTTGTTCTGGCCCGGCACGCGCGTCAGGAAGCCCGAGCGCTTGCTGCCCGAGATGCGTGCGCTGAAGGTGCCGTCGTCGTAGTACAGCGTGGCGTTGGCGGCCTTGGGCGACAGGTTCAGCAGGTCGTCACGGATGATGGCCGCGCTGGTGGGCGAGACCAGGTAGTCGATCTTGGACTTCACCTGCGTGTAGTTCAGCAGCACGCCCATGTTGGCGAAGGCGCCGGGCAGGAAGGTGAAGGGCTGCTGGACGTTGATCTCGAAGCCCGTGAGCTTGCCGCCGTTGGTGTTGATCGGCGTCGTCACCTGGAAGACCTCGTCGCCGGTGAAGTTCGACGGCAGCAGCGACAGCGGCAGCCCCGTGTCCTTGAAGGCGATGTTGTTGCGCAGGCTCTGGATGTAGGTGTCGATGTTCTTGTAGAACAGGCCCAGCCCGACGAAGGCCTGCTTGGAGCGGTACCACTCGAAGCTGAGGTCCAGCGTCTTGGCGCGGAAGGGCTTGAGCAGCGGGTTGCCGCTGGTCACCGACAGCGTGCCCGTGGTGCTGATGGTGCCGCCCGGGCTCAGGTTGCCCAGCTGCGGACGCGACATCACCTTGGCCGCGGCCACGCGCACCAAGAAGTCCGGCGTCACGTTGACCGAGATGTTGGCCGCGGGCAGCACGTCGGAGTAGGTGTTGCGCACCGTCACGGCCGTGCCGCCGGCCGTGGCCTGGTAGCCGGTGGCCACCTGCTCGGTCTCCACGTAGCGCACGCCGGCGTTGCCGCGCACCTTCATGCCGAAGGCGCGCGTGGTGAAGTCGCCCTGCACGAACATGCCGCGGTCGATCTCGGTGATCTTGCGGTTGTTGCCGCGGGCGTTGCCGTTGGTGATGGACGACAGCGTGAAGTCGCCCGGGCCGCCGGCGGGGCCGCTCTTGATGCAGTTGCAGTAGATGTCGTAGGCCGAGGCGATGGCGTTGAGGTCGGGGATGACCCAGCTCGTGGGCGTGCCGGCCGGCATGCCCAGGCCACGGCCGACGCCGCTGATCGTCGTCGTCAGGCTGGCCACCGTGGTGCCGGCGGCCGGCGCGAAGATGGTGTCGTTCTGGTTGACGCGGCGGAACTCGTAGGTGCTGAAGTTGTAGCGCTTCCAGTCGCCGCCGGCGCGCACGGTCAGCTTGTCGGGGATGGCGTCCCAGGCGAGGTCGAAGTGCATCAGGTCGTTGGTGTTGTCCGAGCCCTGCGGCCGGATGCGGATCTCGCTGGAGGTGGTGTTGGCGATGGTGGAGGGCTGCGTGCCCGAGGCCACCTGCGGCACGCCCACCAGCGTCAGCGCACCGCCCTTCTGCGTCACGTCGAAGGGGTAGGTGATGGCGGGCGTGCGGTCGCTGCCGCGGAAGTCGATGCCATAGCCGTTGACGTTCAGCGCGTCCAGCGTGGTGGTGGTCTGGATCGGGTTGCGGAAGTTCGACGCCGCGCGGCCGGCGCGGGCGGTGAACTTCAACGTCTCGCCGATGTCCTGCTCCAGCGTGAAGGTCGGCTGCACGAACTCGGTGGACAGCTTGTCGAAACGCGACTCGGCGCGGATGTCCACGCCGTTGTAGACGCCGTACTGCAGCGCGCCGTTGCCGGCGTAGGCCGTCTCGACGACGCTGGTCTGCGGCTTGCCGCCCTGCGTGGCGGTGCGGCTGAAGGAGATGGCCTCCAGGAAGTCTTCCTGGCGCGTGGCCTTGAGCTTGGAGTACAGCAGGTCGGCCGTCATCAGCGTGCCTTCCATCGGCCGGATCTGCAGCGCGGCGGTGATGCCCAGGCGGTCCTGGTCGTGCGTCAGGCGGCCGTAGCGCGGCAGGCGCGGGTGGAAGTTGGCGGCGTTGCGGGCCAGGTTGTAGGCGTCGGTGTTGGTGGCGTTGCCCGTCAGGCGCGGCACGCCCTGCGCGGCCGGGCCGCAGGTGGTGGCCGTGCTGTTGGCCGGGTTGGCCGTGCTGCCGGTGGGCGCGCACCATCCGCCCGAGGAGGCGCCGTTGTCCCAACGCACGGTGCTGAAGCCTTCCTCGTAGAGCTGGCGCTTGGAGTAGGCCGCCGACAGCAGCACGCCCACCTTGCGGTCGGCGAAGGTGTTGCTGACGAGGAAGGACATGCGCGGGTCGGTCTTGCGCGCCAGGTCGTTGTAGCGGCCCTGGATGGAGGTGGCCAGCGTGAAGCCCTTGAAGTCGAACGGGCGCGAGGTGGAGAGGTCCACCGTGGCGCCGAGCGAGCCTTCGTCGACGTCGGCCGACGAGCTCTTGCGCACCGTGATGCTGTTGAACAGCTCGGAGGCGAAGACGTTGAAGTCGAAGCCGCGCGAGCGGTTGTTGCCGCCGGAGCTGTCGGTGCCGCCGGTGGTGGCCAGGGCCTCGATGCCGTTGATGCGCACGCGCGTGAAGTCCGAGCCCAGGCCGCGCACGGTGATGTTGCGGCCCTCGCCGGCGTCGCGGTCGATCACCACGCCGGGCACGCGCTGCAGCGACTCGGCCAGGTTGGTGTCGGGGAACTTGGCGATGTCTTCGGAGCGGATGACGTCGACGATGCCGCTGTCGTCGCGCTTCTTCGTCAGCGCGCTTTCGATGGAGGCGCGGAAGCCGGTGACGGTGATGGTCTCCACCGGCGCCGCGGCCGGCTTGGCCGGCGCCGCGGGTGCGGCGGTCTGCGCGTGAGCGGTGGTGGCGGCCAGCACCATCACGGCGCAGGCGATGGCGGTGGGTTGCGGGCGGCGCGCCGGGCGCGGCAGAAGCGATGGATTCACGGGCTTGTCTCCAAGAAGATGTCGGGGCGCCGGTCCGGTGCGCTGCATGGGCGCGCCGTGGCGGGTGCGGGATCAGGAATCGGGCGCGCGCAGGGCACCCAGGGAAGACAAGGCCGGGCGCTGCAGTGCGCGTGGGCCGGAAAACGGGTCGGGCCTAGAGGTAGTCCTCGCGGCGGGGTGAAAACTGGTCGAGCAGCGTGCTGTCGGCCTCCAGGGCCACCACGCCGTGCATGTGGCCGTGTTCGGCCAGAAAAGCCTCGCCGGCGCGGATGACGCGCTTCACGCCCGCCACCTCGCACTCGAAAGAGCCGCTGATGCAGAAGGCGATCTGATCGTGCACCTCGTGGGCGTGCGGCGTGCCGACGGCCCCCTTGTCGAACTGCACCAGCACGCTCATCAACTGCGGCGTGTGGGCGACGATCTTGCGGCGGATGCCGTCGCCAAGGTCGGTCCACGGCGTGGCGGGGTCGAAGTAGGGCTGCATGCAGGCGGCTTTCGGGACAGCGATTCGGCAGAAATGTAGCAACCAGCAAAGAAAAAAGAAACGCCGGTTCACTAATTAGAAACCACTATTTTGAAACACCGTTCCAATGCGCTAGGCTTGCGTCCCCAAGGGCTGGCAGACCCTCTGCCATGCCGTGCACGACCCCCGAGGAAGCCCCATGCAGATCCGCCAACCCATCCACAGCGAGCACGCCCGCACGCTCGGCACCGCCGACCTGCGCCGGCACTTCCTGGTGGAAGACCTGTTCGTCCCCGAACAGGCCACGCTGACCTACAGCCAGATCGACCGCATCATCGTGGGCGGCATCCACCCGGTGCGCCAGCCCGTGCGCTTCGCGCCCGAACTGGGCAAGCACACCGGCACCGACTTCTTCCTGCAGC
>CAZBUU010000174.1:0-8982 GCA_964495125.1 uncultured Rubrivivax sp.
TGGACGAGGCGCAGAACACCACGCGCGAGCAGATGAAGATGTTCCTCACGCGCATGGGCTTCGGCAGCAAGTGCGTGGTGACGGGCGACGTGAGCCAGGTCGACCTGCCCAAGGGCATGGCCAGCGGGCTGGTGGAGGCCAACGAGATCCTGCAGCGCGTGCCCGGCGTGGCCTTCACCCACTTCACGGCCGCGGACGTGGTGCGGCACCCGCTGGTGGCGCGCATCGTCGAGGCCTACGACCGCTCGCGCGGCGACGGGGACCAGGCACCTTGACGCGCCCCGGCCTGCAACTGTCGCTGCAGTTCGCCGACGCCAGGCACCGCGAACACCTGTCGCGGCACCGCGTGGCGCGCTGGATACGCGCCGCGCTGGAAGTGCCGGGCCACATCGCCGTGCGCATCGTCGGCGAGGAAGAGGGCCGGGCGCTGAACCGCGACTACCGCGGCAAGGACCACGCCACCAACGTGCTGACCTTCGACTACGCGCACGAGCCGGAGGTGGAAGCCGACCTGGTGATCTGCGCGCCCGTGGTGGCCCAGGAGGCGAAGGCGCAGCGCATCGCGATCGAGGCGCACTACGCGCACATGATCGTGCACGGCACGCTGCACGCGCAGGGCTACGACCACGAGGCCGAGGACGAGGCCGCCGTCATGGAGGCGCGCGAGAGCGAACTGATGCTGGCGCTGGGCTTCGCCGACCCCTACCGGCGCGCGCGCCGACGCTGATTGTCGAAAGCGCGCCAGCGCGATCGTCGTGCCGGTACCGAACCCTGGAGGCCTCCATGCACCCCCTGCCGACCACGCTGGCCCTGCTGCTGGCCACCAGCACTGCGTTCGCGGCACCCGCCACCTACGTGATCGACCCGGCGCACACCTTCCCCAGTTTCGAGGCCGACCACATGGGCATCTCGGTGTGGCGCGGCAAGATGAACAGGAGCAGCGGCAAGGTCGTCTTCGACAAGGCGACAGGCACCGGCACGGTGGAGATCAGCACCGAACTCGCCAGCATCGACTTCGGCCAGGATGCCCTCAACGCCTGGGCCCGCGGCAAGGACTTCTTCGACGTCAAGAAGCACCCGCGCGCCGTGTTCAAGGGCACGCTGCAGACGCCGGTGAACGGCGTGCCCACGCAACTGGTGGGCGAACTCACGCTGCGCGGCGTGACGAAGCCCTTGACGCTGGCCATCCACGCGCTGAAGTGCATTCCGCACCCCATGCTCAAGCGTGACTACTGCGGCGCCGACGCCGGCGGCAGCTTCAAGCGCGACGACTTCGGCCTTGCCGCCGGCAAGGACTACGGCTTCCGGATGGACGTCGACCTGCGCATCCAGGTGGAAGCGCTGGCCGAGCGCTGAGCCGGTGGGCATCGCTCCCTGGGTGGATGCGCGGCCGGGCGGTCGCGATTAAGCTGCGCGCCATCCGGGTCGGGACAGGGGCAGCAGATGGATGGGTCTCTCGGCAGGGGGTGGCTCGCGGCAGCGGCCGTCGCCGTCAGTGGCAGTGTCGCGGCCCAGGCACTGCCTTCGGTGACCTCTGAGGCGCGCGTCAGCTCGGCCTGCAAGTCGGCCAGTGCGCCCGGGCCCAAGCCGAGCGGTGCGCGGCCCGCGGCGGTGCCCGTGCCTGCACAGGTCACGGTGAATTGCCCAGTCGTCCAGGACACGGCAGTCCGGCTGGTGCCGGCGCCGGCGCCGGCACCGTCCGCGGCCTTGACGCCTGCCGCGGGCCCGAAAGCCTCCAGCAGCGCGGCCTCGGCCTCACTGCGCGAGCCGCGTCTCTCGGAAGAGTTCGCGATGGTGGCTGCAGCGCTGCTGGCCCTGACGATGGCGATCCTGGGACTCGTCGCCTTGCAGCGGGCGCTCTTTCCCGCTGCCAACTTCCTCGGACGGCCGAACCCGGCGCTCTCCACCGAACGGCCGCCGCCCGAAGGCGACTTCAGCTTCCGCCGCCACTGGGGCAGCCTGGGCGGCGAGAGCTCGGGCTGGACCCTCACACCGCGGCTTGTTCGCCTGCTCGGCGGCGCGGTGCTGGTGCTGGCGGGCGCTGCGCTGCTGTCGCAGCTGCTGCCGCCGCGCGAGGGCATTGCGGGCGCCGCTCCGCCGGCTGCATCGGCACCGGCGTCTGCCGCGGCGGCAGCCTCGGAGGCGGGCTGAGGCGGCCATGGTGCTCTCCGTCCACCTCGGCCCCGACCCGTTGACCGACCGCTCCCACGACCCGCTGGCCGCGCGGGTGCAGCGTGCCGACTCGGCAGCCAGCCGCGCCCTGCGCCAGGAACTGCGTCGTTACTGTGCCGGCGAGATCGCGGGCCGCTCCTTCCTCATTGCCGGCCATCGCGGAGCGGGCAAGACCACGCTGGTGGCCGAAGTGGTGGCCCAGCTCATCGAAGCCAGCGAGCGCGGCGAGGTGCCTCAGCGTCCGTTGCCGGTGATGCTGCACGGGCCCAGCCTGTTCGAAGCCCTGCCGTCGGAGCGCGCCGCCGACGCCTTTCCCGCCATCGGCGATGAGGCTGTGCGCAAGTCGGCGGAAGCGGACACGCAGCGCGTGCTGACGCAGCTGATCCTCTGCCTGCACCGCGCGGTGACGAAGGAGTACGCGCAGGCCTACCGCCAGCGCTTGCTGGAGCGCGACCCTGCGTCCGGCGAGCCCGGGCTGGCCGAACGCGGTGAACTCGCGGCGCAATTCGAGCTGGAAGTGATGGAAGACCCGCATGCCGCACGGCTGCGCGAGTTCTGGGACCGGGCCGGGGCGCTGTCGGAAGGCGTGCTGCGCCGGGCCGGGGGGCCGCGCGCCGACCAGGGCGCGCGCGAGCTGGTCGCGTTGAACGGCATCTGCAATGCGCACATGCGCATCTCCGGCGACCTGAGCGGCACCATTGCCCTGACGCAGAAGGCCGAACGCTCCGAGAGCCGCGAGACGAACGTCGACACCAAGCTGGCCGAGCTCGCGCGGCCCGTCACGGCCGTGCTGTCGGGCGCGGCCGTGGCCGCCGGTACCGTGGCGGGGGGCCTCGGTGCGGCCGCCGCCTTGGCGTCGGGGCTGGGCATGGCGCTGGCGTCGGCCGTGGTGATCCGCGGCAACACCACCACGAAGAGCAAGCGTGAGCGGCAGGTCGACCTGAAGCTGATCCCCGATCTCAGTGCCCGAACGCTCGACCGGCTGCTTCCCACGCTGCTGGAGCGCCTGCGCGACGCCGGCCTCGCGCCGATTTTCGTCATCGACGAGCTGGACAAGGTCAACCGGCTGCCCAGGCGCATCGAGTCGATCGTCGGCCACCTGAAGAAGCTGTTCGCCGAGAACGTGTTCTCGTGCTTCCTCACCGACCGCAGCTACTTCGAGCATCTGGGCCGTGTCGATCGCCGGCGGGCCTACGGCGTGTTGTCGTCCTATTTCCAGCACCCGCTGATGGTGGCCTACACGCCCGGCGACTTCGCGGCCTACCTCGACCACGTGCTGAAGGCCGACCTCAGGGTGCCGGTGGACAAGGCCGACAAGGACATCCTGATGTGGGTGTTGCGCCACCGGGCGCAGATGCATGCGCTCAACCTCACGCGGGAACTGGTGGCGCTGCGCAACGACAGCGGCGACTGCAACATTCCGGGCGAGCAGCTGCGCAGCCAGGACGGCGTCTACGTCATCGATGCCACCTTCCAGGTGGCCATCGAGTACGTGCTCAACGGCCCCGACGCGGCGCTGTGGCTGCTGCAGAACCCGCGTCAGCGGCAGACGCTCTACGACGCGCTGTACTTCCTGTCGCGGGCCTGGTGGGCGCAGCATCAGGGGGTGGACCTGGGGGAAGGCGCGTTCGACGCCTTCCGTGATGCCCTGGTGCAGCGCATGAACCTCGACGAGATGGACGCGGGCGAGCCTGCCTGCGGTGACGAGGGCTCGCTGTCGAAGGCCGACGCCCGGGCGCTCTTCGGCTTCGTGCGTGAGCTCGCAGTACTGCTGTCGAGCACGCAGCTGCGCGAGCGCGTGCGCGCCAACTGGCCAGCGGCCCGCTTCCAGCGCGAAGGTGAGCCGCTGCCGCCGGCGCCCGGCTCCGACGTGCTGGAGATCCTGCGCGAGGGTCCCAAGTCGCTGCTCGTGAAACCGGAAGGCGGCTCGCTGCACTACCGCTTCCGCTGGCGCCCGTCCGGGCAAGGTTGGGAGCCGGAGCCGGTGCGCACCGAAAGCTCACTGCAGGCCCCGCCGGCCGTCGGCGGTGCCGTGCCCGCGGCCATGCCGCCCGACGTGGCGGCCGCGCGGCACGACGCCGAGCGCTTCGCACGGCTCGACCGGCAACTGGGGCTCCTGCTGAGCCTGGGCGTGCCGACGCCGATGACCCGGGGCAGCAGCTTCCGCCTGCTGTGTGACGAGCTGAGCGTGCTGCCCAAGTCGCCGCCCTGGCGCGAGGCGCTGAATGCCTACACCGTCATCGAGTCCGTGCTCGGCCGCGCCAACACCCAGGAACTGGCCGATGCGCAGAGGCATCTCGGCGCCTTCATGCAGATGCTGGACCAACACCTGCAGGTGCTGGAACCGGTGCTGGCCACCGCCGCGCTCCTCGCGGGCCTGCTGCCGCCGCGGCCCGATCTCGGGCGCGACGACCAAGACCACGCCGGCGCGATGCTCGAGGCGCTGCAGTTGCTATCGGCCGGCCTGCAGTTCGGCGCTACGGAGACCCGGGCCATCCCGGAGGTGATGGCGCGCGCGCAGCGGCAGTCGGCTGCGCTTGCGGCTTTCGGCCCGGTGCCCGAGCTCAGCCTGGACTTGCAAGGCGATCTGACGGACGCGTTGGCCGTGCTGGCCATGCGGCTCGACGCCGGGCGCCGGCTGCGCGGCCACACCACCGACCGGGCCCTGCCCGTGGCGGCGGCGTGGGCCCAACTCGTCGAGCGGCTGGCCGCGCGCCAGCGCCAGGGGCCGCAGCCCACGGCGGGGCTGGAGGAAATCATCTGCGCCGCCGCGGGCCGCGGGCCCGGGCAGTATCTGCCTCTGGCCCCAGAACAGGCCGACCTCCTGCAGTGGAGCCGGCTGCTTCTGGCCGGGCTGGGCCGGCTGCCCGGGCCGCAGTCGTCGCTGCCGCCAGCGATCGTGATCCCTCAGGTGCTGTTGCGGCTGGGTCTGGGACGCATTGAAGGCACGACGCTGGAGGCCTTGTGCCAGGCGCTGCAGGCGCTGGCCGACCGTGCGGCTTCCGCCGGCGCGCCGGGCCGCCGGCGCGCTGCGCCTCTTCAGCTGGAGGTTCGGCGGGCGCTGGAGGACATGAAGCCGGGGCGCAGCGAGCCGGCGCCGAGCGGCAGCCTGGTGCTCGTCCTGGGCCCGGCGCTGTGGCCGCGGATCGCGGGGTGGGTGCATGCGCCCAAGAGCGCCTTCGTGCTGGTTCTCGCGCCCGAGGATCTGCGCTGGATGCTGGACGAAGCCGACTCCCTGCTCGTGGCCCTGCCGCGGCCTCTGCGCGTGCGTTGGGGCCTGGGCGAAGGCGAAGGCGAAGGTGAAGGGCCGGATGCTTCGCTGCTCAAGGCGGCGCAGCAGAAGCTGTTCTTCGTCACGGACGCCGAACCCCTCCTGGCGCGCGACTGGGAACGGCTGACGGCGGCCGACCCGTCGGCCGGGCCCGACCTGCTGCTCGCCCCGCAGGCCTCACGCTGATATCCCTCGACGCCAGCCGCCCAAAGCGTCGGGCGGCTACTTGGTGCCGAACAGCCGGTCGCCGGCATCGCCGAGCCCCGGCACGATGTAGCCATGCTCGTTGAGCTGGCGGTCGATGGCCGCGGTGTACACCGGCACGTCCGGGTGGTGCTCGTGGAAGTTCTTCAGGCCCTCGGGTGCGGCCAGCAGGCTGACGAAGCGGATGGACTTCGGCTTCGTTTCCTTCAGCCGCTCCACCGCCGCCACGGCGGAGTTGCCGGTGGCCAGCATCGGGTCGAGCACGATGGCGTCGCGCTCGTTCATCTCGCCGGGCATCTTGAAGTAGTACTCCACGGCGATCAGCGTCTTCGGGTCGCGGTACAGGCCCACGTGGCCGACGCGGGCGCCGGGCACCACCTCCAGCATGCCGTCCAGCAGGCCGGCGCCGGCGCGCATGACGACGACGAAGCAGGTCTTGCGGCCCTCGATCATCGGCGCCTGCATCTTCTCCAGCGGCGTCTCGATCTCCACCAGCTGCGTGGGCATACCGCGCGTGACCTCGTAGGCCATGAGCATGCTGATCTCGTGCAGCAGGCGGCGGAAGCTGTTGGTGCTGCGGTCCTTCTGGCGCATCAGCGTGAGCTTGTGCTGCACCAGCGGGTGGTCGATGACGGTGACGGAGGCGGTGGTGTTCATGCCCCGACGCTAAGCCATGCCGCCGGCCCTGCCAAGCGCCCGGGCCGGCGGCGCTGCGCTCACGGGGTGGCGGCAGCGGCGGCGCGTGCCACTTCGGCGTTGAAGCTGCGCACGCCGTTGAGCACGCCGCGCGCGTAGGCCTCGCGGTCGATCGTCAGCAGGTACTCGGAACTGCTGCGTTGCACGTTGCCGGCGCCGAAGAGGCTCAGCACGGTGCTCACCGCGTTGGCCGTCTGCGGCGTGGTGTCGGCGGTCTTGGTCACGGCGCCGGCCTTCTCGGTGACGTTGACCACCTGGGCCTTGGTGGCCACGCCGGGAATGCCGCGCATCATCCGCGACTTGGGCTGCCCCATCCAGTGCGCGCGCGCCCAGATGAGGTTCATGCCCTCGGCGATGTTGGCTTCGGCCGAAACCGACTTGTAGCCGCTGGAGGTTTCCGTCCAGGCCTGCGGGGCGTTGAAGGTGAAGTGCGGGATCACGATCGTCGCGTCGGTGATGCGGCTCTTGCCGCCGCTCTGGAACTCCGAGAAGGCGCCACCGGCGAAGCCGCTCTTGAACAGCTGCTCGTCGCTGGGCGCGGCCAGGATGTAGCTGTTGCCGCCTTCGCTGCTGGTGGGCAGGCCCAGCGGGCCGGCGCTGGTGTCGCGTTGGGCGCCGCGCAGCACCTCGCGGTCCTTCACGTCGGCATAGGTGAGCACCGTGTAGCCGGCCTGGCGCAGCTGGGCGACGAAGTCGTCGTAGGCGGCCTGTGCCAGCTGCTGCGCGTAAGCCTTGTCCAAGCCGGCCACCTTGTAGCTGGCGGCGGCCCGCGCCGTGGCGTTGCCGCCCGAGAAGAAGCCCGACTGCTTGCCGGCCGACACGCGGCCTTCGGTCAGCAGGCTCAGGTACAGCGTCGGCACCAGCAGCGTCTTGTTCGTGTCCAGCAGGTCTTCGGGGTTGACCACCTGCACCTCCACCTTGAGTGTCGGCGCCGAGACGGCCGCCGGGGCCGCCGCCGATGCGGCGGCGTCGGGCGCGGTCTGGGCATGGGCGGGTGTGGCGGCCGCCAGGGCCAGCGCGGCGGTAAGGGTGAAGGCGTGCAGGTGCTTCATGGCGACAGGCGCGGATGGGCCCGGACGGGCGGGCGGTCCCCGGAGCCGGCACTTTGCAGGCCCTTGCGCGCTTACGCGAAAAGGCAGCTTTGCGCGGATCACGCCCGGCCGCGGGGGGGGGGCGCTCAGAACACGGTGCCGTCGCTGTCGATCTTCAGCGGCGGCACGCCGCCCGGGCGCTTCTCGCCGGCGATCTGCCGGCCGGCGGCCCAGGTGCCGCCTTCCAGGATGCAGGCCAGCGGCAGCTCTTCGGCGCTCTTGCCGAGCCGCTGGCGCACCAGCACCGCCACTTCGTCCAGCAGCGCCACGGTGCAGGCGCGCCACTCGATGATGAAGTCGTCCTTGGGCTTCCAGGTCTTGGAGAGCGAACGCGGGTCGCGCGGCAGAAGCACGCCGGCGTCCAGCAGCAGGCCGCCATTGCGGTACTCGGGCAGGCCGGTCAGCGCGTCCAGGCCGGTGACGGTGACGCCGGCCCACTGCAGCGGTTCCAGCAGCGAGTAGCAGAGCCACTGGCTCAGCTTGTGGAAGGGCACCCAGCCGCCGGTGGTGGGGTCTTCGCTGCCGTCGCCGCAGGCCGCACCGGCCCAGCGGTGCGGCCACACGTCGCCCGCGGGCAGGCCCTGCACCTGGCTGCCGCTGGTCCAGATCGGCCCCAGCGTGCGCAGCACCTCGCCCAGGATCTGCGTGGCACTCACTTCGGTAGCCAGGCCGTGGCGCGTGAGGCGGTCGAACAGCAGCGCCGGCCGCGCGCCCGCGCCACCTTCCTTGCGCAGCGTGGCGCCCAGGCGCTGCAGCAGCCCGGCGCGGCCTTCCAGGCCGACCATGGGGTTGGAGGGGCTGGCCTGGAACATGGCACGCAGCGCGCCGCCGTCCACCTTTTCCAGCGCCGTGGCGTCGGCGCGCAGCGGCTCGGCCGACGAGGAGGAGAAGGCACCAGCCAGGAAGGCGTGCCAGCTGGCGACGCCCAGGCCTTCGCTGCGCACGAGCACGCCGCCGCCGCTCTCGGTGTATTTCCAGTCGGGGCCGGCGCCGGCGTCCAGCAGCACGCTCACGACCGTGAGGTCGAAGCGGGCGCGCGCGGCGTCGGCGGTGCTGGCGCCGGCCAGCAGCGCGTCGAGCACGGGCTTGCGGTCGACACCGCCGGCCTCGAAGTGGCGCCAGCGGCTGTGGTACGGAATGCGCAGGTCGGGGAAGCGAGCCAGCGTCAACGCCGCCACGCGCTCGGCCACGGCAGGCAAGGCGCTGCGGTCGAGCCGGAAGTGCTCGCTGACGTTGTTCTCCACCGCGCGCAGCACGGCGCGGCAGCGGGCGCGGATGGTGCCGGGGTCGCGCAGCTTTTCCAGCGGGTGGCGGATGGCCTGGGGGATGTCCTTGCGGGTCTCACTCAAGCCCGCGCCCCTTGACCTGCGCCAGGTCGGCTTCGGTGGGCACGGCACCTTCGGTGAAGTAGCCGGCGGCGATCTTCGCTTCCATCTCCACCTTGGCGTCGGCGGGGATCAGATCGTCCGGAATGGGCACGCGCTCGCCGACCTCGATGCCGCTGCCGGTGATGGCGTCGTACTTGTCGTTGCTCATGCTCACCAGGCG
>CAZBUU010000175.1:0-8900 GCA_964495125.1 uncultured Rubrivivax sp.
GCGGAAGTTCCACCAGGGCAGGGCGCGCGTCAGCGACAGCACGTCGCCCGGCTGCTGCACGGCGTAGCCGGGCAGGGCGGCCACGGCGGCCTGCCAGGCGGGGTCGCGCAGCGCGCGGCGCAGCGCCAGCACGGGGGGCTGTTCCAGCACGTCGTCCAGGCAGACCAGGAAGTAGTCCTCCTGCGCCAGCGGCACGAAGCCCAGGCCATGCTCGCTGGCCGCGGCCTCGATGGCGATGCCCGCGTCGGCCAGGCCGCCGGCCACCGCGGCCGCCACGGCCGTGTGGCTGTCCTCGGTGCGCGTGCTGATGATCTGCAGCGCGTCCAGGCGCTCCTGCGCCAGCAGGTGCTCGGTGAGCAGCCGGGTCGCCGAGCCCTCCTGGCGCTGCGCGAAGCGGGCGCGTGTGCGCGCCAGGTCGGCCAGGGAGTTCAGCACCAGCGGGTTGCCTGGCGCCACCACCAGGCCCTGCGCGCGCCGCGTGCAGCCGATGAGCTTGTGACGCCCCGGCTTGAGCAAGGGCTTGAGGTGGTGGGCGAACAGCGCCGCGCCTTCGGTCAGCGGCGGCACGTGGAAGCCGGCCACGGTGCAGCGGCCCTCGGCCAGCGCGCGCAAGGCGTCGATGCTGCCGGCGAAGCGCAGGTCGATGTGCAGGCGCTCGGCCTGCCGTGCGGTGTCGCGCAGCAGCGGCAGCGCCAGGTCGTGGCTGGCGTAGACGGTCAGCACCTGCTGGCTGCCGTCCAGCGCTTCGGCCAGCACGTGCTCCAGTTCGGCACGCAGCGCCTCGATGTGCGGCGCCAGGCGCGCGCGGGCCAGGGTCTCGGCCCACAGCAGGCGCTCGGCGAAGGGCGTCAGCCGCGCCGGGTGGCCCTGCGTCCAGCTGACCAGCGGCTCGCCCATCACGTCCTGCCAGGTTTTCAGCGAACCCCAGACGTGACGGTAGGACGAACCCAGCGCCGTGGCCGCACGCTGGATGGAGCCGTGTTCGCGCACGGCGGAGAGCAGGTCGAAAAGCGGGTTCTGCACGGCGGCGCCGCGCTGGTCTTCGGCCTGGAAGCTGTACTGGAGGTGGACGCCGCGGGTCTTCATGTTCGCGCAGGACGATAGCGGATAGGTCAAGGAAAGCCCGCCGCAGCCGTGCCAGACTGGCCGCATGCAAGCCCAAGCCCTGCAGCAGGCCGCCCGCCGAACGCCTTGGTTGCGCCTGGGGCGGGCGGGCCTGCTGGCCGCGGCGGCCCTGGCCGCGGTGGCCCTGGCGGCCGCCTGGCTGGCCCACGTGGTGGCGCTGAACAACGGCATGAACGCGCTGCACGAGGCCTCGCAGCGGCGCCTGGAGACCGTGGCGGCCGAGCTGGGCGGCCTGGTGTCACGCTTCGAGTACCTGCCGGCGCTGCTGGAGACCACCCCGGCCGTGACGCGCCTGCTGGCCGCGCCGGCCGACAAGGCCCTGCGCGAGCAGGCCAACCTGGCGCTCAACCGCATCAACGCCGTGGCCGGTGCCGACATGGTGTTCGTGCTGGAGCCCGGGGGCACCGCGCTGGCCGCCGCCGACTGGGACCAGCCCGCCACGCCCGTGGGCCACAACTACGCCTACCGCCCCTACATGACGCAGGCGCTGAAGGAAGGCCGCGGGCGCTTCTTCGGCATCGGTGCCACCAGCGGCCGCGCGGGCTACTTCCTCTCCTACGCCTTGCGCGATGCCGGCGAGCGCACGCTGGGCGTGGCCACGGTGAAGGTGGACCTGGAGCCGGCCCTGCGCAACTGGGCCGGCAACCCGGGCGAACTGCTGATCGCCGACGAGCGCGGCGTGGTGCTGCTGGCCACGCAGCGCGGCTGGGCCTTCCGCGCGCTGCACCCGCTGTCTGCCGAACAGCGCGCGGCCGTGCTGCACGAGAAGGCCTACGACCCCGACCCCGCGCTGCTGCGCTGGCAGCCGCTGGAGCCGGGGCCTGGCACCTCCTGGCGCGTGGAGGTCGAAGGCGTGGAGCACCTGGCCACCACGCGCGAGCTGCCGGCGCTGCGCTGGCAGATGCGCGCGCTGGACCCGCTGGCCCCGGTGCAGGCCGCTGCGCGCAACGCCGCCTGGATGGCGGCGCTGGCCGCCGCCGTGGCCTTTCTCGGCGCCACCGCGGCCTGGTTGAGCCGCCGTGCCGCCTTGCAGAAGCTGGCGGCCCAGGAAGCGCTGAAGCAGGCCAACGACACGCTGGAGGCGCGCGTCACCGAGCGCACGCAGCAGCTCAGCGATGCCAACGCCACGCTGGCGGCCGAGGTGGAGCACCGCAAGGCCGCCGAGGCCAGCCTGCGCGAAACGCAGCAGGAGCTGGTGCATGCCGCCAAGCTGGCGGTGCTGGGGCAGATCTCCGCCGGCCTGGCGCATGAACTGAACCAGCCGCTGGCCGCCTTGCGCACGCTGTCCGACAACGCCGTGGTGCTGATGGACAAGCAGCGCCTGGACGACACGCGCGGCAACCTGGTGCGCATTTCGCAGATGGTGGGCCGGCTGGGCGAACTGACGCGGCGGCTGAAGACCTTCGCGCACAAGCCCGGCGACCACGCCGTCCCCACGCCGCTGGCCGCCGCCGTGGCCAACGCGCAGGCCTTGCTGGCCGACCGCATGCGCCGCAACGGCGTGCAGTTCGAAGCCGAGCTGCCGGCCGCCGCGCCCTGGGTGCTGGCCGACCCCACACTGCTGGAGCAGGTGCTGGTGAACCTGCTGGCCAATGCGGTGGACGCCACCTCGCGGGCGCCCGAGCGCCGCATCCGGCTGCAAGCGCGGCGCGACGGCGCGCGTGTGTTCGTGACCGTCAGCGACACCGGCAGCGGCATCGCGCCCGAGATCGCGCCGCACCTCTTCGAGCCCTTCGCCACCAGCAAGCCGCCGGGTGCCGGGCTGGGCCTGGGGCTGATGATCTCGCGCCGTATCGTCGGGTCCTTCGGCGGCACGCTCACCGCCGACGAAAACGCTGGCGGCGGCGCCACCTTCCGCATCGAACTGCCGGCCTGCGAGGCCGGGGCTGAATCGCTTCCCGACCATGACCCTGCCCAACGATCCTGAAGACATCGCCGTCGTTCTCGTCGAGGACGACGAAGACGTGCGCCACGGCTGCGCGCAGGCGCTGGAGCTGGCGGGTTTCGTGGTGCAGGCCTTCGGCAGCGTGGAGGCCGCGCGCAAGGCCGTGCGTCCGGGGGCGCCGCTGGTGCTGCTGTGCGACGTGATGCTGCCCGGCATGCACGCGACGCAGTGGCTGCCCGAGGTGCGCGCGGTGGACCCAGAGCTGCCGATGATCCTGATGACGGGCCACGGCGACATCGCCATGGCCGTGCAGGCCATCCGCGACGGCGCCTACGACTTCATCGAGAAGCCGGCGTCGTCGGAGCGCATCGTGGCCGTGGTGCAGCGTGCGGCCGAGAAGCGCCGCCTGGTGCTGAAGGTGCGTGCGCTGGACCAGCGCCTGGCCGCCAAGCGCAGCATCGACACGCTGATGCTGGGCCGTTCGCCCGCCATGGAACAGCTGCGCCGCACCGTGCTCTCGCTGGCAGCCACCAACGCCGACGTGCTGGTGTACGGCGAGACGGGCACCGGCAAGGAACTGGTGGCGCGCTGCCTGCACGGCTTCAGCCCGCGCGCCGCCGGCCCCTTCGTGCCCATCAACTGCGGCGGCCTGCCCGACACGCTGGTGGAGAACGAACTCTTCGGCCACGAGGCCGGCGCCTTCACCGGCGCGCAGAAGCCGCGTGCCGGCAAGCTGGAAGCGGCCCACGGCGGCACGCTGTTCCTGGACGAGGTGGAGAGCATGCCGCTGGCCGTGCAGGTGAAGCTGCTGCGCGTGCTGCAGGAGCGCGTGGTGGAGCGCCTGGGTTCCAGCCGCGCCATACCCGTGGACTGCCGCGTGGTGGCCGCGAGCAAGGCCGACCTGAAGAAGCTCAGCGACGAAGGCCGGTTCCGCGCCGACTTCTACTACCGCATCGGCGTGGCTTTCGTGGAGATCCCGCCGCTGCGCGAACGGCGCGACGACATCGGCATGCTGTTCGAGCACTTCGCACTCACGGCCGCCGCGCGTTTCGCGCGCGACGTGCCGGCGCTCACCGCCTCGCAGCACGCCGAGCTGATGGCGCACGACTGGCCGGGCAACCTGCGTGAGCTTTCCAACGTGGCGTCGCGCTACGTGCTGGCGCTGCCCGGCGCGCGGCTGCTGCCCGGTGCCGGCACCGAAGCGCCGGCGGCGCTGAACGAGCAACTGGACCAGTTCGAGCGCGCACTCATCGCCGACGCACTGCGCCGGCACGGCGGCGACGTGGCGGCGAGTGCCAAGGCGATGGGCCTGCCCAAGCAGACGCTGTACGACAAGATGCGGCGGCTGCATCTGAATGGGGCGGACTTCAAGGCGGCGGCGGGCTGAACGCAGGCGCCCGCCTGGTTGACGCGGCCTCGGCCCACGAATAGGATACATGTATCCAAAGTAGACGCTGGCGTCCCGGTGTCGAGCTGCAAGGAGCCTGAGGTGAAAGCTGGAACACACGAATTCACGGCTGCCGTGCGATGGACCGGCAACCGCGGCCAAGGCACCAGCAGCTACCGTGGCTACGATCGCACCTGGGACCTCGCATCGGCGAACAAGCCCGTCGTGAACTGCTCCAACGATCCTCTGCTCGGCGGAGATCCTGGCAAGCACAACCCCGAAGACCTCTTGCTGGCCTCACTGTCGTCGTGCCACATGCTGTGGTATCTGCACTTGGCCAGTGATGCCGGCATCGTCGTGCATGCCTACAGCGACACGCCGGTCGGGCTTGGCGAAACCCTGGCCAATGGCGCAGGCCGATTCGTGCGCGCCACCCTCAGGCCCCAGGCAGTCGTGTCGAAGGGCTCGAACTTGAAGCTGGCAGCGGAACTCCACGATGAAGTGCACAAGTACTGCTTCATCGCGCGCTCCGTCAATTTCCCGGTGACTTACGAACCCTCTTTCGAGGAGGTGCAGACATGATGAAACTCGAGATTCCTGCGCCCGTCGGCAAGCATCACTCCAAGGCTTGAGACCCGCGGAGCTTGCATTCAAGTCATGGCCACCGCCGCCTCGGAAATCGTTGATCGAATCCGCACTGATCTTGACGCCGGCGTGTGGGTGCCGGGAGAAACCTTGAGGCAGGAGGAACTGGCCGAGAGATATGGCGCCAGTCGAATGCCCGTCAGGGAGGCGCTGTTGCAGCTCCACGCCGAAGGTCTCATTTCGATGCAGCCCAACAGAGGCGCTGTCGTTGTCCAATTGGCCGAAAGCGATGTGATCGAGATATTCGAGCTTCGTTGTCAGATTGAGGGCTATCTTCTGGCGCACGCCATACCCCGACACAATGCGAAGAGCCTGGCTCGTGCAGAGGCCATCCAGCAGGAACTGGAAGCGGAGGACTCACGTGCAGGCTGGCTCGATGGTGACAGGCAGTTTCACGCCCGCCTGTACGAGCCTGCAGCCAAGCCGCGGGCGATGGCCGTTGCAACGATGCTGCGAGCCCAGGTTGAACGCTATGGCCTGCACGTGTTGACGCCCGATTCGCGCAGATCGGCATGGGCGAGAGAGCACCGTGAACTGATCGGAGCCGCTCGAAGGAATGACGTGGCTTCAGGCGTCAAGGCGTTGGAGAGCCATCTGCGCCAAACGCAGACCGAGGTCCTGAAACGATTGCGGGCCATCGATCACCAGGCAAGGTGAAGGAGGCCCCGAGCCTGGAGCCGATCAACGCAGACTGCCGGCTGGGCCCCCTGCGGAAGCACACAGTGCCGCGGCGAGGACGTCATGCGAAAAGCCCTTGCCTTGCCAGATCTCGCCAAAGTCGAATTCGGCCTGGTTGCTGAACATCACGACCGTGACGCCACGCCCCGGCGCGATGATGTTGCGCGCCTGGATGCCGCCCACATAGCCGCGGCGCTCCACCAGTTCCACGGGCTCGGCGCAGCCGGCGATCGGCGCGGTGAAGGCCCACACACCCAGGCCGGCATAGCCCCACTTCGGTTCACCGGTCCACATGGCCTGGCGCGAAGCCGCGCTGACCAGGCGCCCAGCCAGCAAGGCACGGCTGAAGGCCAGCAGATCGCGCGCCGTGCCTTCCATCGCGCCGCCAGCACCATAGGTGGCCATCACCGGTTGAGGCACGGGCTGGCCGCTGGCGTCCATGGCGACCGCCATGGCCCGTGTGCTGCCCTCGTTCAGCCGAAGGCTGCGCAGCTTGAGCGGCTGCGCCACGCGTTGCTGCATGAGCTGAGGGATGGACTGGCCGGTGAGGTGCTCGAGCAGGCCGGCCAGCACCAGCGTGTCGCAGTCGCCGTACTGGAAACGCTCGCCCGGAACGGCCGTCGCCGGCCCGGCGCAGAAGCGCAGCGCTTCGGGCTGCCAGGGCGGGCCCTTGCGGCGGTAGAAGGACCACACGCCATCGGGGTCCCGGGGGCTGTTGTCGGGGTGCGCCAGGCCAGACAAGTGCTGCATCAGGTGCCGCACGGTGATCTGCGCGGCGTTGGGTGCCTGGAAAGCCGGCCAGCGCTGGGCGAGGGTGTCCTCCAGCCTCAGCTGCCCGGCATCCACCAGCTGCATGGCCATGGTCACTGTCACCTGCTTGCTCACCGACCCCCAGCGCCACACCGCGCCGGGCTTGTGCGCCACGTCGGGCTGGCGCCGGGCCAGGCCCACGGCCTGTTCGAACCACACGCTGTCGGCGTCGGCCACCAGCACCTCGCCCGCGAATCCTTGGGCCTGGGCCGTGTTCACCACCTGCGACAGGCGGGCCGGGGTGCCGGGCGGGGTGGCGGCGACGGCCGGGCCGAACACGAGGGTCAGCATTGCCGCGGCCAACTGCAAACCACGGGGCCACATCGCACGTTTCATCAGCGGTCCTTGTCCAAAGCGCGTGCATCGGTGCACACCTCCCGACTGTAAGCAGCCCAGGGGCAGCGCGTGCGGGAGCCGGTGACGAACTGCGATTTGCGACGAAGAGCGCACGCCCGGCCGACCTCGGTGACACTCGGGCCATGCACCCGATGGAAACCTTCGACTGGGGCCTGATCGGGCCCGGCGGCATTGCCCATCGCTTCGCTGCCGCCGTCAACGGCCTGCCCGGTGCACGCCTGCAGGCCGTGCTGGCGCGCGACGCTCAGCGCGGTGCCGCCTTCGCCCGGCAATGGGCGCGAGAAGGCACTGCCGTGCCCCGGGTGCACACCGAACTGCAGGCGCTGTTGGCCGACCCCGCCGTGCAGGCCGTCTATATCGCCACGCCGCACGACAGCCACGCGCGCCTGGCCAGCGCCTGCCTTCGCGCCGGCAAGCCGGTGCTGTGCGAGAAGCCGCTGACGCCCACGCTGGCGCAGACCCAGGCCCTCCTCGAGCTGAGCGCCACCCACCGCGTGTTCCTGATGGAGGCGCTGTGGTCGCGCTTCCTGCCGGTGTACGACCAGGTGACTCAATGGCTGCGCAGCGGTGCCATCGGTGCGCTGCGCACGCTGCAGTCCAGCTTCTGCTTCAACCTGCCCTTCGACGCCCGGCACCGTGCCTTCAACCCGCAGTTGGCCGGTGGCGCGATGCTGGACATCGGCATCTACAACCTGGCGCTGACCCGCTTCGTGCTGGAGAACAGCCTGGGTGCCTGCCCCGAACCCGAGCGCATCGTCGCCAGCGGCACGCTCGCACCCACGGGCGTGGACCAGCGCGTGGGCGGGATGCTGGTCTTTCCCGGCGGCGTCATCGCGCAGTGGGTCTGCGGCTTCGACGCCACCTCGGACAACGCGCTGGTGGTCAACGGCGAACACGGGTGCATCAGGCTGCCCAATCGCTTCTGGGAAGGCACGCGCGCCGTGCTGGCGCTGAAAGACCAGGCCGAGGTCGTCTGCGAAGCGCCGTTCCGCATCAATGGCTTCGAGGGCGAGGTCGAAGAAGCCATGCGCTGCATCGGCGCCGGTCTGCTGCAGAGCCCGCGCATGCCGCACGCCGAGACCCTGGCGCTCGCGCGCTGGAACCACGAAGTCCTGCGCCAGCTGGGCGTGCGCTACCCCTTCGAATGAACGTGACGCGGCGAGGTCGCGCCGCCCCTCACAGCCGGATGTCCAGCGACAGGTTGATCTGCGGCCCCGTCTTGCGTTCGATGCGCGTGAAGTCGCCGCCCGCCAGCAGCGTGGTGGTGGTGCCGTTCGGCGGGCCGAAGGGCTGCGCCCCCTGTGAGACCGCCAGGCGCGTGGAAAGGCCGGGGCGGAACACCCACAGGCCGTAGACGTCGATGGTGTGCGTGCGCGAGCGGCGCTGCGTCTGCTCCAGCGTGAGCTGGGTGTCGTAGGCCGGGTTCAGGCTCAGGCTGCCGCCCACGGTGAGGGGCAGGGTCTTCAGGCGCTGGTCGAAGCCCAGCGTGGCCGTCCAGGGCTGCTGGCCGTCCAGCCGGTTGTCGGGGCCGGGCAGCGCGTCCACCTTCGAGCGGTACAGGTTCAGCGACGCGCGCAGGTTCAGCGCGCTGGTCTTGTCCACCAGGGCTGGCATCAGTTCGCCGGCGCGGCCCTTGATCTCCAGCTCGATGCCCTGCGTGATGGCCCGGGAGAAGTTCTGCGGCTGCGCCACCCAGCGCGGCACCGTGGCCCAGGGCACCGTGCGCAGCGTGGTGACGTTGCGCACGAGGTCGGTGATGCGGCGGTGGAAGACGCCCACGCTCCACATGCCGCCGCCGGCCAGGTACTTCTCGAAGGCGATGTCCAGCCCGGTGGCGAGTTCGGGCTTCAGCGCCGGGTTGCCCACGCGGTCGGGCGCCAGCTCCGTGTTGGGGGCGTCGGTGTCGGTGTAGGCGACCGCCAGCGTGGGCCGCGCCAGCAGCGCGCCGATGCCCGCGCCGCGGTAGCTGCGCGTGAGGCTGGCGCGCACCATGTCGCGGCCCTTGGCGTCGAA
>CAZBUU010000176.1:0-3534 GCA_964495125.1 uncultured Rubrivivax sp.
CGCCGCGCTGCAGCGCGAGTGCCGCGCCGTGTTCTGCGACCCGGCGCTGATGCAGTACGCGGTGAAGCTGGTGGGCGCCACGCGCCGGCCCGAGAAGTACGAGCTGGGCGAGATGACCAAGTACATCACCTTCGGCGCCAGCCCGCGCGCCACCATCGGCCTCATCGAGGGTGCCAAGGCGCTGGCCATGCTGCGCGGCCGCCGCTACGTGCTGCCGGAGGACATGGTGGACCTCGTGCCCGACGTGCTGCGTCACCGCGTGGTGCTGAGCTACGAGGCCCTGGCCGAGGACATCACGGCCGACGCCCTGGTGCAGCGCATCCTGAAGAAGCTGCCGGCACCCGACAAACCCCTCGCTCACGCCGCTGCATGAGCCCGGCCGCCAGCAGCAGCGACCAACTCCTGCGCCAGCTGGAGTGGACCGTGCTGCGCCGCCTGGACGGCCTGCTGCAGGGCGACTACCGCACGCTGTGGCGCGGCGCGGGCGTCGATCTCGCCGACCTGCGCGAGTACCAGCACCACGACGACGTGCGCCACATCGACTGGAACGTCACCGCGCGGCTGCAGCAGCCCTACGTGCGCCAGTTCCTGGAAGACCGCGACATGAGCGCGTGGTTCCTGCTGGACCTGTCCGGCAGCGTCGACTTCGGCAGCGACGACGTCACCAAGCTGGCCGTTTCCGCGGGCTTCGTGGCGACACTGGCGCGGGTCATCACGCGCCACGGCAACCGCGTCGGCGCGATGTTCTACGGCGCCGGTGTGGAAGGGCTGCTGCCGCCGCGCGCCTCGCGCCTGCACGTGCTGGAACTGCTCGAGCGCATGCGCGCGCCGCGCTCGCGCGACGCCGCTGGCACCGGCACCGCGCTGGCCGACCTGCTGAAGGCCGCCGACGGCGCCATCCCGCGCCGCTCGCTGGTCTTCGTCGTCTCCGACTTCATCAGCCAGCCCGGCTGGGAACAGGGCCTGGCCCGCCTGGCGCGCCGCCACGACCTGGTGGCCGTGCGTCTGTGGGACCCGCTGGAGATGGCGCTGCCCGATGTCGGACTGGTGACGCTGCAGGACGCCGAAACCGGCGAGCAGCTCTTCGTCGACGGCTCCGACCCGGCCTTTCGTGAGCGCTATGCCGCCCTGGCCGAGGAACAGGAAACCGCGCTGATGGAAGCGCTGGCCCACAGTGGCGCCGACGTGGTGGAACTGGCCACCGACGACGACCTGCTCGACAGCCTGATGCGTTTCGCCGACCTGCGGCGCCAGCGCGCGCGCGCCAAGCTGCCGCTGCGATTCCCGCGCGCCCTGCGGCGGGCCACCCCGATGCCGACCGCGGAAGGAACCTCGGCATGAGCTTCATCTGGCCTTCGATGCTCTGGCTGCTCTTGCTGCTGCCGGTGCTGGTGGCGCTGTATTTCTGGGTGCTGCGCCGCAAGCGCAAGACCACCGTGCGGCTGGCCAGCATCAGCGTGGCCAAGCTGGCGGCGGGCAGCGGCCCCGGCTGGCGCCGCCACGTGCCGCCCGCCTTGCTGCTGCTGGGCCTGGCGGCGCTGCTGGCCGCCGTGGCCCGGCCCACCGCCACGCTGACGCTGCCGCTGGCCGAGCGCACCATCATGCTGGCCATGGACGTGAGCGGCAGCATGCGCGCCGAGGACGTGAAGCCCAACCGGCTGGTGGCCAGCCAGGAGGCCGCCAAGGCCTTCGTCAACAACCTGCCGCGCGAGGTGAAGGTGGGCGTGGTGTCCTTCGCCGGCACGGCCGCCGTGGTGCAGGCGCCCACCGCCAGCCGCGACGACGTCATCAAGGCCATCGACCGCTTCCAGTTGCAGCGCGGCACGGCCACCGGCAGCGGCATCATCCTGAGCCTGGCCACCATCTTCCCCGACGACGGCATCGAGATCCAGCACATCACGGGGCAGCGCAACTTCCCCGGCAGCGGTGGCGGCGGGAACGGCAGCAGCTCCATCGCGAAGAAGGAAGCCAAGCCCTTCACGCCGGTGCCGGCGGGCTCGTACAACTCGGCCGCCATCATCATGCTCACCGATGGCCAGCGCACCACCGGCCCCGACCCGCTGGACGCTGCCAAGATGGCCGCCGAACGCGGCATCCGCGTCTACACGGTGGGCATCGGCACCACGCAGGGCGAGGTCATCGGCTTCGAAGGCTGGAGCATGCGCGTGAAGCTGGACGAGGAGACGCTGAAGAACGTCTCCATCCTGACGCACGGCGAGTACTTCTACGCCGGCACGGCGGAAGACCTGAAGAAGGTCTACGAGTCGCTGTCCTCGCGCATGGTGGTGGAGCGCAAGGAGACCGAGGTCACCGCGCTCTTCGCCGGCCTCGGCGCGCTGCTGGCCGTAGCGGCCGCGGGCCTGAGCCTGTGGTGGTTCGGGCGCGTGGCCTGATCAGCGCTCCACGCGCAGGATGCGGCCGTCGCTTTCGTCGGTGATGAGGTAGAGCCAGCCGTCGGGGCCCTGGCGCACGTCCCGGATGCGCTGGCCCAGGTCCTGCAGCAGCGGCTCGCGCGCCACCACCTGCTCGCCCTTCAACTGCACGCGCCACAGCGCGCGGCCGGCCAGGGCGCCGAGGAAGATCTGGCCCTGCCACTCCGGGAAGCGCGTGCCGGTATAGAACACCATGCCGCTGGGAGCGATGGAGGTCGGCACCCAGACCGTCACCGGAGGCTCCAGGCCGGCCCCCGCGCTGGCGCCCCCCACGGTCGGACAGGCGCTCACCCGCGCGCCGTACTCGCAGCCGTGGCTGACGCGCGGCCAGCCGTAGTTGCGGCCGGCCTGCACGCGGTTCAGTTCGTCGCCGCCCTGCGGGCCGTGTTCCGTGATCCACAGTTCGCCCGTGCCCGGGTGCAGCGCGGCGCCCTGCACGTTGCGGTGGCCGTAGCTCCAGATGGTGGCCTGCGCGTCCGTGCGGCCGCTGAAGGGGTTGTCTGCCGGCGCGCTGCCGTCCAGGGCGATGCGCATGATCTTGCCGTGGCCCTGGCCCAGGTCCTGGGCCTTGTCGCGCTCGCGGCCGAGCATGCGGTCGCCCAGCGTCACGAAGAGCCGGTTGCCCGCCAGCACCAGACGGCCTCCGAAGTGCCCCGCGCTGGCCACCTTGGGCGTCTGGCGGAACAGCACCTGCCATTGCGTGAGCGTCGCCAGGTCGGCACTCAGCACGCCGCTGCCCACCGTGGTGCCGTTGCGGCCGGCCTCGGCGCCCGTGCCCGGCTCGGCATAGCTCAGGTAGATGCGCCGCGAGCTGGCGAAATCGGCCGCCGGCAGCACGTCGAAGAGGCCGCCCTGGCCCTGGGCATCGACACGCGGCAGTCCGGCCACGGGTGGCGACAGCGCCCCGGCAGCGCTCACCACGCGCAGCCGACCGGCCCGCTCGGTGACGAGCAGGCGGCCGTCGGGCAGGAAGGCCAGGCTCCAGGGATGTTCCAGGCCGCTGGCCACCGTCAGCGTGCGCAACGGCCCCGGCTCTGCGGCCAAGGCTGGCGCGCCACCGCAGGCCGCCAGCAGGGCCAGCACCATCGCGGCGCGCCGGCGC